>JALHQM010000064.1:0-1620 GCA_022841965.1 Hyphomicrobium sp. | reverse complement strand
CCCGGCGCGCCACCGGAGATCGCTAACGATCTGCGTGAGAAGCTCAATCGCTGGACGGAGCGGCGCTGGATGGTGGTGTTGTCGAAGACGGCGGGGGAGCCGACACTCGGGCAGCAGCGGCGCGATCGGGAGGAGGCGGAATTGGTGGCGATGAAGCGGCATCCGGCGATTTCGGCGATTTTCGAGGCGTTTCCGGATGCGAAAGTTGCAGCTGTGCGAACGACCGCCGTGCGCGACGAGGACGAGGCGGGAACCGGTTGAGATTGGCTTGAGTTGATGACCCTTCTTGGCGCGAAAACTGCGCCCGATAGAGGACGATGCATGAAAGACATTATGGGTATGATGAAGCAAGTGGGCCAGATGCAGGCGCGCATGCAGAAGATGCAGGAAGAATTGGCCGAAGCGGAAGTCGAGGGGCAGTCCGGTGCGGGGCTCGTGCGTGTGACGCTCAATGGCAAGGGCGACATGAAGAAGATTTCAATCGATCCGAGCCTCATCAAGCCAGGTGAAGGGGAAATTCTGGAAGACCTCGTGCTTGCCGCCAACCAAGACGCGCGGGCAAAGGTGGAAAACATCATGGCGTCGAAGATGGCTGAAGTGACGGGCGGACTGCCCATTCCGCCGGGGCTCAAGTTGTTTTAAGGATCGTTGCAAGCGGTGCGAATGCGAGGGCTGGGGGTGATGACATGACGGGAGAAGCATCACCTGAGCCGCAGGGCGCTTTCGGCTTTACGCCGGCAATGGCGTGGGCCGCGGGACTAGCGATTGTTGCTGGGATCGCTCTCATTCTCTGGGGAATGGGGCGGACGCCGATCTGCACGTGCGGTGACATTAAGTTGTGGCATGGGGTGGTGCAGAGCGCGGAGAATTCGCAGCACATCACGGACTGGTATACGCCGAGCCATGTCATCCATGGCTTCATCTTCTACGCCGTTCTGTGGTGGCTGATGCCGAAAGCGTCATTTGCGACGCGGTTGCTGTTGGCGCTGGGCATCGAAGGCGCGTGGGAAATTGTCGAGAACACGACGGCGACGATCGAACGGTATCGGACGGCGACCATTGCGCTCGACTACTATGGCGATAGCATCCTCAATTCGGTGATGGATGTTCTCGCTATGACGGCGGGGTTCTGGCTGGCCTCTGTGCTGCCGGTGGGGCTTACGATCGCGCTGGCCATTGGGGCTGAATTGTTCACCGGATACATGATCCGGGACAACCTGACTTTGAATGTCATCATGCTGCTCTATCCCATTGATGCGATCAAGGCTTGGCAGGCCGGGGCTGGATAGCGGAGGCCGGATCGCTGGCCTGCGGAATCGTGTTAAGCGCCGCGGGCAACCCGTGTTACCAGTGCGCTGTCATGTCGAAAAAAATCGCAGGTCCGGAGATCGAACGGCTCGTGCAGCTTTTGGCACGGTTGCCGGGTCTTGGGCCGCGTTCGGCGCGCAAAGCGGCACTCGGTCTTTTGAAGAAGCGGCAGGAGTTGCTGGTTCCCTTAACTGAGGCATTGAACGTCGCGGTTGAAAAGATCGTTGAGTGTCCGGTGTGCGGAAATCTCGATACCGTTTCGCCATGCACGATTTGCCGGGACACGCGGAGAGATCAGTCGCTGATCGTCGT
>JALHQM010000063.1:4101-14997 GCA_022841965.1 Hyphomicrobium sp. | reverse complement strand
CGCGACACAGGAAGCACCCTCATGTCCTCAAACACGAAGAACACACCCGCCTGGCTCACCTTCACCTACATCTTCTTCGGCTTCGCCGTCGGCATGATGGTGCTTGGCATCTGGGCCATCCCCGCCGACCTCTGGATCAAGGGCTATCTGTCGATGGCCACCGTCTCCATGCTCGGCGCCGCCTTCACGCTCGCCAAGACCGTGCGTGACGAACAGGAAGCCAAGCGCTTCTCCAACCGCATCGAAGACGCCAAAGCCGAACGCCTTCTGATGGAGGTCGGCCGGGTCGCAGGGTGAGCATAACGGGCGCGTCCCTGTGGCAACGGTGCGCGGCTCAGAAAAGGGCCGCGCACCACCCGGACACAAGAATGCCATGCTTGCGGCTAGGTTCGCCTCATGAGCAATCGCCCACTGAGCACATCTCTGATCCGCCGCGTGTTTTTCGCAGCCATGCTGCTAGTGCCGGTGACGGCACTTTCCGCACGAGCGGACGCCGCCGAGCAGATTGTTCTGCCATTCGATTGCAACGTCGCCGGCGGCCGCGTCCAGGTGCGCCCCTCCGGCGATCAGGCTTACCGCATCTACGGCGCGCGCCAGCAGGATCAGTACCGCGCCTGCTCCGAACAGAACCCGGAACGCTGCCGGTCTTTCCTCGTGCAGAGTTTCACCATGGCCTGCGGCCGCGACCGCGTGGCGTGGACCGACGTCTACGCCGCCATCTCGAAAGTCACAGATGGCCGCGCGTTCTACAACAACGACGGCCGCCTCTTCTACCGCATGGGCCCCCGCGAACCGCAGGACAGCTATCCCTTCCCCGCGCCGCGCCACGCGATGGGTGTCGTCGAGATGCCGGACGGGTTCGCGCCGATGGCCGGCGTCGATGCGATCTTCACGCCGCTCGATTCCCGTGTCGCTGAATTGGAAGACGCCCCGCCACCGGACGCGCGTGCGCCGCGCGAACCGGAACCCTCTTTTGCCCCCGCGCTGACGCCGAAGGCGGCCGAAAAACCAAAAGCCATCGACGCACCCAAAGCCGCTGACTCGCCAAAGCCCGTCACGCCGCCAAAAGCTGCCGAACCGCCGAAGGCGGAGGTCGTCCTTGAACCCAAACCGCCAGAACTTAAACTGTCAGAAACAAAACCGCTGGAAACCGCGAGCACCAATGCGCCGCCAGCTGAGGAAACGGCAAAGCCCCAAAGTATGACCCCGGGTGCGGCGGCCCCTCTGACGCCGACGATCCTCAACAATCCTGCGGCCAAGGAAGTCGCAACAGCGAGCCAGACCGAAACCGTCGTCGCCGCCGCCGAAATCACACCACCGCCTCAGCCTCAAGCGGTGTCCGAAGCTGGCTCGCGCGTGGAGGGTTGGAGCGCCACGGGCGGCCCTGGCCTCTCCGTCCCACCGATCGCCTTCGCTATTCTGATCGCCGCCGCCACCCTCGCGATCCTCCTCGTCATTCTGAAAAAGCAGGCCGCAAGCCCCATCGCGGCGGGACCCGTGCGCGGCCCCATCGAACCGACGCTGCCGGGCTTCGCTCCCGCGCCCCCCGATCCGGCGGCCCAAGCGCTCATCCTGCGCGAAGACCCCGGCCCACCAGCTTTGTCCGCAATCGCCGTCTCCACGGGGATGCCCGTAACGCGCGACGATGCATTGACTTTTCTCGGGTTGAACGCCGGCGCGACGGACGCCGTCATACGCAAAGTCGTCGAAGGCCTGCGCCAATCCTGGCATCCCGACCTCGCCACCGACGATGCCGATCGCGTGGCCCGCGAAGAGCGCATCAAAGGCATCAACGCCGCCGCCGCAATCCTGCAGCGGAAGACGGCGGCCTAACGCTGAGCTAAGAAGACACCCGCTAGAATGAGCGGAAAGCCAACCGCGTGATAGGTCGTCGGGGCCTCGCCCAGAAACACGAACGCCAATACACTCGTGAAAAGCGGGATCAGGTGAATGAAGACACCCGTCCTGTTGGCACCGATGATCTCAACGCTGCGCGCATAGAAGAAATAGGCGACGAGGCTTGCCAAAACGCCCGCATAGATGACCGCCGCAATTGTCTCCGCCGAGATCTCCATCACCTGGCCTTGCGCATATTCCCACGCAGCCAACGGCAGGTTCACGATCCCCGCAATGACATAGGTGACGCCAGCAAAGCTCATCGTCGAAATCTGTGGTCGCAGTCTGAGCAGCGCCGTGTAGAGCGCCCACACGCCCGTCGCAAACAGCATGACGAGATCGCCGCGGTTGAACGCAAGAGAATAGATCCGCACGAACTCGCCCTGCAGGACCACGACGCCCACGCCCACGAGCGACACGATCATGCCGATAATCTGCATCGCGCGCAGCCGTTCGCCGAAAATCGCAGACCCTGCCAACACGATAAGGATTGGTCCCCACGAATTGAGGATGGCCGCGTTCGTCGCCGTCGTCTCGGTCAGCGCGATGTACTGCAGCGTATTGTAAATGCCCGATCCCATGAACCCGAGCAGGAGCATCCGCCGCCAGTTCTGCCGGATCACCGGCCAGTCGGCGCGGATCGCGCCGTAGGCGAACGGAAACATCAGCACCGCAGCCAGCGTCCAGCGCAGAAACGCCAGCGTCATCGGCGGGATATGACCATGCGCCCAGCGGCCGAGGATGTGATTTCCAGCCCACAGCGCCATGGTCAGTATGAGAAAGAGATAGGCGGTCGCCGGAGATGCGCTGGAAAAGCGGGAGGGCATGGGGAGATCCGGAAGCGGGATTGAGCCTGGGGTCTATAGACAACCCTATGGCCCGTCAAACCGGCCCCCGGTTCGCACCGGAGAGGCGCGGCATCTAGGGTGTTGGGCGGTATCGATTCTGGGCTATAAGCAGAACCGAAATAGTTCAAAACCCCTTGGCCCCGGCGACCGCGATATGTCAGCGGACGGCTGGGGCCAAGGCATGTCTAGAGGCTCGCGATGGGCAATGTTGTGGTGGTCGGCGCCCAGTGGGGCGACGAAGGCAAAGGCAAGATCGTTGATTGGCTCTCCGAGCGCGCCGACGTCGTGGTGCGCTTCCAAGGCGGGCACAACGCCGGACACACGCTCGTCATCGGCGAGAACATCTATAAGCTCTCGCTGCTGCCCTCAGGCGTCGTGCGCCCGAACAAGCTCGGCATCATTGGCAACGGCGTCGTCGTCGACCCGTGGGCGCTGATTGCTGAAATCGAAAAGCTGGGCAAGCAAGGTGTCGCCATTACGCGCGAGAACTTGCGCGTTGCCGAAAACGCCACCCTCATCCTCCCACTCCACCGCGAACTCGACGTGATCCGCGAGGAAGCAGCCGGCACCGCCAAGATTGGCACCACCGGACGCGGCATCGGACCAGCTTACGAAGATAAAGTCGGCCGCCGCGCCATTCGCGTGCAGGATCTGAAAAACCTCGCCACGCTTGAAGCCAAGATCGACCGCCTGCTCGTCCACCACAACGCGCTGCGCGCCGGTCTCGGCAAGCCACTCGTTGCGAAAGACCAGCTCATCACTGAGTTGACGGAAATTGCGCCCAAGGTCTTGCCCTTCATGGATGTGACCTGGGAACTCCTCGATCAGGCCCAACGCGACCGCAAACAGATCTTGTTCGAAGGCGCCCAAGGCGCGCTGCTCGATATCGACCACGGCACCTATCCGTTCGTCACGTCGTCGAACACGGTCGCAGCCCAGGCCGCCACCGGCTCCGGCATGGGCCCGCGCGCCGTCGGCTACGTACTTGGCATCGCGAAAGCCTACACCACGCGTGTCGGCTCTGGCCCGTTCCCGACCGAACTCGCCGATGCCATCGGCGAAAAGCTGGGCGAGCGTGGCCACGAATTTGGCACCGTCACGGGACGCAAGCGCCGCTGTGGTTGGTTCGACGCCGTGCTCGTACGCCAGGTCTGCAAGGTCTCCGGCATTGACGGCATCGCGCTCACCAAGCTCGACGTGCTCGACGGCTTTGAGGAAATCCGGATCTGCGTCGGCTATACCCTCGACGGCGAGAAACTCGACCGTCTCCCCGCTGGCCAGAACGCGCAAGCTCGCGTACAGCCCGTCTACGAGACCTTCGAAGGCTGGTCGCAGTCGACACGCGGCGCGCGCAGTTGGGCCGAACTTCCCGCCCAAGCGGTAAAATACGTCCGCCGCATCGAAGAGCTGATCGGTTGTCCGGTCACGCTCCTCTCGACCAGCCCCGAACGCGACGACACGATCCTGATGAAGGATCCATTCCTCGCCTGATTGTGCGGGGTCAGTTTTTTTGGGGTCCGACCCCTTCTTAGGGGTCGGACCCCAACGAGATAGGTCCGTCCCCATTCTGTCTGGAAGTTCACTGGAAACCCCGGACCCGCCGTGCTTTGCACGCCTTCACGGTCCGTCATGGAGTACCTCGCATGGCTCGCAAGCCCACCGCCAAAGAATCCTTCGTGATGTTCAACGTCACCTACGAAGATGGCACGATGACCTCCAATCGCCGCGTTGCGGAAGCGATCCTCGGCGGTCTGGAAGGCGATGCGCCGGCTCTGGCTATCATCGAAGAGCAGGATCGCCAGATTCAGGAACAGTCCGGACGCTCGCGCGGCGCCATCAAGGCCATCGTGCGCGCCCCTGTCCGCAAGTCGGCATGACGCACACGTGTCCTCCGACACGTGAAGATGCGCTGCTGCGGCTCAAGAATTTTGTGCCGCGCGCGGGCGGCGCGTATGCCAAGTCGCGCAATTTCGACCTCGGACCCGATGATCGCGGCAACGTCTCCGTGCTCTCGCCGTATCTCCGTCACCGCCTGATCAGCGAAGATGAGGTCGTGCGCGCGGTGCTCTCCAAGCATCGCATTTCAGCCGCCGACAAATTCATCCAAGAAATCTGCTGGCGCACGTATTGGAAAGGCTGGCTCGAACAACGCCCCGCCGTGTGGAGCCAATACCTCTCTGAATTGGCGCGTGATCGCGAAGCAATGGCTGGAAACGCCCACTATCAATCCGCCATCAACGGCCAAACCGGCATCACCGCCTTCGATCACTGGGTCAAAGAACTCAATCAGACCGGCTACCTGCACAACCACGCGCGCATGTGGTTCGCCTCTATCTGGATTTTCACCATCAAACTGCCGTGGACGCTCGGCGCCGACTTCTTCTACCGCAACCTGCTCGATGGCGATCCCGCCTCCAACACGCTCTCCTGGCGCTGGGTCGCGGGCCTGCACACACGCGGCAAGCACTATGTGGCCCGCGCCGAAAACATTCGCACCTACACCGAAGGCCGCTTCGATGCCACAGGCGATTTGAACGAAACCCCCGATCCCCTTGAAGGCCCCGAAGCGCCACCCGCCGGCCGCCTCAAAGCACCCATGAGCGTACCGCCCGGCGAACCCGTCGTGTTGCTCGTCAACGAGGACGACCTCACGCCCGAGCGCTGGCCCATCGCCTCTGAGCACGTGAAAGGCGTGGTCCTTCTACCTGCCGACACGAGCTATCCCGGCCTAGCCGAACACGTTCTCAGCTTTCGCAGCGGCGCGATCGCCGATGCAGCCGCACGCGCGCAACGCGTTGTCGGCTGCCCCGTTCTCGCCCTCGCCGCGCCCGCATCCGAAGACGCCATTGCCCTGTGCCGCGCGCACGGCGTCGAACGGCTCGTCACAGCACAGGTGCCCGTCGGACCATCGCGCGACACCTACGATGCGTTCGTCGGCCAACTCGCAGGCTCCGGCATCGCCGCCATGGAAGTCCGCCGCGATTGGGACAGCGCGTTTTGGCCCTATGCGCGCGCCGGGTTCTTCAAGGTCAAGGAACGCATTCCTGAAACGCTGGAGCGTATCGGCCTGATGTGATCAGAGCGCCGATGTGACGAGGCCGCGCGCGGCTTCGATTGCGCCATCCTTCAGCGGATAGGCAAGCAGCCGCTGCGGATTGACAGGACCCGGCAACGTGATCTGCCCTGGCGGAACACATGTGAAGCCCAACCGCCCGTAGTAAGGCTCATCGCCCACAAGAATGACCAGCGACTTGCCGGCAATCCGCGCATCCTCAAGTCCCTCGGCAATCAGTTGCCGGCCGTAACCCTGCCCGGCAAAATCAGGATCCACCGCAATCGGGCCCAGCAGCAGTGCGCCCGGCGCGCCGCCGATCTTCACGTCGCTGAGGGTGATGGCAGCAATGAGCCGGTTGCCCCGCATCGCCACATGACAAAAATCCGACAGCGGGTTCCCATCGCGGCGGCCTTCCCGCACGCGATAGGCCGACCGCGCAAACCGCCCCGGCCCGAACACGCGCGCGTGCAGCGCGCCGATCGCGGCCACATCAGAGTGTTCAGCGGTGCGAATAAAAATTTTGTCGGACATCGCGATCAAGGTTTCGAGACAACGGCGGAGCCTAAGTCTTCGGCGCGAGCTAGCACGGATGGAACAGACGGTCTAGCGAGGCATTACCACATCGGATCGCGTTCGCGTCCGTGGAAGACTTCCGCAATGCGGGTCACGACCGCCCGGTGCGTGCCGTCCGGCAGCGCATCGATCCCGAAAAAGCCCTGTTCGGCAATTTCTCTGTTGGCCGCCGGCACCGACGGTTGGGTCCAAGACCGCACCACAAAGAAAGCAACGTGATCATTGGGAAAATAGCGAAAGTTGGCATAGACGCCGAACAGCTCCGGCGCGCCGTCAATCGCAACGCCGGCCTCCTCGCGAAGTTCCCGCTCCAGAGCGGTACCGATCGGTTCGTTCTTCTCGACGCCGCCGCCGGGAAAATGCCAGCCGGGCCGGTAGGTATGCCGGACGAGCAGCACCCGCCGCGCGTCATCGATAACCATGCCCTGCGCGCCAAGCGTCATGCCTCGGACCCACCGCCAATAGCGCTGCAACATCGGCATGATAATCTTATCGGAGGGCATCAAAACGGGCCTCAAGCACGGAATTGATCACGGATGTGACACAGCAAGCGTTTCGATGTCCTGAAGTAAATTGGCAAGCTGCAACTGCATCTGAAAAATAGTAAACACCTTCATCACGACCGGCGCCGCACAGAAAGTTCGAACCAAGGCATGTCGCAAACGTTCACTCTGGCCCACATCTCCGACCTGCATCTGACCCCGATCCTCGGCCTCGGCCCCGGCCATTGGAACGTGAAGCGCGGCCTGGGCTACCTGAATTGGGTGCGGAGCCGCCGGCTCGTCCACCGGCTCGACATCGCCAACCGCCTCGTTGCCGACATGTGGCAGCACGGCGCCGATCACGTCGCCGTCACAGGCGATATCGTCAATCTCGGATTGCCCGGCGAAATTGCAGAAGCGCTGTCGTGGCTAAAGACGGTCGGTCCACCTGCCAAAGTCACAGCCATCCCCGGCAATCACGATATCTACACACGCCGCATGAACGGGCCCTCCTGTCTCGAGATTTGGCGAGATTATCTCGCCGCCGACGCGTGGGGCGCTGAATTTTCCGGCCAGTCGCCGGAGACTTTTCCGTTTCTAAGACGCGTTGGGCCCTTGGCACTCATCGGTCTGAATTCCGCCATTCCGACACGGCCGCTCGTCGCCGCCGGCCGCATCGGCCGCGAGCAACGCGACCGGCTGGAAGACGATCTTAGAAAATTAAAAGCAACGGGCCTGATGTGCGTCGTGCTGATCCACCATCCGCCGCTTCCGGGTCAGACAGCGCCGCGTCGCGCGCTTCAGGATGCAGACGAGATGGCAGCACTCTTCGCCCGCAGCAGGGCCGACCTCGTTCTTCACGGCCACAACCATCGCGATAGCCTTATCTACCATCCCTCGCGCGAACGCCCGGTTCCCATCGTCGGTGTGGCATCCGGCTCCGCCGTCCGCACACACGGCCCCGAGCCGCTCGCCCGCTATAACCTGTTCCGCTTCTCATCCAGCGGCATCGAGATGATCGTGCGCGGTCTCGCCGATCCCAATGGGGCGGTCGTGGAGATCTCGAGTCACCATCTGCACGCCTCAGTGCAGCCAATGGCAGTTTAAGTGGCAGATTGCGGCATCCCGTCCCGCACGCGACGTTATGACCAGCCGTTTACACCCCGTGACTTTCCGATCACGGCAAAACTGCGCGCAATGCAGTCCCGCCATGTGTCATCCCCGTATCCGTTTGGTCATGATACGGTCAGGGTGTTGCGTCACGTTCGGAACGCGGATCGATAATCTGCGTTTTTCGAACATGCAGCGGGGTCATAAGCGCGTGGACATTTTCCGGCGTCGATTGAAATTGAATTTGGCTCTTCAGGGCGGTGGCACGCATGGCGCCTTCACATGGGGGGTCTTGGATCGCCTGCTTGAAGATCGCTTCCTCCAGCTCTCTTGGGTCAGCGCCGCAAGCGCCGGCGCCATAAACGCCACCGCGCTCGCTGCTGGCTTGGCAGAGAATGGCCCCGAAGGCGCTCGCGCGAAACTGCGCCAAGTGTGGGAAGCAGTCGCCGAGGCCGGCATGCCGGAATTTGTGCGCCTCAACCCCGTGCTCTTTACGCTGTCGCGCTCAGCACCGCTGGCCCATTGGGCGTCACTGTGGTCGCCTTACGAGTTCAATCCACTCGGTTTTGATCCGCTGCGCCGCCTGTTGAACGAAACAATCGATTTTGCAGCCATCCGCAAACATTCCCCGATCGAACTGCTCATTGCCGCCACCGAAGTGGCAACCGGCGAAGCTCGCCTGTTCCGCCGCGATGAATTGACGGTCGATGCGGTGCTGGCGTCCGCATGTTTGCCGGCCCTCCACCACGCCGTAGAGATTGACGGCGTCGCCTACTGGGATGGCGGCTTCTCCGCCAATCCGGATCTGGTCACGCTGGCCATGGAAAGTCCCGTGGCCGATACGCTCATCGTGCAACTCTCCCCCTTGAAGAAGGAAGGACTGCCGACCGGTGCCCGTGAAATTCAGGCCCACGTCAATCGTCTGACGTTCAATGCGCCGTTGATCCGCGACGTCGAAATCATCGAGATGGCGCGCGAAGCCATGCACGGCGCCGTCCGGTCGCGCTTCTCGCGCTTGCGGCCACTCGCCCAGCACCGCTTCCACTTGGTCGAGGCCGCGCCCTACACCGGCTTGCTCTCCGACAAATCAATGATCCACCCGGACATGGAACTGCTCAACCATCTCCACGCTGCCGGCCGCGGCGAAGCTGAGAAGTGGCTTGCCACCAACCGCAGCTCCATCGGAAAACGCTCCACCGTCGATTTGCGCGCCCACTTCCAATCCGTCCGCGCCGGCCGCCGCCTGAAGCCGAAAGATGCCGTCGAGCCCGGCGAAGCCTCGCCCCTCGACGCCAAAGCCGCAGCCAAGTCATCTCCGCTGGCCAGCGTGCCGCCACCTCCAGCCGCTAAGGAATTGCCGCCACAACGCGCAGCCAATGGCAACGCATAGGTATCTTCAGGGTAACGCAAGGCGCGCGTAGCCTTCGGCCATGGTTTCATCGAGGATGCGTTTATACTCTTCGTGCGACGCATGGCCCGATGCGATGTCACCAAGCGCCGCGCCTTTGAAATCCGTGCGCTTGATGTAGGCGATCGGCGCCGAGACCGGCACAAAGTATCGTCCCTGCTTGTTGAGCGTGGTGATCAACCCGCGCATCTCTCCGGCCTGATCCAATTGCGACACGACAACCATTCGCATCGCCCCTTTGGTCAGCGACACGAGATGAATGAACATCGACGACGAAGGAATATAGAGCCGCCCGCGATGCGAGAACGGCTGATCCGGCCGATCGCGCTCTTCAAAAATAAGCGACGGCCATTCGGGGTCCCAGATGATGTCCGTGCGGTAAGCAACAATTGAGCCGGGTACGGCAAACGCAGGTCTCAGCGTCAGGTAGCTGCCGATGTAATGATCGACGCCCGCGCGCGTGTAGGCGCCCATGTAGACCGGCGCCACCAAGCCCCCCTCGCCCTTGAGGTCCATCGGCTGCGCGGTCGACATCGCGCCCGACCAGAGTTCCTTCAGCCTCTGATAGTCGAGCCCCAGCACCATACAGACGTCGAACAGCGTTTGCTCGCGCACCGCCCGCCCGCCGAGCAGGTTCTGGATCGTCTTTTCATGGCACTCGGCGGTGTCCGCGAGCTCCGCCTGCGTCATCTTCTTTTCGATGAGCGCGGTCCGCAGCATCTGCACCGCCGCACTCCGCTCAGCGCGGGCCGGAACGATCTTGTCGGAAGCCATAAAAGGGTCGACCCCAGCAAACAGCGATAAGACGTTTCCGCAACTTATCGCCCGTTGCGGCCTCCCCCGCAATCGTCTCCGGACAAAAAGCTCGCCGAAAGGTCAACGGCCGTCTGCTACCGAGACGACCTGCAACGTGACCGGCGCCAAGCCCCGGCTCGTCATCTCAAGCACTTCTGCTGCCGCTTCCGAGACGTCGATGACACGGCCCGGTTTGAAGGGCCCCCGGTCGTTGATGCGCACCACGGTCTTCTTCCCGTTGCGCGTATTGGTGACCTCCACGAGCGTCCCGAATGGCAAACTGGGATGCGCCGCTGTCATGTCCCGTTTGTTGAACCGCTCCCCCGAGGCCGTCATCTGCTCCTGCCAGTAGTAGGAGGCAATGCCGTCCAGCGCGTGCGACTTGCCGGCCTTCGGCCCCAGCGATCCGGTCACGACCTTTTTCGTCGCCGACGGGCCCACGTGCACAACTGTAATCCACGTCGACTCGCTGGAATTGGCCAGCGCTGGACACGCCGCGAATGAAAGAAGGGCTGCGGCAAACGGAAGGCGGAGGTGCGCGATCATAAGCGTCCGTCGTATGGGTTCAGGTCCGGCAACAACGCGCCAAACTCAACACTGTTCCCGCTAGTCCGATTCTGCGGCCCCTAGAAGGCGGCTCAACACCTGTCCACGAGCCCCGCCGCAAAACCCCTCTCCTGTGCGAAGGGGAGGCGAGGACGCCTGCGCAGTCAGATCCCCTCTCCCCGC
>JALHQM010000063.1:0-4001 GCA_022841965.1 Hyphomicrobium sp. | reverse complement strand
TCCGATTCTGCGGCCCCTAGAAGGCGGCTCAACACCTGTCCACGAGCCCCGCCGCAAAACCCCTCTCCTGTGCGAAGGGGAGGCGAGGACGCCTGCGCAGTCAGATCCCCTCTCCCCGCGCGCGGGGAGAGGGTCAGGGTGAGGGGCAGCATCCCCACCGCTATCGCATCCCACTAAAACCGGTTCGGCCTCGGCTGATAGGCGGGCGTATCTCCGATCTCACAAGCAGCTGCCCCTCACCCCAACCCTCTCCCCATCGAAGACGATGGGGAGAGGGGGCGCTCCACACGCGCCTGCGCAGTGTGGACTAACAAAAAAGGCGGTGGGGGCTTATGTGCCCCCTACCGCCCGTCGTGTGCTCATGATTTCGGGCTCAACCCCCGAGAGGCTTAGCCGCGGCCGAGAACGCTCACCGAAACCGGTGCAATGCCCGACGCGGTCATGCCGACCTGCTTGGCGGCTGCCTTCGACAGGTCAATGATGCGACCCTTGATGTAGGGACCACGGTCATTGATCGTCACGACGACCGAGCGGCCGTTGTTGCGGTTGGTCACGCGGACCTTGGTGCCGAACGGCAGCGTCTTGTGAGCAGCCGTCATGGCGTTCGGGTTGAACCAGCCGCCGGAAGCCACGCGCTGCGGCTGCCAGTAGTACGAGCCCATGCCGCTGTATGAGCCGCCCGCAGCGACCGAGTACGACTTCTTCTTAGCGGACTTAGAACCGTAGGCCTTCTTGGAAGCCTTCTTGAAGGAGGTCTTCTTGTAAGCCTTCTTATCGGCGTGCTTGTGCGCCTTGACGCAGGCCGCAGCAGGACCCTGGCATTCGTAGGCGGCGCTGGCCGTTCCAGCGCTGGCAAAGCCGACGGCAACCATCGCCATCGCAGCAGCAAGTAATACGCGCATATCAAGTCTCCATCTCATCTGACGACTCGCACTCGGCGTTTCGCTGCCCTCGTCGGGGATCTCGCGGCCTCAGAGGCGCGCTTTGCACTCAACGTCCGGCCCCGCGTGAGGGTTGCCGGTCCGCGTCAGGCGGTTGATCCTCGTGGCAGCTCAAGTGAAACCTGAGCCCGGACCCGGAACGTCCTCGATCGTCCAATTGTTTCGGGTGCAACTGATGCCGCCCCCGCCCGGTGCGCCGGAAGCAAACATTGCAGGGCACAACGGTCAACCCGCTCACCTGAACGTCATTCAATATAAGTCGACACGATGGAGATAAAGCCAGACAAATCAATGGTGTGTCGCATCGGGCACGCGACGGCAAGCCGCACAACTGGCAGTTTAACTACGATTGGGAACCTCCTGAAAATAAGGCAAAATATGGGCGCTATCGCGATGCACACGGGGTCATAGGTCCTTCGACCCGCACCGTCGCGGCGCGGCGGTACCCGTCTTTGCGCCGTCGCCGTAACCGTCTAAGGCTTGCCCGGACGCTGCGGGGAGGGCGCCCGCCAATGACCGCCGAAGTGCCGCCAACCCACCCGACATTCGCCGAGGCGGTTCGCACCTGGGCGAAGATCGGGTGTCTCTCATTTGGCGGTCCCGCCGGCCAAATCGCCCTCATGCATCGCATCCTCGTCGACGAGAAACGCTGGATCGACGAGCGCCGTTTTCTGACCGGTCTCAACTTCTGCATGCTCCTGCCCGGCCCCGAAGCCATGCAATTGGCGACCTATGTCGGCTGGCGGCTGCACGGTGTCGCCGGTGGCCTTGCGGCCGGTCTGCTGTTCGTTCTGCCCGGCGCACTTCTGATGCTGGCGCTGGCCCTCGCTTATGCGCAGTTTGGGTCGGTCCCCATCGCCGAAGCACTATTCCTTGGCGTCAAGGCAGCCGTCCTCGCCATCGTTATCCAAGCGCTGTTGCGCGTCGCCAAAAAAGCACTCCACGCCCCCGCCGATTGGGCGATTGCCGCCGCAGCCTTTATCGGTCTCTTTTTTCTCAACGTCCCGTTCCCCGTGATCGTCGTGGCTGCTGGGCTCGTCGGCTTCCTGCGCGGACGCGGCGCTCCCATGATCGCCTCAGCCCCCGTCGAAACCGTCCGTCTGAGCGACACGCTGCGCACCATCGCAATCTGGCTCACGATCTGGGTGTTGCCCCTCCTGGCGATCGCAGCCCACTTCGGTCCGGGCCACGTGCTGACCGAACTCGCCTGGCTCTATTCCAAACTCGCCCTCGTGACATTCGGCGGCGCGTACGCGGTTCTGGCCTACCTCGCCCAGGAAATCGTCGAGACATACCGCTGGCTCACCCCCGGCGAAATGCTGGACGCGCTGGGCCTTGCCGAAACAACGCCGGGGCCTCTCATCCTCGTCACCGAATTCGTCGGCACGCTCGCAGCCTTCCGCCACGGCGGCGGCAACCCATTCCTGATGGGCATCCTCGGCGCCTTCGTATCCCTCTGGGCTACGTTCGCGCCCTGCTTCCTCTGGATCTTCGCCGGCGCACCCTACATCGAGCGCCTCAACGCCACGCCCGCCCTGCGCTCGGCTCTCTCCGCCATCACCGCCGCCGTCGTCGGCGTGATCCTGAACCTAACCGTGTGGTTCGCACACCATGTGCTCTTTGCCAGCCACGGCCGCGTCACAGTCGGCCCCGTTGATGTCGAGTTGCCGGTTTGGTCGACGTTGCGGTGGGACGCAGCCGGCCTCGCCGTCCTGGCGGCACTCCTCCTGTTCGCGCTCAACCGCGGGATCCTGACGACGCTAGCGGTCACCGCTGCCACCGCTCTCGCCCTGCACGCGGCCGGCCTCATCTAGCCGCCTACAACCAGCCCTTGCGCCGGAAATAGAGGTACGGGATGACCGCCGCGAGCACCATGGCCCCGAGCGCCAGCGGATAGCCATACGGCCACTCGAGCTCCGGCATGTGGCGAAAGTTCATCCCATAGATCGACGCCACCAGCGTCGGCGGCATCAGCATCACCGCCATCACAGAAAACAGCTTGATGATCTGGTTCTGCTCCGTCGAAATCATGCCGAGCGTGGCCTCCAGCAGGAAACTGATCCTGTTGGTCAAAAACCGCGTGTGCTCCATCAGCGATTGAATATCGCGCTGGGCGACATCGATGCGGCTGAGCACGCGCGGATCGAAGGCCCGTTCGCGGGCCGCATCGCGAAAAAAGTGCATCGTGCGATCGAGCGACGTGGCGCTCTCCAGAACCCGCGAGACGAGATCGCCTTCCTTACCCGTTTGCTTCAACAACACATCCAGCCGCCGCGAACTGTCGCGCCGCGCAGCGTTCAAATTGAAAACATTTTGCGTCAACTTGTCGACGTCGTCCTGAATGCGCTCGATCACGTCCGCCGTGCGCATGATCAGCGTCTCGATCAGCCCCATCATGAGCGCCCCGCCTGTGGTGCAGGCGACGCCCCCCTTTTCAGCCCGTGCGATGAATATCGGAAATGCTCGCGGCTCAACGTAGCGCACCGTCACGAGGCGATGATCTTTGAGCACAAAGGTCACAGTAGAGGTCGCCGGTGTCGTGTTGTCGGGAAAATGGACGATGAAGGTCGTCATGAACGTTGCGCCGTCCTCCTCGTAGAACCGGCTCGACGCCTCAATCTCGCGCACCTCGTCCTTCGTCGGAATATCGACGCCGAGTGCGCGTTCAATGAGCGTCTCGTCCTCCGCTGTGGGATTGAGGAGATCGATCCACACGCTCTCTGCTCCAAGAGTAAAACCCTCGGGCTGGCGAACCAGCTGTCCATTCCGGCAATCGTAGACGGTGATCATCGCGCGCACTCCCTGCCCCCCGCGCGGATGACGTAAACTTAAGATGCTGTCAATTGCCGAGACGGGGTATCGTGTAAAGACGGGGCATTTGGACTGGTAGGAGACAAATATGAGACCGTCCGCGATCGTTTTGGCAGCCTTGGCTGTCGTTGGCTCCGCCGTCACGGCTGAAGCCGCTATCCAGTGCAACAACGGCGCCCAACTTGTGTCGGGCAGCTACATCATCACGCCCTACTGCCAGGACAAACTGCTGGCCCAAGTCGCCCGCCA
>JALHQM010000062.1:11229-15042 GCA_022841965.1 Hyphomicrobium sp. | reverse complement strand
ACCGCTTGATGCGTTTTTATGCAGCCGCTCGTTGTTCGGGCGGTCTGCTGCGGTGAGGCGCAGGGTGATCAAGTTTTGTGCCAGATCATGAAATCGGAAAGAATGATTGAAAAGCAATGTGATAGAAAAAACGGGCCGATGCCGTCGCCGCAGCATCAGCCCGTTTTATAATCATTTGTCTGCCTGTAATTTCGGCAGATGCCGCGCTCAACGCGTGCGGCGGGGATTCTTGTAGAGGTCGGCTTCCTGGGTCTCGATACGCGGCTTCACCTTGCCGCGGCGCACGTCGCGGTACAGCGACTTCATATGGCGGCGGCTGTCGGCATTGAAGATCATCAGGCCGGCAAAAAGCTTCATGACTGTCAGGAGGCGCTTGTCGGCGTGGCCCTGTTTGACCTTGCAGTGCCATTTCCCGCCAAGCGAGAAGACCTTACCGTCGATGGCGCCGACGACGTTGCCATGCTGATCGTACAGCGTGTAATCGCCAGCAAGATCGATGAGATCGCGTTTCAGCCGGTAAAATTCGGGCTGGTTGTCGTTCATGAGGAAGAATGAGAAATTGTCCGGCATGAACGGCCATTTGTTCGCCGAGCGCTCGAGATAGATCAGGAAGTTGTCGTCATCGGTATTGATCGAAAAGGCAGTGACGGGAAGGCCGCGCGCACCGATGGTCATTTGCAAGCTGCGGCCGACCATGAGGTCCATGGTGGCGCGCCAATTGACGGTGTCACTGAACAGCTTGAAGACGAGGCGCTTATCCATGCCCGTCTTCTCTTTCCAGAGATCCTCGCGATAGCCGATGAGGCCGGAGCGCACACCGTTCTCGATGATCTCGGCGAAGATATCCATGTCGGAGGTGAACTGGCGGGACTTGGCGCGGTTGCGCGAGCGCTTGTAGACGCCAAATTCGATCTTATTGAAGTTTGTAATCCAGACATCGACCGTGAAGCGGTGCCAGCCGTCTTTGGCCGGTTTGGGGTCTTTTGAGGAGCTCTTTTTGGCGGCGGCCCGCTCGGCGAGTTCCTCGCGCGCGGCGTCATTGGCGGCGGCTTCGGCGGCCGCGTCTGAGCTGCGGGCAACGATGGTTGTCATGGCGCACTCCGTCAGAGAATCAGTTTCTGAACGCTAGCATTGGCGCTCTCCCGGCCACGGGCGGCGAGGTGGAAAAGCTCTGGATAACTGGCGCTCAATGGTCCGGGACGGTGCGCAATCGGGGTGTCGTTGTGCATTCACGGGGGTGATGTTATTTTCACTTGGTTCATCACACTCGTTTCCGTGCCCGTCCGTCACGGCCGCATGACTGGAGGGAGCCATCGATGACCAGCCTTACCGTGACACGCCTTTTGCCGACTGGTGGCGGGGCTGAGCCAATTATCGGGGATTTGGACGGTTGGACGGTGGTGGCCGGGCAGCCCACCATGAAAACCTATGTGCAGCACACGTCGGCCGACGGGTCGATGGTTTCGGGCTACTGGGAAGCGACGCCGGGGACTTACCGGGCGGTTTATACCGGCTTTGAGTTCGTCCACCTGCTGAAGGGCCGGGTCGTCATCACGCCGGACGGGGGCGCGCCCGTTGAGATGACGGCCGGGTGCGCTTTCATTATGGAGCCGGGCTTTACCGGGACATGGGAGATCACAGAGCCCGTGGCCAAACATTTCACCGCGCAGAATATCTAGCGGACGCCCTCAGCTTCGTGCGCCGAAAATTGCGCTGCCGACGCGGATGTGCGTGGCGCCAAGCGCGATGGCGGTTTCAAAGTCTTCGCTCATGCCCATGCTGAGGCTTTCCAGGCCATTTTCTGCGGCGAGTTTGGCGAGTAGCCCGAAGTGGAGGGCTGCTTCCTCGTCCAGGGGGGGAATGCACATCAGACCGGTGATCGGAAGTTCCAGTTTGTTGCGGCAGACGTTGACGAATGCGGCAGTCATCTGCGGTGGGATGCCGGACTTTTGCGGCTCCTCGCCGGTGTTGACTTGAACGAAGAGCTTGGGACTGCGGCCCTGTCTCTTGATTTCAGCAGCGAGCGCTTCGGCGATCTTGGGGCGGTCGACGGTGTGGATGGCGTCGAAGAGTTCGACGGCTTCTTTGACCTTGTTGGACTGCAAAGGGCCGATCAGGTGCAGTTCAAGATTTGGGATGCGGGCTTGGAGCGGCGGCCACTTGGTTTTGGCTTCCTGGACGCGGTTTTCGCCGAAGACGCGCTGGCTGGATTCGATGACGGGGAGGATCAACTCGTCGCCGTAGGTTTTGGAGACCGCGACGAGCGTGATGCTGGCCGGATCGCGGCCGGCGCCCTTGGCTGCGATTTCAATGCGGCTGCGGATATCGCGCAGTGCGGCGACGGGGTCGGTCATTTGGGTTTCTTTTTGGAGGCCTGGGAGGGTTCGGCGAAGGGCGGGTAGGCCGGGAAGACGTGGTCATCTCGGCCGAGGAGGTCCATATATTTGCGGTGCACGAAGAGCTTGTCGCGGCCGCGCTTTTCTTCGACCACGACGCCGATGGATGCCAGCTGTTTCAGATAGCGCGAGGCGGCGTGGCGTTCGGCGATGCCGCTGTCGATCAGGTGGCCGATGCGGACGTAGGGCTGGGCGAAAATAACTTGAATCAGGTCGTGCGAGTAGAGGTTGGGGGCTGCGGCTTTGACGTGGTCGGCGGTGTGGAGCATCAGGTCGCGGATGGCGCGGATGCGGGCGTTGGTCCACGTCGCCGTGACCTCGACCGCTTGGAGGATGTAGAGCACCCACGGCTCCCAATCGCCCCGTTCGGTGACGCCTTGCAGGAGGCGGTAGTAGTCGCCTTTGGTGCGGACGATGTAGCGGCTCAGATAGAGCGTCGGGATGTCGAGCAGGCCGGCTTGAATGAGCGACAACACGTTGAGGATACGGCCGGTGCGGCCGTTGCCGTCGATAAAGGGGTGGATCGCTTCGAATTGGTAGTGGAGAACGGCCATGCGCACGAGGGGATCGAGATCGTCGTCGGCATTGGCGAAGCGCTCCCAGTTGGAGAGGAGATCGCGCAGTTTGGTCTCGCCCTCAGGCGGCGTGTAGATGATGTCGCCGGTGAAGGTGTTCTTCAGTTCGGTGCCGGGCGTTTTGCGGACGTCCATGTCGACGCCTTTGATGGCGCTACAGACCTCGATTGCGGTGCGGGCGGAGAGGGGACGTTCAGTCAACATCTGGACGCCGCTATAGAGGGCGGCGCGATAGCGGAGCGCTTCCTTGGCTGAAGGGTCTCCGGCTTCGTCGCGCTGGCTGGCTTCGCGGAACAGGGCGTCGTTGGTGGTGACGATGTTTTCGATCTCGGAGCTGTCCTTGGCTTCGAGGAGGGGAATGGTGTTCACGAGGACGGATTGGTCGGGGATCAGTTCGCCAGCACGGCGCAGGTCAGCGATGGCGGTGCGGGCGAGGACGCACTTCTTTAGGACCACCTTCGTTTCAAGGTCGGCGGGGGGCGGGAGAAGCGGCAGATCATTGTAAGGGCGGCGGGCGTCGTAGGGCATGGGTTGACCTGATATGGAGCGAAATCTGATGTTCGGTTCCATATTTGGGAGGATATGGTGTGATGGATGCCGTGTCCAGGGGGATATGGTACTGAATTTGTGATTCGGCGACATATTGGAGTGGATAGGGTGTTTCGAGCGCCATGTCTGATAAATATGGCGCTGATTCCTTGTTTTGGTTCCACATCAAGGTGGATATGTCGACGGCGGCGACATATCCGGGGGCATATGTCGACGAAATCGTAGCACGGCGACATATGGGGCGACGGCCCCTCACATCGGCGTCGCCTTGACCCCCTAGGGGCTTTCGGGCT
>JALHQM010000062.1:0-11129 GCA_022841965.1 Hyphomicrobium sp. | reverse complement strand
ATATGTCGACGGCGGCGACATATCCGGGGGCATATGTCGACGAAATCGTAGCACGGCGACATATGGGGCGACGGCCCCTCACATCGGCGTCGCCTTGACCCCCTAGGGGCTTTCGGGCTCTGTACGGCCAACCTCCGTTCACCATTTCACCAGCAGATCCGACAGGCCCAATGGCAACCGAACGCTACAACGCTCCCGACCGCGAACACCACTGGCAGGCGGCCTGGGATGAGGCCCAGATTTTCGCGGCCGATGCCGATCACACGAAACCCAAATGCTACGTTTTGGAGATGTTCCCGTATCCGTCGGGACGGATCCACATGGGGCATGTGCGCAACTACGCGATGGGCGACGTGTTCGCGCGCTACAAGCGGGCCATGGGTTTCAACGTTCTGCATCCGATGGGGTGGGACGCCTTCGGAATGCCAGCAGAAAACGCGGCGCTGGAACGGAAGACGCATCCGGCTGCGTGGACATATGCCAACATTGATGCGATGCGGGCGCAGCTCAAATCGATGGGGCTGTCGCTCGATTGGTCGCGCGAGATCGCGACGTGCAATGTCGCCTACTACAAGCACCAGCAGGCGATCTTCCTGAAGCTTCTGGAGACGGGGCTCGCGTATCGTGGACCGGGCAAGGTCAACTGGGATCCGGTGGACCAGACGGTGCTGGCCAATGAACAGGTGATCGACGGGCGCGGATGGCGTTCGGGGGCGCTTGTCGAACAACGTCAGATGCAGGTCTGGTATTTCAAGATCTCGGCTTTCGCGGACGATTTGCTGAAGGCGCTCGGCACGCTCGAGAAGTGGCCGGAGAAGGTGCGCCTGATGCAGGCGAACTGGATCGGGCGGTCGGAGGGGATGTCGGTTCGCTGGGCGCTCGATGCATCGGGTGCGCCAGAGGGCGAGACGGAGATCGAAGTTTTCACGACGCGGCCGGATACGCTTTTTGGTGCATCGTTCGTGGCGATTGCAGCCGATCATCCGCTGGCACGGAAGATGGCGGAGAAGAACGCGGCACTGGCGGAATTCGCAGATGAATGCCGGCGGCGCGGCACGTCGGTGATCGAGATTGAGAAGGGCGAAAAGCTCGGGTTCGATACGGGGCTGAAAGTGCGCCATCCGCTCGATCCGGATTGGCTGGTGCCGGTATGGGTGGCGAACTTCGTGCTCATGGACTACGGCACGGGCGCCATTTTTGGCTGTCCGGCCGGCGATCAGCGCGACCTCGATTTCGCCCGCAAATATGGGCTTTCTGTCGTTCCCGTGGTGCTGCCAGCGGGGGCGGATGCGGCAACGTTCAAGATCGAGACCGTTGCGGCGGACGGCGACGGCACGATGATCAATTCGCGCTTTCTGGATGGACTTTCGACGGCGGATGCGTTCGCAAAGGTTGCGGACACGTTGGAGACTGAGACGCTCGCAGGGCGGGCCGTCGGCAAGCGGCAGGTCCGGTTCCGGCTGAAGGATTGGGGCGTTTCGCGGCAGCGCTATTGGGGTTGCCCGATCCCGGTTATCCATTGCGAGACTTGCGGCGTGGTGCCGGTGCCGGCGAAAGATCTGCCGGTGGAATTGCCGGAAGATGCGACGTTCGACAAGCCGGGCAATCCGCTGGAGCGGCATCCGACGTGGAAGCATTGCGCGTGTCCGCAGTGCGGGAAGCCGGCGCGGCGCGAGACGGACACGATGGATACGTTCGTCGATAGCTCCTGGTACTATGGCCGCTTCACGGCGCCGGCGAGTGACACGGCGATCGACACGAC
Source organism: Hyphomicrobium sp. (assembly GCA_022841965.1). Classification (GTDB taxonomy): domain Bacteria; phylum Pseudomonadota; class Alphaproteobacteria; order Rhizobiales; family Hyphomicrobiaceae; genus JAGVSR01. The sequence continues at coordinate 9,367 of JALHQM010000062.1, read as the reverse complement.
GGCTGCGAATTACTGGCTGCCGGTCGATCAATACATTGGCGGCATCGAACATGCGATTTTGCACCTGCTCTACTCGCGCTTCTTTTGGCGGGCGATGGGTGCGGCAGGGGCCGCGCCAGCCGGCGTGACGGAACCGTTTGCGGCGCTGTTCACGCAGGGGATGGTGACGCACGAGACGTACAAGTCGGAGGCGGGCGCATGGCTGCTGCCGACGGACGTTATGATCGAGGGTGAGGGCGAGGGTCGCCGCGCCACGGAAATTGCCACGGGCAAGCCGGCGAGCATCGGCGCGATCGAAAAGATGTCGAAGTCGAAGAAGAACCTCGTCGACCCTGATGACATCATCCAGCATTGGGGGGCGGATTGTGCCCGGTGGTTTATGCTGTCAGACAGCCCGCCGGAGCGGGATGTGATCTGGACGGAAGCGGGCGTGCAGGGCGCCGGGCGGTTCATCCAGCGCATCTGGCGACTGGTGAGCGAGATTGCCGATCGTCCGAAGGGACCGGTTTCCGGCACGCCGTCCGAGGAGGCCATGGAGGTGCGGCGGGCGGCGCATAAGGCGCTGGACGCGGTCGGCCGGAACATCGAAGCGTTGCGGTTTAATGTGGCTGTTGCACAGATTTACGAGCTGGCAAACGCCATTTCGGCAGCATTGGGCAAGACGGGTGAAGATCTCGACGCGGCGCTGCACGACAGCGCCGTAATACTCGTGAAGATGATCGCCCCGATGATGCCGCATCTGGCCGAAGACTGCTGGGCGCGGCTCGGATACAACACCCTGCTCGCCAAAGAACCTTGGCCTAAGGCCGATCCGGCGTTGCTCGTTGACGATCGCGTGACCCTTGCCGTACAGGTCAATGGTAAGCGGCGTGGGGAGATAACCCTCGCGCGAGACGCCACAAATGCCGAGGCTGAGGCCGCGGCGCTGGCACTCGAGCCCGTCGTGAAAGCCCTTGAGGGGCGGCCGGCCAAAAAGGTCATCGTCGTGCCTCAGAGGATCGTGAATATCGTTGCCTGAGGCGCGTATGATCGAAGCTCGTCGCAACGAACTGGACGGCCGCAAGGGGACGCGCACATGGCGCGCACTCGGCGGCGTCGTTGTGCTTGGTGGCCTGCTTCTCGGCGGCTGCGGCGACGCGGGCTTCCGGCCCATGTATGGCGGGGCCGCGATTGGTGGCGCGGCCGCTTCAGAGAAGCTGGCGCAGGTTGACATCTCGACCATTCCCGGGCGCGTCGGGCAACAGCTGCGCAACGAATTCATCTATCAATCGACCGGCGGCGGGGCGCGGGCGGAACCGGTCTACCGGCTGGAAGTCGCCGTTCGCGAAGCCGTGACGTCCACGCTGATCGATCAAACGGGCGATGCGCGCGGACAGGTTTACAATCTCGACGCCTCGTTCAAGCTGGTGCGGATTGCCGACAGCCAAGTGGTGATGGAAGGCAAGAGCTACTCGCGCGCGGCCTTCGACCGATTCAGCTCGATCTACTCGAACGTGCGCGCACGCGAAGAAGCTGAAACGCGCGCCGCCAAGACAATCGCGGAAGAGCTGCGCACGCGCATCAGCGCGTATGTTGCAACCGCCGCGTAACTTGCCATGGTGGCCGTCAAGGCGCATCAGGCCCTGGCTTTTCTCAAATTGCCAGACGCGCGCTATAGCGCCTATCTCATCTTTGGCGGTGACGCCGGTCTCGTCGGCGAGCGGGCCGCGGGCGTCGCAAAGGCGATTGCCGCAGCTGAAACCCCACCGGGCGAAATTGTGCGCCTCGACGAGATCGACATCGAAGCCGATCCGGACAAGCTCGCCGTTGAACTTCTGACGATCCCGATGTTCGGGGGGCGCAAGATCGTGCGCGTCGAGACCAGCCGGCGCGTCACCACAAACATGCTCAAACCGCTCTTGGAAACGGGCGCGCTGGCGGGCGTGCTGATCGTGGAGGCGGGCAATCTCAAGAAAGACGATGCTCTTCGCCTCGCTTTTGAAAAGGCGCCGCACGCAGCGGCCATCGCTTGCTACGCAGACGAGGGGCGTGATCTCGATACGGTGATTAGCGAGGTTCTGCAGCCACTGAATCTCACGATCTCGCCTGGAGCGCGGCAAATGCTGATCAGCCGGTTGGGTGCGGATCGCGCACTGTCGCGCGGAGAAATTGAGAAGCTCGCGCTCTATGCGCAGGGGCAAGGCCAGATCACAGAAGACGATGTGGAGGCGGTTGTTGGAGACGCGGCGGAACTGACCATCGATCGCATCGTGAACGCGTCGGCGTTGGGGGATGGACCAGGGGCCGTGACGGAATTGCAGCGGGCGCTGCATGCCGGGGAAAGCGCGCAGGGCATCATTTTCGCCGTTCAACGGCATTACACGCGTTTGCACCGGCTGCGGGCGTCGGTCGATGGCGGCAAGTCGGTCGAACAGACGATTGGCGAGATGCGGCCGCCGATCCACTTCAAGCAGAAAGACGCGCTGGCAGCGCAGTTGAGGTCGTGGCGGGCGGACGCTCTGGATGCGGCGCTGGCGGGGATCGCTGCGGCGGCGCGCGCGGCGCGCATGTCGTCGGCGCTTGAGGATCTGCTGGCAGAGCGGCTTGTGCTGACCCTCTCACGATTGGCGCGACCTTCACGCTGAGCCCGCTTTTCTTCCGCCAAAGTGACCCAGTTGCACCCCACAGCGCGGTCCCTATAGTCCGCGCGAGTTCATCCTCCAGGAGCTTCCATGACCGCTGCCCGCTTCGCTGTTGCCGCCATTGGCAATGCCATCGTCGACATCATTGGTCGCTGCGATGATGCGTTTCTCGCCAAGCATGGGGCCGCGAAGGGCTCGATGCGGCTCGTCGATGCCGAAACGGTGCAGACGCTCTATAGCGAGATGGGACCGGCGATCGAGATCTCTGGTGGGTCGGCGGCGAATACCGTGGTGGGCATTGCGTCGTTTGGTGGCAAGACGGCCTTCATCGGCAAGGTGGCGGGCGACGAATTCGGACGGATCTTCCGGCACGACATCGGTGCTGCTGGCGTGGCTTTCGAGACGGCGCCGGTGAACGGGAAGGCGCCGACGTCACGCTCGCTCATCCTCGTGACGCCGGACGGTGAGCGGACGATGAACACGTTTCTCGGGATCAGCACCGAACTCGATCATGGAGAAGTCGATGCTGCGACTGTTGCGGGCGCGGACGTTGTCTATCTCGAAGGCTATTTGTTCGATCAGCCGCAGGCGAAAGCCGCGTTCCGGCAAGCGGCGGCATTGGCCAACACGGCGGGGCGCACAGTGGCGCTGACATTGTCGGACGGGTTCTGCGTCGACCGGCACCGGGCGGAGTTTCTGGATCTGATCCGTTCGGGTGTGGGCATTCTTTTTGCCAATGAGGCGGAAATCACGTCGCTCTATGAGACGGCGAATTTCGATGAGGCGGCGCGGCGGGCCGCTGCTGACACCAAATTGGCGGTGTTGACGCGGAGCGCCAAGGGCTCACTCATTCTGTCGGACGGCCAAGCGCATTTGGTTCCGGTGGAGCCAGTGGCCGAGGTGGTGGATACGACGGGGGCGGGCGATCTTTATGCGGCCGGATTTTTGTATGGGCTGACCTCCGGGCTCGATTTGGCGACGGCTGGAAAGCTCGGAAGCTTGGCTGCAGCGGAAATCATTTCGCATGTCGGGGCGCGGCCGCAGACCAATCTGGGTGAATTGGCCCGCACGCGTGGATTGATTTCTTGATTCCCTCATTTGGGTTGAAAGCACGCTTTTGCGATATTGCATCTGCGTTGCAGGACCAAGGGCTTTGCGTTGTAGCTGAATCGGCTCGTTTCGTTCTCACGGCGATACAAGCTTAAGGTGTAATTGCGCAACAGAAACAGGCCCTTCGGGCCGTTTCTTTACGTATTCCACATTAAACTCCCTGGAAAATAGAGCGAATTGCGGCATCCTTTTCGAATTACCGCATTTCACTTTGCAGGGTCAAAAACGAATGGCACAGAAGACCGCGGCACGCGGCCGGCCGAAGGGCACAGGCCTCGATGATGCCGGTCCCCTTGCGGCCATCGCCGAATTGATTGGCGCCAATCCGGGTATGAAACCAACCACGGCAATCAAGGCGCTCGGAATTAGCGATCCCTCGACAGTGCGCCGGTTGCGCGACAAGTATCAGCAGCGGTATGCGCCGCGCGATGTTGCGCCAATACAGCCGCCAGGCAGCAACGTGATTGCACTCAAGCCCCGCAGCACAAGCGTCCAGCGCGACGTGCGGCCGGCAGATCCCGATTCCTCTCGACCTTCTCCGCCTACGGCGAAGGAGAGGGATGACGAGCCGTCATCGGCTTCGGACGAGCACCCGGCACAGCCGGAGGCGAAAGCGAAGCCCGATCTCTTCGCAGCGGCTTATGCAGCAAGCATGGCCACAGCGAAGACGGCGATCCATCTGCACTACAAGACGATGTGGTACGCGTTTCAATTGTCGCCTTATGCGTGTCTGATCCGAAACACCGAATTTACACATCTTGTTCTGTTGAGCTTGACGGAAAAGGACAAGCGTTCGCAGTGATCGCGACCTGCGAATGTACGCCCGCCGGAAAGCCCACTCCATCAAACTTCAAAGGCCGCTCCCCAAGCGGCCTTTTTCTTTTTTTCTGGTGGGACACGCGGGATTTAGAGTTTGCGTAGTGCGACAGATTCAACGCGATGGTCTGCGGTTTTGCGGAGTATGAGGCGGGCGCGTTGACGGGTGGGGAGAATATTCTCCTCGAGATTGCGCAAGTTGATGTTTGACCACAGATCGAGGGCGCGGGCTTTGGCTTCGTCGGGGGCCATGCCGGCATATTTGTGGAAGTATGCGGCGGGATCGCGGAAGGCGGTCGAGCGCAGGCGCATGAAGCGTTCGAGATACCATTCCTCGATCACGTCGGGATCGGCGTCGAGATATATCGAGAAATCGAAGAAATCCGAGACGAAGGGAATGCCGGCGCCGTCTTTAGGCAGACGGCCCGGCTGCAGGACGTTGAGACCTTCGACAATCAGAATATCAGGGCGGCGGAAGACCGCTTTCTGATCGTCGAGGATGTCGTAATGGAAATGCGAATAAACGGGAGCTTCGACCTGATCCTTGCCGGATTTCACGTCGGCCAAGAATTGGAGCAGAGCTGCCGTATCGAAGCTTTCGGGGAAGCCTTTGCGGTTCATGATGCCGCGCGTTTCGAGTTCCGCATTCGGGAGAAGAAAGCCGTCGGTCGTGATGAGGTCGACGCGGGGGTGGTCGGGCCAGCGGGCGAGGAGTGCTTTCAGCACGCGGGCGGTGGTGCTTTTACCAACAGCAACAGAGCCTGCGACGCCGATGATGAATGGGACCCGATTGTCGCCGTGACCGAGAAAGGTCGTGGTTACGGCGTGAAGGCGCTGGAGGGCTGCCACATACAAGTTCAAGAGGCGCGAGAGAGGAAGATAAATCTGCTCGACCTCTTCGACGGACAGTTCCTCGATGATGCCTGACAGCTGTTCGAGTTCTTCGGGCAAAAGGGTCATTGGCGTGTCGGCGCGCAGACGCGCCCAGTCGGCCCGCGAGAACATGCGGTAGGGAGAAAAAACAAGATCTTGGCTGGTTGCGGCGGCGACCAACGGAAGAGACTTGCGCTTCTTGGCCGGGGCGACCTGAACCCGACGACTGGTCTGCCGCTTGCGCCGTTTTGACTTACGCTCTTGGGCTGGACTCACGTGAAACACTGTCTCCGTGTAACGGACTACGGCTTCTGGCGGGCGGCTTTTTCGGCGTGGCCCGAGGTGCCCTGCCGCGCCTTGAGTTCGGCCAGTACATTGGCGAGATCGATGTTGCGCGACTCCAGTAGCACCAGAAGGTGAAAGAACACGTCTGCGGCCTCGGCCGTGAGGGCGGCGTTGTCCTCTGCCGTGGCTGCAATGACGGCTTCGATGGCCTCTTCGCCGAATTTTTTGGCGCAGCGGGCGGGGCCGGCGTCGAGGAGCGACTTGGTGTAGGAGGCGCCGGCGGCCGCAGAGCGGCGGGCCCGGATGGTCGCGGCCAATTCGGTCAGGACGGCATCGGACATGGGGCAACCCCGGGGCGCGAGGATTGGAAGGGCACGGCGATTAGAGACTGGCGATGCCCCACCGGCCCGGTCCCGTCAAGGACTTCCCGAGCCGATAGCAAATGCTCCGCGAACGGGCGGTGGTGGCCGGTTACTCCGACATGCCAGTCAGGCGCATCCGGATGTAGTCCAGCTGGTCGAAATTACCGAATTTGATGGTCATGACGCCGCTTTCGCCGGAGCCCCGCTTGATCTCGACCTTGAGGCCGAGGGCGTCGGTCAGTTCCTTTTCGAAGGCGCGGGTGTCGGGATCTTTTTCGCGGACCTTGCGGGCGCCGGATGCGCCCGCGGTGCCGATCGGGCCGGATTGGACGAGGGCCTCGACTTCGCGGACGTTGAGGCTGTCTTCGATGATCTTGTGGGCGAGGGCTTCGGCGTCGTCGCGGCCGACGAGGGCGCGGGCATGGCCGGCCGTCAGCGAACCATTTTGCACGAGGGATTGCACGGAGGCCGGCAGCTTCAGAAGTCGCAGCGTGTTTGTGACGTGGCTGCGGCTCTTGCCGATGATTTCGGAGACCTGCTCCTGGCTGTAGTCGAAGCGCTCGATGAGATCGCGGTAGCCGGAGGCTTCTTCGATGGCATTGAGATCGGCGCGCTGGACGTTCTCGATGATGGCGAGTTCGAGGACTTCCTTGTCGTCGAGGATGCGGACGATCACTGGGACTGAGTGTAACCCGGCGCGCTGCGCGGCGCGCCAGCGGCGTTCGCCGGCGACGATTTCGTAGTGGTGGTCGTTGTCGGGGTCGGGGCGGACGATGATGGGCTGGACGAGGCCCTTCTGGCGGATCGACTCGGCCAATTCGGCCAACTCTTCGTCGCGAAAATCCTTGCGCGGGTTGAAGCGGCCGCCGCGCAGAAGATCCGTGCCGACGACGCGCTGTTCGCCCTCGGCGGGGCCGCGCGGCGTTGCAACGGTGGGCGTATCACCGATCAGCGACGCGAGACCACGGCCAAGGCGGCTCTTCTGCAGGGGCACGTTCATCGTTGTCTTCACCTTTGCAAAGGTCTGCAATCCATTGTTGTTACGCACTCCAACATACACAGCCCCAGCGGGCATAACTTACGCAGCCTTGTTCTGACGCTCGCGCTCGATGATTTCGGTGGCGAGGCGGATGTAGGCTTGGCTGCCGGCGCAGTCGTAATCATAGAGAAGGATCGGCTTGCCGTGCGAGGGCGCTTCGGCGACGCGCGTGTTGCGGGGGATGACGCTCTCGTAGACCTTGGGGCCGAAGAAGGCGCGGACGTTGTCGGCCACTTCGCGCGACAGCGATGTACGCGCATCGTGCATCGTCAGCACGACGCCTTGAATCTCGAGACGTGGATTGAGCGTCGCGCGGATCTGATCGATGGAGTCTTTCAACTGCGAAATCCCTTCGAGCGCGAAGAACTCGCACTGCACGGGAACAAGCACCGCATTGGCGGCGGCAAGCGCATTGAGGGTCAGCAGGTTCAGTGACGGCGGGCAATCGATGAGGATGTAGCTGTACGACGGCTGACCCGGCGTGGCGCGGGCGCGGCCGACCATGGCGGTGACGGCGTCGCGGAGTTTGTAGGGCCGGCCGGCATCGTTGATGAGATCGTGCTCGATGCCGACGAGATCGCTGTTGGCGGGGACAATAGACAAGCCCGGAACGGCGGTCGCGACTGCGGCATCGTTCAGCGAAACGGCGCCGGTCAGAACATCATAGGCGGTGCGCGTGCGGGCTTCAGGCGGGACGCCCAGGCCGGTCGAGGCGTTGCCTTGGGGATCGAGGTCGAGAACCAGGACCTGTTCGCCGATGGCGGCAAGCGCTGTGCCGAGATTGATGGCCGTCGTGGTCTTGCCGACGCCGCCTTTTTGGTTGGCGACGGCGAGGACCCGAAGTCCGTTTTGGTTCGTGCCAGTCACGGGGCTTTCCCTCCGTTAGGCGGCGGGACTAGCCCGCGGATTGAGATTTCGGACGCACACAATGCGGGCGTCGGGGTCGGTCAAGCTGGGTTTTAGCTCCAACTCGAAGTCCCAAACGGCGCGGGCAACGTCGACCTCTTTTTCTGCATCGCGCCCTTTGAGGAATAGCCCCAGCGTTTGGGGCTGCCAAAAAGGGTGGGCGAGGCGGAAAAGGTCAGTCAACGGCGCCAAGGCGCGTGCCGAAACCACGTCTACGGCGCCGACCTTATCGCGAGTCGAGGATGATTCGATTCGTGTCCCCAAGATGTCCACAGGGCACCCGGCCTGCCGGGCGGTCTCGCGGAGGAAGGCGGCCTTGCGGGAATCGCTTTCCACCAGGGTGACGCGCAGGTCTGGCAAGGGGGAAGCGGCATCGCGGGCCATGAGGGCAATGACCAGGCCGGGAAAGCCGGCGCCGGAGCCGAGATCGGCCCAAGTTCGGGTTCCGGGGGGTGCTAGGGCCCACAATTGGGCTGAATCGGCGAAGTGGCGGGACCAGACCGCATCGAGGGTGCTGGGGGCAACGAGCTGCACGGCCTTCTGCCATTGTTTGAGCAGGGCGGCGTAAGCTTCGAATTTTACTCCCGTTTCACGTGAAACCCCGAACACGCGCTGAAAGCTGGCGGCGTCGGTGACGGGGGTGGATGAGTTGGTCATGCACGGCTTAGCCGGGCAAGGGCGGCGGATTTGGCGGCCTTTTTGACGGCAGCGAGCAGCAGGGTCAGGCCGGCGGGCGTCATGCCGTCGATGCGGGCGGCCTGGGCGAGCGTGCGGGGCTGATGCTGGGTCAGCTTTTGGCGGACTTCGTTGGAGAGGCTCTGGATGGCCGCGAAGTCAAATCCGGCAGGAATCGCAATGGCTTCGTCGCGCTTCAGGGCGGCGACGTCCTCTTCTTGCCGGCGGACATAAGCGGCGTAACGGGCGTCGGTTTCGATCTGGGCGGCGGTGGCCGGGGCAATGGCGTTGAGTTCGGGCCAGATGGCGGCGAGGCGGTCGAATGTGATGTCGGGGAAGGCCATCAGCTCAAACGCCGTGCGGCGGCGGCCGTCGTGGTTGATCGCGAGGCCGGCGCTGGCGGCTTCGTTCGGGGTCAGCGTCAGGCGGTCGAGCGCGGCGCGGCCGGCGTCGAGGGTGGCCATGCGGGCGGAAAAGGCGGTTTCGCGCGCGGGGCCGATGCAGCCGATGTTGCGGCCCAGGGGGGTGAGGCGCTGATCGGCGTTGTCGGCGCGGAGTTTTAATCGGAATTCGGCCCGCGAGGTGAACATGCGGTAGGGCTCGGTGACGCCGCGGGTGACGAGGTCGTCGATCATCACGCCGATGTAGGCGTCGGAGCGGGAGAGCACGAACGTGCGGTG
>JALHQM010000061.1:14237-15739 GCA_022841965.1 Hyphomicrobium sp. | reverse complement strand
AGGGTGAGAACCAATTCGTTTGGCATGATGCCGGAGTTCCAGAACGCGAGCGGGTAGAAGATCGCGCTGTCGACGGCCTCTCCGGCCACCGTAGAGGCGACAAAGCGGGTGCGCATGTAGCGGCCGGCCGTGGCAACTTTCATTCGTGCCAGAACATATGAGTTGACGAACTCGCCGCAGAAGTAGGCGACCATGGATGCGCCGGCGATGCGCCACGTATTGCCGAAGGCAATCTCGTAAACCTTCTGATTTTCCCATGTGGGTGCCGGCGGCAGGGCGACAACAACGGCGGCCATGATGGCAGCAAAGATGAGGGCGGCAAAGCCCATCCAGATGACGCGGCGGGCGCGTGAGAAACCGTACACCTCGGTGAGAATGTCGCCGAAGATGTAGGAGATCGGGAAGAAGAGCACGCCGGCGCCGAAGGTGACCGCGCCCAGCAACGGCAGGTCGATTTGAGCGGCCTTGGCCGGCCCGATCAAGTTGGAACAGACGAGAACGACGACGAAAGCGACCATGACGAGGTCGAAGTATTTGTAGGTGCGCGCCTCAGCCTGCATTTCGCCGTTCCCCCAGCTTGACACTGTGCCCGGTCTCGCTACGTGTGGGCACATGTATCAGGTCAAGGAAATCTTCTACACCCTGCAGGGCGAGGGCGCGAACGCGGGCACCCCGGCCGTGTTCTGCCGCTTTGCCGGCTGCAATTTGTGGTCGGGGCGTGAGGACGACAGGGCGACCGCGAAGTGCAGCTTTTGCGATACCGATTTCGTAGGCACGGACGGTCCCGGCGGGGGCCGGTTTGAGACAGCGGACGCGCTGGCACGGGCATGCCGGGCCGTGGTGACAGCGGCCCACGGCCCGGCGATGGTCGTGTTGACCGGTGGCGAGCCCATGCTGCAGGTCGACCAGGATGTGATCGACGCCCTCCATGGACGCGGGTTCTCCATTGCGATTGAAACCAACGGGACGCTCGCCGTGCCGGAGGGGATCGATTGGGTCTGCGTCAGCCCCAAGGCCGGGCAGCCGTTGGTGCAGTCGTGGGGCGATGAGTTGAAGCTCGTTTATCCGCAGACGGGGATCGACCCGGCGCAGTATGCGGAGTTGGAGTTCGAGCACCGGTTCCTGCAGCCCATGGATGGCCCCGATCAAGCCGCCAACACGCTGGCGGCGATTGCCTACTGCAAGGCCAACCCGCCGTGGCGGCTGTCGGTCCAGACCCATAAAGTGCTCGGCATCCCCTGATTTGCGGCTCTTCGCGGGCGCCCATTTACCGTGGCGGCGTTCCCGTGGCGATGGGCCTCTTGCCACTGGCGGGCGGGGCCTCTATTCCCCTCGCGTATGCGCATCTATCGCGACTTTCTATTCGAGGCGGCCCACTTCCTGCCGTCCGCGCCTCCGGGCCATCCGAATTCCCGCATCCACGGGCATTCGTTCCGGGCCCGTGTCTGGATCGACGGGGAGCCGAACGCGGAGACGGGCGTCGTCTTTCATTTCGACGATTT
>JALHQM010000061.1:7514-14137 GCA_022841965.1 Hyphomicrobium sp. | reverse complement strand
CATGGTGCGTTCCACGAGGACTGCACGGTGGCGATCGGCCGGCGCATCGCCGATCTCCTCAAACCGCATTTCCTGCGCATCGGCGGCTACTGGTATCCGCGCGGCGGTATGCCGATCGATGTCTTTTGGCAGTACGGCGCATTGCCAGCCGGTGTGTGGCTACCGGACCAGGGCGTCGCCACCTATCGTGGCCGGGGCTAACATGCGCGTTTATCTGATGATGGCGACCTTCGTGCTGGCCTCGCATGCAGTGCTTGCGGGTGAGCCGCCACTGCCTGCCGATTGCACCGAGGCGATGTCCACGTTCGAGATGAATGCGTGCGCGGGGGCGGATTTCGAAAAGGCCGATGCCGAGTTGAACCGCGTCTACAAGGAAGCCATTGCTTCGATTCCCGAGATGGCGACGGACGAGCAGCCGTTCGATAAGGCCTCATGGGAAGAGGCGCTGAGGGCTTCTCAACGGGCCTGGATCGCATTCCGAGATGCGGAGTGTGAGGATCACGTCGAGAAGTTCTGGGCCGGAGGCTCGGGCCGCACCGTCGAGATCATCGGCTGCAAGACCGAGAAGACTGAACAGCGCACGAAAGAATTGAAACAGCGCTACGAGATCGAGTAGCGCGCCCTCGCGTTATGCTCCAAAGCACCCCTCCCACGAACACTTTTCGGCCATTGGAATCAGGCGATTTCACTGCCAAGGGGCGGGCTGCATGACGACACGAGGGACCATCCATGAGCGCACTGCCGCAAAACGTCCACGAGCTTCTCACCCGTCTCAATGAGACATCGCGCAACGAACTCGATCTTGTGCGCGACCTGTCGGAAGCCATCCGCCGCGCTGATGATCAATTGCTGAAAGAGGTGCGCAGTGTCTCGATGCTGCACGAGTTGCGGCGCGAGGCGATCGTGAATGAACTCCAGCATCTGGCGCAGCGGTTGTGTGTGCTGCCGGTGCGTGATCCGCATCGCGAGAGCTTGGCTGCGATCGACCCGAAGCCGCACGCAATCGAGGGGCAGACGGCAGCGCCGGCCACGGCTGAGCCCTCCGCGTTGAATGGCGACGTCGAGGAGGCAGTGATCACAGTAGAGTCGCCGGCCGTCGGCCGGGCTGGCGATTGGCGGCAGGCGGCGCAGCGGATCGATGCGGAGTTGGCGCAATATTTCAATGGTCCCGGGCCGCGCCATTAGGGGAACGGGGCTGGCTGGGCGGCGTTTCTCTCGCAATACCCTTTTGCGAGGACCATCCCATGACCCGTACACCCATTCCCCCGACCCGCCCTGAAAATCCCGGTGGGGAAACGCCCGTCGATGATCCGCGCCCGGATAAGGTGGACAAGATCGCTCCCCCTGCGCCGGGTGTGGGGAAGCCGCTAGAGGCGCCGGTCGATCCCAATCGGCAGCCGGACAGGGCGCCCAACCCGCAGCGGCCGCGCCCGGAAGAGACGGGACTTTGATTGCCGACGCGGGAGCGCGCTATCTCCCGAGAACGCGTGAACGAACGCGGTCGTCCGGGCGGAAGCACGTGTCGCGCGCGCCGAACCAACGGATTCGGTTACGCTGGACCCAATCGTAGATCCGATCACCGAGGGCGTTTGGTATCAAGCGGCCCATCGCTGCCAGCCAGTGCCAGGGCGGTGGCATGGTGCGGCCGGCCGCCAACACGCCTTCCCATTTGACATGGGGAAGGCCGTTCGCGAGCACCATGAACGTGTCAAAGCGGTCGGCATCGAGGTCGTAGTGTCGGTAAAGCGCGCGGGGGATCGCATCCTGAATTGCCGCGAAGCGTGACGTGCCCTTGGGATCGCGCGCAAGCATAAACTGCACGCCGGATGAACACAGCACGCAATGACCATCGAAGATGATCAGCGGTGCGAGATCATCGAAGGAAGGTACATCGGTGTCCGATCGGTAGCTGTAGGGGCGAATTGCCAACCCGGTCTCCGCGGGAATTATTGCGGTCGTATGAGTACCATGGTTGAGAACTGTTGAAGCAACTCTAGCGCACAAAATTGCCCGCTAGTTGCGAGCGCTGGCAGTTTGCGGGGTCGACATACTGCGAACGAGATTGGCGTAGGCATCCACGAGTGCCGCCATGGCCGTCTTGCCGGCGTCGGTTTGCGCGTACGCGCCCCCCGAACCGAGCAGGCTACCCATGCCAGTCGTCGAGAAACCGAGTTCGCTGGTCCGCGCGCTGCCTTGAGCCGCAGCCACCTGCGTACCCGTCTTGCCGTCGGTGAGGAACAGAACGGTCTGGGCCTCCGATGTGGTCTGGTTGATGTTGGCGGCAAGCGTGCCGACCACAGCCTGGGCACCGCCAAGGGGCAGGTTCCCCATGAACGACGAGATGGCACCGCCCACCGACGTGCTGCCGGAATTCTGGAAAACGATTTGAGGCGTAAGGAAATAGCGTGCCGCCTTGACCTTTGGTCCGCCTTTCTGGCCGGTGCGGATATGCTCGGCCTCGATTGCGGCCATGGCAGCGCCGCGATCCACGACCGTAAAGCAATTCGATTGGCTGATCATGAGGCGCAAGATTGGCAGAGGCGACGTGAGACCCATGTTCAATAACGCATTGTCCGGGTTTTCCACCAACGCGATCGTGTCGAATGGACGCTCGCAGCGCGGTAACACGGCAGCATTGGGCGCTGCGGCGACGGCCGTCGGCGGTGGTGCCGGACGTTGTGCCGACGTTTCGGTGGCAGCCGTAGGCCCAAGCGCCAGACCGGGGCCCGCCCCCTGCAGTTCAGCGCCGGACCCTGTCATTACAGATGAACATGCGGCGAGAGCCGAGCACACATAAATGCCTGCAAAAGCAGTAAAAATACGCGACATATCAAACCCCACTCATACATTATGCTCATCACGCTAACACTCTGGCGCCGGGGCACAACGTGGGCGGACTGATTTTATCTGAACGTGGCGCATTTGCTGCACCCAGACGATCGTGTTCGACCGAGTGGCTGGGAGGGCCGTCTGAAACCCGCGTTCAGACCCTCCGTATAGCCCAGCGAGGCCTCGCTGCCTCCCATTGGTAAACAGGAGAAAACGTTGATGAACGCCCTCAAGTCCACCCTCGCCGTCGCCCTGACGGGGTTGGCGCTCGCTTTCGCTGCACCCGTGATCGCGATGGAACAGAAGGCCACTTACGAGATGGCCATGTTCGACAAGGCGCAGGCCGACAACCAGCACATCGTGGTTGAAGTTTTCAAGAAGGGTTGCCCGACGTGTGCAGCCCAGCAGCCGGGTCTCAATTCGGCGAAGGCAAAGTTCCCGAAGGCCACATTTGTGACGGTTGATTTCCAAGGCGATGCGGCGCCCGTGGAGCGCTTCAAGGCCGTCAAGCAGAGCACCATCATCGTCTACAAGGGCTCCAAGGAAGTGGCGCGCCTCGTTGGCGAGACGAACGCCGATGCCATCGTCGCGGCGATTGGTAAGGGTGCTTAAGCGCATCGGCTGCGGCGCGACACCCGTTGCGCCGCAGTTTCTTCCGTTCCGCATCGAGATCCCGCCATGACCAATGTTCTGATTGCCTATCTCGCGGGCGTGGTGACGATTTTGTCGCCGTGCATTCTGCCGCTTCTGCCCATTGTGCTCGGCGGGGCGCTGTCGTCGCATCGCTATGGGCCCTATGCGCTGGCGGCTGGACTGGTGATTGCGTTTACCGGCTTCGGGCTTCTTGTGGCCACCGTCGGATTTGCGATCGGGCTAACGCCGCAGGTGCTCAACCAGATCGCGGCTGTGCTGATGATCGGGCTCGGCGCAATTTTGCTTTCAGCGTCGCTACAGCAGCGCTTTGCGGTGGCCGCATCGGTGTCGACGGGTGGGTTGCAGACGCGGGTGTCTGAGTATTCGCCCGATGGTTTGAGCGGGCAGTTTTTTCTCGGCGCGATCCTCGGCGCGGTGTGGACGCCGTGTGTGGGTCCCACGTTGGGGGCTGCGATTGCGCTGGCGGCCCAGGGGCAATCGATCGGCTATGCGGCGACCGTGATGTTCGCCTTCGCACTCGGCACGGTGACTCCGCTCCTCGGCATCATGCTGGTCTCGCGCGAGGCCTTCATGAAAAATCGCGGGGCACTGATGACGGCGAACCGGTGGCTCAAGCCGGCGCTCGGCGTGCTGCTGATCGTGCTCGGGATCGCGTTTCTCACCGGTCTGATGTCGGATTGGGAGGCCTTCGTGTTGGAACGGATGCCGGAAGGCTTGGTGCGGTTCATCTACGGTCTCTAGGCGGTCCTTTGCCGGTGTTCGCCTCTGTCCTTGGGCTGTGTTAGCGTTCGCGCTTTCCACCCCGCAGCAAGGAGCGACAATGAGCGACCGGATTATCATGCGCATCGGTGAAAGCCTCGTGGCGGGCGGACCGCCGGGGACGGCCGCTGAACCCGAAGTTGCCATCGGCGAAATGGACGGCCCGATGGGGACGGCGTTCGCCAACCTGCTCGGCAACCAAGTCGTCGGTCATTCGCGCGTGCTGGCGCTGCTCAACACCGACGTCATGGTGCGGCCGCCGACGATTTGCGTGTCCAAGGTGTCGGTCGACAACGAGCGCTACACGAGCATTCTCATGGGCACGGTTCAGTACGCCACCGCCATGGGTGTGCTCGACAGCGTGCGTTCCGGCGTGATCCCGCGTGACAAGGCGAACGATCTCGGCATCATCGTTTCGGTGTGGCTCAATCCGTCGGTGGCGACCGACGACAAGCTCGATCACAAAATTCTATTCGGGATCCATCGCAAGGCGACGACGCTCGCTATCACCAAAGCCATGCGATCCGAGCCTTCGATCGACTGGTTGCTCGAGAACCAGGATAAGGTGGTGCACAAATACTTCGAGAAGGGGCTGAAGGGGGAGATTTGAGGGGGTGCTTCGTTAGTGCTCCATTCAGTCCACCAATCCTAAGACGAGGGCCAGCGCGCGGTTGATGGCGAGGAGTGATTCATCATCGACCTTGCCGATTGGCGCGCTCAACCGATGGCGGCCAAGGGCGACAACCTTGTCGACCATAATCTGGGAGCGGACTTTGAGGCCCGTGTCCGATCCTGGTTCGAGGGGGATGCGGAAGAGCGGGGCGTCCACCCGGTCGCTCGTGATGGGGCACACCAGAATGCTCGCGTGGCTTGGATTCAGAAAGTTCGTCTGAACGACGACGGCGGGGCGCGGCTTTCCGAAATCTCCGGGCGCGGAAACGACAACGATGTCGCCGCGCGCTACCACGTTTCGTCGGCGGCGCCGATAGCGTCGATGAGCGCGACTGTCTCGTGCTCGCTCTTGCGGCGCGAGACCCGCTTGGACTGTTGACGCAGTTCGCCGGCAATCTTAGCTGAACGCGTGTCAGCGGCCCAAATTTGCACGGGCCGCAACCCTTGAGCGCGCAACCGGGAGCGGTAGCGGTTCATGCGCGACGTGGGGGTGGACGATTTTGCCATGGCGAAGATGTAACATGTTACGGTATGAAGAGCAAGTTTAGGCTCACGGTTACGCACGCTCTCCCCCCACCGTCATCCCGGCGAAGGCCGGGACCCGTGCAAGCTTCAATCAATCCTCCAAACCGCGACCTCGCGCGGACCCCCGTCGTCATCTCGAACCGATGCTCCCCAGGTTCCACGGCACAGACACGGCAAGGTTTACGGATCGTTGACCATGTCTCGTAGCCCGAAACTAACCAGACGCGCGGTATACGGTCTGTCTTACGGATGATGGGCCGGGGCCATGGCGAGCAATCTCTCGATCAAAAATATCTTCATCGCCTTCGTGGCGCTGAACATCTTCAGCCTCGTGCTCCATCCACGCCTTCCAGATGGAATGCCAGCCGCAGGAACGTTTTCCAGTTCATCGCGCGACCAAGCGCCGGATCCCGCAAGCGCAGCCGCGCACGACGCCGAGTCTCAGCAACGTGCCGAACCTGCGCCAACGCGCGCACAACGCCAATCGACAACCGTCGTCAAGGTCCTTGACCTCCCCAACAGCGAGGCTCTGCGCTTCGGCGAAAACACCTTCGTCGACCTCGGCTGGCGCCAGACCGCTGGCAAGGGGGGTGAATGGGTCGGTCATATCGGGTCCAGCACCGAATACGTTCCGCTCAACACCGACCAGATCGCCGGCATCTTGAAGGAAGCCCAACTGAAGGCGCTGCCGCCGCCGCCCGGTGCGCGTGTGCAAACCCCGCGAACTCCGCCCAAAGACGTGCCAGCCCCGCCGGAAGCGATCAATCTCCTCGACTGGGTTCCCATGCTGATGGGCATCTTTTTCATGATGTACATTCGCTACCGGATTACCCAGGTCACGTTGGATGCCGCTCAAGGGGCGGCAGGCCTGGCCCAAAGCGCGCTGTCTCAACTTCTGTCCGCCGCGAAGGCCAAGGTGCCATCTCCGCCAGCCGCCTCTAAGGCCGCGCCAGTGCGCGCTCCTAACCCCGTAGGCATGAGCACACCAATCAAGACATCCTCAAAGAGCAGCACAGTCGTGCGCCCCGCGCCCGGCCTCTTCGGATTCATGATGAGGTCCCGATGAGTGCGAAGTTGCTCAAAACATGTTTGGCCCTCGCCGCTGCCGTCATCGCGCTCAGCGCACCCATCAACGACGCGGAGGCCAAGCGCCGCATCGGCGGTTCGTGGGGATCAAGTTCGCA
>JALHQM010000061.1:0-7414 GCA_022841965.1 Hyphomicrobium sp. | reverse complement strand
GAAAATGTGATGGCCGCCGCCGCCGCGCCCCGCAGGCCGGCTGGGGAGAGTGCAGTGATGCGCGCCTCCACCGTCGTACGCGGCAGCCCCTCGGCCTTCGGACGCCGCGCTTAGGCCACCGTGGATCCGCGCCACTGCGCATAGCCATTGGCCCGCAACTGACAAGCGGGGCACACACCGCACCCATAACCCCACGCATGACGAACCGTCCGGTCGCCAAGGTAGCACGTGTGCGAATGTTCGATCACGATGTCGACCAGCGCCGCGCCGCCGATCGTCTCCGCCAACGCCCATGTTCCAGCCTTGTTGACGAACATCAACGGCGTTTCGATGGCGAGCGGCTGATCGAGACCAAGCGAGAGCGCCTCCTGCATCGCCGTCATTGTCGCGTGCCGACAATCGGGATAGCCGGAGAAATCCGTCTCGCACATACCACCCACAAGCGTCGTGATACCGCGCCGATACGCGAGGGCTGCCGCGTAGGTCAGAAACAAAAGATTACGCCCCGGCACGAACGTGTTCGGCAGCCCGCTCTCCTGAAACGCGATTTCGCGCTCCCGCGTCAGCGCCGTCTCCGACAGCCGCCCCAGCTCCGGTAGTGCGATCATGGTATCGGGCCCGAGCCGCGCGCCCCAGTCGCCAATCTTGGCAACCGCGTCGCGAATAATCCCACGCTGATCGAGTTCCACCTCGTGCCGCTGCCCATAGTGGAAACCGGCCGTCTCCACATGCGCAAACCGCTCCAGCGCCCACGCGAGGCACACCGTCGAATCTTGACCGCCAGAAAATAGCACAAGCGCGGAGGGGGCGGTCACGTCGGTCATCTCCTTCAACTTCTGCGCAAGTGCCCGTTGCGGTGTGAGCCCGCACTGCCCGTCCGGGTAGGGCAATGTCGCCCCGGGGGGCTTTGCAGACGTCACATCGGAAGGCTACAACCCGGCGCATCGTCACGCGAGGGGATTGGACGTGGACGTCCACCCGCTCGGCCATGAGAATAGGACATACCATGACTGCCATCGTCGACATCCTGGGCCGCGAAATCCTCGACAGCCGCGGCAACCCGACCGTCGAAGTGGACGTCATGCTCGAAGACGGTTCCATGGGCCGCGCGGCCGTCCCGTCGGGTGCCTCCACCGGTGCCCACGAAGCCATCGAGTTGCGCGACGGGGATAAGTCCCGCTATTTCGGTAAAGGCGTTCAGAAGGCCGTTGCCGCCGTCAATGGCGACATCGCCGACGCCATCATAGGCATGGACGCCGAAGACCAGCGCGGCATCGACACCGCCCTCATCCAACTCGACGGCACCCCCAACAAGGCCCGCCTCGGCGCCAACGCCATCCTCGGCGTGTCCATGGCCGTCGCCAAGGCCGCCGCTTCCGCCTCCAACCTCTCCCTCTACCGCTACGTCGGCGGCGCTAATGCCCACGTCCTGCCCGTTCCGATGATGAATATCGTCAATGGCGGCGCCCACGCCGACAACCCCATCGACATCCAAGAATTCATGATCATGCCCGTCGCCGCTGGCTCAATCGCCGACGCGATCCGCGTCGGTGCGGAGATTTTCCACACGCTCAAGAAATCGCTGCAGGACGCCGGACATAACACCGGCATCGGCGACGAAGGCGGCTTCGCCCCCAACCTGAAGAGCGCCGACGATGCGCTGGGCTTTATCATGAAGGCGATCGAGAAGGCTGGCTACAAGCCGGGTGACGACGTCATGCTCGCCCTCGATTGCGCCTCGACCGAATACTACAAGGGCGGCAAGTACGCGATGGAAGGCGAGGGCAAGACCTTCGACAGCGATGGCAATGCCAAATTCTTAGCCGACCTCGTCGCGCGCTATCCCATCATCTCCATCGAAGACGGGATGGCCGAAGACGATTGGGCTGGTTGGAAGGCGCTGACCGAGCTGATCGGCGGCAAGTGCCAACTCGTCGGCGACGATCTCTTTGTCACCAACACGAAGCGCCTCTCGGAAGGCATCTCCAAGGGCATCGCCAACTCCATCCTCGTCAAGGTCAACCAGATCGGATCACTGACCGAAACGCTCGAAGCCGTCAGCATGGCGCAACGCGCCGGTTACTCCGCCGTCATGTCTCACCGTTCCGGCGAAACGGAAGATTCCACAATTGCCGACCTCGCGGTCGCCACCAACTGCGGCCAGATTAAAACCGGCTCGCTCTCCCGCTCCGACCGCCTCGCCAAGTATAACCAGCTCATCCGCATCGAAGGCGAACTCGGTCCCGTCGCGCACTACGCCGGCCGTAGCATCCTCAAGGCGAAGGTGGCGTAACCTGTTACGAGCGGCCCCTAGCAAATGCCGTTCGCACTCAAAGTCGATCGTGTTTGCGGATCTAATGCGCCATCAGAACCGGCAGTCGGAGATCGTTGACGACTGCACGCGTCGCACCACCAAAAAGAAACTCCCGCCACGCTGAACGGCCATAGGCACCCATGACGAGGAGATCGCCGCCTGCGGCAAGCGCCGCCGTCTGCAATCTTGAACTGTCGCTTTCATCGAACGGTGCCACGCGGACATTCGGGTTGTGGCGCCGCAGATAATCGCCAATGTCGGCATGAGGCCGCCGGGTCACGCTGGGCATAGCATCGCGCTGCTGCCCCAGCAGGACCACAACACTTTCTGCACGCTCAATAAGTGGCAGCGCAGCGTGAACCGCTGAAGCGGACTGACGGCTATGGTTCCAGGCGACGACGATACACTGACCAAAGGGCTTAGCGCCCGGCGGCACGATAATCGTCGGAGTGCCGGCCGTAATGGCGCATTCCTCGACCAAGTCTCCGCCGCGGCCGTCCAGGCTGCCGCCGGCCTCTACAAAGAGGACATCGTGTACGCGGCCAGCAAGACAGAGAATTTCGTTCGAGTTTCCTTCCGCCATCTCAAACCGGCCGCAGACACCGGCACTCTCGCAGGCTTTGAGGAAGCTCTTTTCCGCCTGGCGAATGAGGGGCGCGTCGCGGGCCTCCGCTTCGCGAGCAGCCGAGCTGTCCGGTCCTATGATCAGCTTCAACATCGCCAACTCCCGGTTGGCGTAAACTCCCGTGACGGACGCGCCGAACGTCTTGGCGACCGATAGGGCCGATCCCACTGCGGCGTTGTTTTCGGCGTTGGGCTTCAAGTGAACGAGTATTGATTTCCAAGTCACAGCGGAGACCCCCCCAATATCTTACCCGGACATGGAGAGGACGGCACACGCCGACAAGACGGGATCACTCAAGAGTTGGCGCGCAATTCTGATCTAGGTCGCCAATCGCGGACGTATCCAGAAGCTCGGGTGGGACATTCCCAGCTCAACGCCCGCCTTGCTCGAACTGGCGGCACACCCCACTTCGGCGCATGACCGCCGTGCCAAAATACTCAGTAAAAAATGGGCTTCGGGACAAGAATCGTACGCAGCTTTACCTGCCCTTAAGCGGTCGCCCGTTAGAACACACGTGTTCCCGGTTTTCCTATGCTGCGTAGCCACGAACACCCACGGTATCGCGTACAACACATGTATGATTGGCGATCGAGGTTCCGACAGGTTCTTGTGCTGCTTTTAAGCCTGTGCGCGACGGCCTACTTCTCCCATCACGCAATTCACGGACGGCATGGTCTCGAGGCGCGCTCGGCTTTGATCGAGCGCTCGGTTCTCATTGAATTTGAGATTCGCAGTCTCGAGACTGTGCGCGCCCGCCTCCGCCATGATGTGGCGCTGCTCAACCCCGACAAACCCGATCCCGATCTGGTGGAAGAACTCGCGCGCGATGTTCTCGGCTACGTGCATCCCGCCGACCGTGTGGCCGTGACCCGCTAGCCTCACCGCCCCTAAATCGTCGGTACTCCGAATACGATCGCCCATATATAAAAGGGCAAGCGCCGGTCCGCTCTATCGACCCCAAGCCGGCGGGCAAGATCCATCCCTCGCCTGTCCGCTTCATCCAAAGCCACATCGACGCCGGCCTCTGTCAGCCCCTGCAAAGCCCCAGGAGATGCGACTTGGGCAAATTCCCTGACCGTCAATGTCGAGGTCGGATTTGTGCGCACGCGATGTTCCACCCGAAGAGGTCCCACGGGACAGGACCGCGTCCCGGTCATCCGTGAGAACAGTCAACGCGCCCATCGGTGATTAGGTCCGAGATTCGGAACAGCCTAACGGCCATGCTGTGGATAAGTTGGCTCCTGGACGAACCAACGGCGGTAAGACCGCAAGACTTTTTGCATGAAGCTGCCTTGCGATCCGCGGCGGCCTGTCGCAGTATCCGCCCGTGTCCGGCCGGGATGAGAGGCGGGTAAGGAAGCGTGCCGTGACGATCGCCACATGCCATGACTCCGGCTCATCCGTGCCCGTCGAGGGAGAGATTGCCCTCTACACGACAATGCTTCGCCTGCGCCGGTTCGAAGAAAAGGCGGGCATGCTCTACGCAATGGGCACCCTGGCGCGGCCCTGCCCACTGGCATTTGGCCAGGAAGGTGCCATCGCGGCTCTTGTCGATGCCCTCCAACCCGATGACCTTCTCTGGTCCCTTCAAGTCCGCCCCGGCTTAGAACTGGCCCTCGGCACTGCTGCATCCTTGGTATTCCAGCGCCTCGCGCCGGCCGAAGATCCGGCAGCGGAGACCCTCACATTCTTGCGTGGGCCCGGCCAAGATGTGCGCATGGCAAACCGCCAAGACGCCCTACGCGCGATTGGGGCAAGCCGCGCCGCCACACGCATTATCCTCGCCTCCGATCCCAGCGACATTGCCCCCTATGTTGCCGCCGACCCAAAGGACAAAGTGCTGGCGGTGCTGATTGTCCCTGCGGACCGGCGCCCAGAAATCTGGCCGTTGCCGGCGCACCTTCATGTTCGCGAGTGCGACGGTGCCCACGTGGAAGGCGTGAGTGCAGCATTGGCCGCCGCGCGCCAAGCTCTTGCCGTGTCCGAGACACCCGTTGTGTTGGCGATCCTCACGCCGGCTTATCTTGGACATGCCCGCGAGACCGCTCGCCGCGTGCACAGTCGCCGCGATGGGGCCGATGCTATTGCCCTCTATCGGCAGCACCTCGTGTCGACGGGCCGTTTTTCGGACCTCGATGCCGGTGCGCTTGAAGCCTCTGTTCGCGACGAGATCGCCGCCGCCGGCCGTGCGATAGCGCTGTCGTGCCCGGCATGACGGCCAAACCGCCCGGAGCGCGGCACCGCCTCGTCGTCGCCAAACTGATCCGGCCATGCCGCAGTGTGCCCCCGGATCCTCGCCTGGAGGCTTCGAAAAAACCGCTCTTCTTTTATGATCGCCGGGGTGGCACGACCCTGAATTGGCACCATTGGGCCGCACCTTTGATCACGTTGATCAACATCCTCACCTTGCCACTGGTGATTTTATTGATGGTCGGCGATTACATCTGCCGATACGGGTCTTGGTCTACTGCCGCGCTCCGGCGGGCTCGGAACGGGGATTAGGCGCCCAACGTGGCAGCGGCCTACTGATCCACAGAAATTGTTGGAGCGAGCTGAGTCATCAACCGTTCAATTGACGGGCTCAGCTATCCCCCCAATTGCCCTCGCCCCTAAAAGACAGGCAGGGCTTAATCGCGACTCAGCGCGACCGACGGGGGACACGCATGACAAGAAACATCACCAATTTGACTGTAGCGTCGTTAGCGGCACTTTCGCTCGCAGGCTGCGCCGATGGGTCGACCGGCCTCCTGTCGACGGCCTCCTTGAACACCACAACCCCGGCTGTTGCCGCTGCTGCGCCGCAGACCGATCCGGGCTGCATAGCCCTTACGGCCCGGATTGATGCTCTGCGCAAGGATGGCGTGGTTGAGCGCGTTGAAAAGGCGTCGACCGGCAAGTCCAAGACCGTTTTTGTCAAGCGCGACTCGCTGGCCAAGATGGCCGAACTCGACAAGTCGAACGCTGAATTCCAGGCCAAATGCGCCCTGCCATTGACGTCGGCATCAGCCCGCCCGGCCTCACCGGTGCAGGCCGCGCTCACGACCGCAGCCCAATCCTCTGCTGTCCAGTCTGGCGCGGTGCAGCAGGCTAAGGCAACCGCGACCACTGCTGCGGTCAATGCAGCTCAGAAAATGGCTAAACCCTGACCCGGTCCTGCCTTGCCCGGCCATGATTTGCCCACGAACAGCGGCCAACTTGGCGAAGGTCAGAGAACGGTGTGCAGCATAAGGGTCACATCCGGCCGATCATCGAAACCAGGGGGTTGCGAGACCTGAGGCGACTGTGAGACACGGTAAAGACATATGTCGCGTTGACGCGACACGCGGCAAGGATCCGGAGGGCAACGGTGACGAGGGCAGGGGGGAGCGTGGTGCGGCGCGCACGCGCTATGGCGGCTGTAGGTTTGGTCCTCGGCATGGCCGGTTGTGCAGGCGGCGGCGGCTATGGCGATCCGGGCGCGAAGCCGCTTCCAATCGGCGAAACCTGTCAATCTCTGCGCGGTCAACTTGACCGTCTTCTATCCCGCGGCGTGCAGCCCAAGGTCGAGGCCTTGAGCGCCGGTCGCAAACTGTCGCCAAAGGACAAGGCTGATGCCGAAGCCTACAATCGTATTCTCAATCAATACCTTGGCGCCCGTTGCCACGTAGCCTAATAGCAGGATCGGAATCGCGCCATGGAATACCTGCAGAACCCCTGGGTCATCATGCTGATCAATGGCCTGATCGCAGGCTGGCTGGCGGGTCTGTTGCTCGGCGGCGGGGGTTTGATCCGCAACCTTGTCGTCGGTATCATCGGCGCATTCCTAGCTGGCGTATTGATCCAGGCCGGGCTGCTGACACTGCCGTTCACCACCGGCTTCCCGCTCGGTGACCAGATCGTCGTATCCACGATTGGTGCGATTTTGGTCGTCATCATTGCGCGCGTGATCGCCCGCTGACGGAGCGGCGTGGCGCTCGCTCCAACCACCGGAGTTCCGGGTGCCCCGCTTCGACAATGTCCGCACCGTTCCGTATTCGGCCGATGAGATGTTCGCCCTTGTGGCCGACATCGACAAATACCCGCTGTTCGTTCCGCTTTGCGAAAGTCTCGTCGTTCACAGCCGAGAGCAGGCAGACGACGGCACCGGCCTAATCACGGCCACCATGGGCATCGGTTACAAAGCGATCCGCGAGACATTCACCACCAGCGTCACGCTCGATCCAGCCGCCCGCAAAATTGTCGTGCGCCACAAGAACGGCCCTTTCCGCCGCCTTGAGAATGTCTGGCATTTCACGCCCATCGGTGAGGCGGCCAGCGAAGTCCGCTTTGCCATCGACTACGAGTTTTCCTCGCCGCTCCTTGCCGTCATCATGGGCGCCGTCTTCGACACCGCATTCCGCAAGTTCGCCCAAGCCTTTGAGGACCGTGCCGGCACCGTGTACGGAAGCCGTGCGCCCGTCTCTACCGTAATGACCTGAAACCGCGCCATCCAGCCG
>JALHQM010000060.1 GCA_022841965.1 Hyphomicrobium sp. | reverse complement strand
AATCGACTTTGGGCCGGACCACCAGGCCGCAGCTTTCCCCGCGCTTCTAGCGTTGCAGAAAGCGCGTTCAGACCCTCCAAACAATCGAAAAACTGAGAGCGGGTGAGCGCGTCCGCGTGCTTGCTCGCTCGTGAGTTTATTTTAGCCTGACTGACAAAAAGGAAAGCCCATGACCCCGGGTACAGTTAAGTTCTACAACTATCAAAAAGGCTTCGGCTTCATCACGCCGGATGCCGGTGGCAAAGACGTGTTCGTGCACGCCACCGCTCTTGAGCGCGCTGGCCTGCAGGGCCTCGCCGAAGGCCAGAAGGTTCGCTTCGACACCGAAGAGGATCGCCGTTCGGGCAAGATCGCGGTCGGCCGGATCGAGGCTGCCTAATAAGCGCCTCTCTACTGCACCGCAGTGAGATAAAGCCGCCCTCAACGGGGCGGCTTTTTTCATGTCTTAAGACGCCTCATTTTCCGCGCCCCCAGTTGACCAGGATCAAGGTTAGGCATCGCCCCCCGTCGTTCTCTGATTGTCACAATTGATCGCCGCCAGCCGGCGCCAGAGGGGACCGACCATGACCAAGCCTGATGATGGGACCGACGCAAGCGCTCTCATGCCCGCCGCTGGCGCCGCAATGCCCGCACCGCCCCCTCCCCTTGAGCCGGTCGCCGTTGTCGAAGAACGCATGCCGCTGGCCCGCCGCCGCAAGGACCCGGAATACATCCGCCACGCCTTCGAAAGCGGCGAATATCCCTACCAGACCCGCGTTCGCACCAGCGAATACGAGGAGTCGATGCGTGAACTCCAAGTCGAGCTACTCAAGGCACAACGCTGGATCAAGGAAACCGGCGAACGCGTCATCATGCTGTTCGAAGGCCGCGATGCCGCCGGCAAAGGCGGAACGATCAAGCGCTTCATGGAGCACATGAACCCGCGCAGCGCCCGCGTCGTGGCGCTCGAAAAGCCGTCCGACCGCGAGCGCACCCAGTGGTACTTCCAGCGCTACATCGAACATCTGCCCGCCGCCGGTGAAATGGTCTTCTTTGACCGCTCCTGGTACAACCGCGCTGGCGTCGAGCGCGTGATGGGTTTTTGCCACGCCAACGAATATCTCGAATTCATGCGCCAGTGCCCCGAACTTGAGCGCATGCTCTCCCGCTCTGGTGTCCGCCTCTACAAGTATTGGTTTTCCGTGACCCGCGCCGAACAACTCCGCCGCTTCGAGGCGCGGGAAAAAGATCCACTCAAGCAGTGGAAGCTCTCCCCCATCGATGTGGCGTCCCTCGATAAGTGGGACGACTACACGGAAGCCAAAGAAGCGATGTTCTTCTATACCGACACCGCCGACGCCCCCTGGACGATCATCAAGTCCGACGACAAAAAACGTGCCCGGCTCAACGCCATGCAGCACTTCCTCGCGAGCCTCGATTATCCCACCAAGAACACGTCCCTTATCCGCGGTCCCGACCCGCTCATCGTCGGCAATACCGCGCACGTCATCGGCCATGACCAGCACATTATTGGCAAGTCGATGCACCCCGAGAAGCGCCGCCGCGGCTCCTGATGCCACAAACCTGGCGCGGCCACGCCTCCGATGACAGGCAGCCCCGGCCACCTGCCCTAAAACCGACACCAAGTCGCCACGACAGTCCGGGCCGCCTCTGCTAAGCGCAGGTGGATGCAAACCAAACGGAGACCGGGCGGAATGGCGTTGAAATGCATGTGGCAGCGATCGGCGGCCGCGTTACTCTCAGTCGTCGCCGTGCTGGCAGGGTTGAGCGATCACGCTCTGGCCATCGAAGCAGCCCAAGCCGCCACCAAGCCACCGCTCAGCGTCAACGTCTTCGTCTCCACCCGCAACGACACCTGCTACGACCGCGGCGATGTCGCCGCCATCACACGCTTTGCGACCATTGCCCGCGACCGCATCAACGCCAAAGGCGGCATCGCCGGTCACAAACTCGATCTGCGCATCCTTGACGATTATCGCGATCAAAATCGGTCGCTCACCAATATCCGCGAAGCTCTCGCCGATCCCGACAGCGTGGCCATGGTTGGCCTATCGAGCTCCGACCGCTCCAAGGCCGTATTCGATGCCGCAGGCAAAGAGATCAAGCAGAAGAACATCCCCTTTCTCTCGGCCATCTCCGTCAATTCCATCATCGCCGACTACCCCAACGTCTTCACGATGCGCGCTTCCCAGGACGACGAGCGTCTTCCCGTACTCGCCCAATTCGTCCGCCGGTCCGGCTACGAGCGCCCCGCGTTCGTCGGCCTGCGCGACACGCTTTACGCGACGAGCCTCGCCGACGGCTTGAACCGCGTGATGGGCGCCTACATCGTTGCCGACCACCGCGTTGCCGCCAAGGATGACAAGGCCGACGTGGCGGAATTCCCAGCCATCATCGAAGACCTGAAAGCCAAAAACGCTGACATCGTCTTCCTCGCCATCGGCGGCGACCGCAACGGCGAGTTCATTAAGCAGTTAAAATCAGCCGGTATCAGCCCCGCCGTCATGCTCACCGGCCGCATCAACTCCGTGCCCGACGACATCAAAAAGGACTACGGCGGTTCTCTCTTCGAACTTGTCTGGGACCGCCTGCCCGATCTGATGAACGCTCGCCTGATGAACCTGATGGCCGGCCAACCGCCCGAGAATTGGATTTTCCTCGGCGATAAAATTTCAGAAGCGCCCGGTTGGGCCAAGGGCGAATGCAAGGAACGCCCTGCGAGCGCTAAGGTCGATCCCACGTCGGACGATAACTTGCGCGCCATCGGCATCGGCACACAATATGCGGATATGCTGGGCTTGATCGCCGCCGCCGCCCAAACAGCCCCACGCGACATCGGCGTCAAGGATCTGCGCGCCCACATCATCGCGCAACTCTCGACCAGCTATGCAGCCGGTCGCGGCGTGTTCCAGGGCCAATTCGAGAATTGGTCGTTTGATCCAAAATCGCGCACCGCCACCCGCACCCCCTTTCTCGTCCAACTTGCCCCCGGCATGGGCCGCACACAGCTCGCGCCGCTTCAATTCGCGCGTCTGAAAAACGAAAACCTCCGCGCCATCGGAACCCAATACCTCGACATCGACCTCACCCGCATCTTCTCCGTCGACGACAACGCCAAGACGTTTCAGGCCGAGTTTTATCTGTCGATGCGCGACGACGGCCAGGAGAACGCGATCGACCTCGTGGAGTTCTCTAACGCCGTCATCAATCCCCAGACCAATGATCGCCAGATCACCGTGCGCACGCTGGCCAACGGCGAGAAAAGCGATGCCTACCCGGACGGCATGAAGATCTATCACGTCTCCGGCCGCTTCCTGTTCCAGCCCGACCTCGAAACGTACCCCTTCGACACACAGCGCTTCGCCATCAATATCCGCCCCAAACGCGGCGACAAACCCTTCATCATCCAGCCCCCGCCCGTCGAATTGCGCGACACCGCCGTCGACGCCGATGGATGGGAACCCAAGAGCCAATACGTCGGCTACGACGAAGATTTCGTCACCACCATCGACGCCAAATCCCACCAACCCAGCATCGTGCCCTTCTACAAAGGTTCATTCGTCTGGATCATGTCGCGCGAAACGACCGACTACTTCCTGCGCGTTGTCGTTCCCCTGCTTTTCATCATGGCGGTGGCCTACGTCTCGATCTTCATCCCGCTCTCGCATTTCGAAGCCATCGTCACGATCCAGGTGACGGCACTCCTGTCCGCCGTCGCCCTCTATCTGGCCCTTCCCGCCATCGACAGCGACGGCACAACCCTCTCCGACCGGATCTTCCTCTTCGCCTACCTCGCCGTCACGTTGATGATTGCGATCTCCGTTCTGCGCATTAATCCCTTCTTCGCCGACCGCCCAAAAATGCAAATGTCGCTCACCGCCGCGCATGTGCTGCTCATCCCCGCGCTCGCTCTCCTCATGGCCGTCTACGTCCAACGCTCCAGCCTCGGTCTCGGATAAGGGCGTAAAGCAGCTACGCAACAGTCCGCATGCTCAGGGTCGCACGCAACCCGGACGGCGGCGTCCGCGTTTCACCTCCGTAACAATCGGAGAACGAACCAATGAACAAGATACTCGCCGCCCTCATGCTCGGCCTCGGCGCCATCATCGCCACCCCGGCGCTCGCCGACGACGACCGCCCGCCCACCGCCGAAGAGCGCACCAAAATCGAAGCCGCCCTCAAGGCCGAAGGCTTCACCGGCTGGAAGGAAATCGAGTTCGACGACAACCGCTGGGAAATTGATGACGCAACCCACACAGACGGCAAAGTCTATGACGTCTACCTCCGCAAGGATATGTCGCTCGTTTTCAAAACCCTCGACGACTGATCAGCATCACATTCGACAAACAAAAAAGGCGGCCCCCCGGCCGCCTTTCCCATGTCCAATGCCACCGAACTAGCCACCCCTCAACTGTCATCGCGGGCTTGCCAGCCCCGGCGGAGGCCGGGGTGCCCGGGACCCATCCAGCAGCACGCGCAGACGGAAATGATACGCCGCGCCATTTCCAAAAAAGACGTCATCCCGGCGAAGGCCGGGACCCAGTCAACGGTCCGCACATTGAACAGTGCAGCCGCGACTGAATCTGTCTCCAATGCCGAAGAGTGACGTCGCGGAGACCTGGCTGGGTCATGGCCGGCTCCGCTTCGCTCCGCGATCCGGGATGACGATGGTGGGCAGGCTCAGGCAGAGCCCCCCTCAATTCTCATCCATCTTCAGCGCCGCAATAAACGCTTCCTGCGGAATCTCGACGCGACCGAATTCGCGCATCTTCTTCTTACCGGCCTTCTGCTTGTCGAGCAGCTTGCGCTTGCGGGAGATATCGCCCCCGTAGCACTTCGCGATCACGTCTTTGCGTAAGGCCTTGATCGTCTCGCGCGCAATCACTTTCGCGCCAATCGCCGCCTGCACCGGTATCTGGAACAGATGCGGCGGAATCAATTCCTTCAGCTTCTCGCACATGGAGCGGCCACGGCTCTCGGCCCGGTGCCGGTGCACGATCATCGACAACGCATCCACAGGCTCTGAATTGACAAGCAGCGACAGCTTGACGAGGTCGCCCTCTTCATAACCCTGAATGTGATAATCGAACGACGCATATCCGCGCGACACGCTCTTCAAGCGATCGTAGAAATCGAACACCACTTCGTTGAGCGGCAACTCATAAACAACCATCGCCCGCGTTCCGACATAGGTCAGCGTCTTCTGCCGGCCGCGCCGGTCCTGGCACAGCTTCAAGACCGCGCCCAGATAATCGTCCGGCACCAGGATCGTCGCCTCGATCCACGGCTCCTTGATGTGGTCGATCTTCACAACGTCCGGCATATCCGACGGATTGTGCATCTCGATGACCGACCCATCGCGCATATGGAGGTGGTAGATAACCGACGGCGCCGTCGTGATGAGATCGAGATTAAACTCGCGCTCCAGCCGTTCCGTGATGATTTCCAGATGCAAAAGCCCCAGGAACCCGCAACGGAACCCGAACCCGAGCGCCGCCGAACTTTCCGTCTCGAATGAGAAGCTTGCATCGTTGAGGCGCAACCGGCCCATGGCCTCGCGCAGATCTTCGAAGTCGGCCGCATCGACGGGGAACAAGCCGCAGAACACCACCGGCTGCGCCGGCTTGAACCCCGGCAGCGCTTCCGCCGTGGGGTTTTTCTCATCCGTGACCGTATCGCCAACGCGCGTGTCCGCCACTTCCTTGATGGCGCCGGTAAAGAACCCGATCTCGCCGGGACCAAGTTCCGTCAGCATCTCCTGCTTCGGCCGGAAGATGCCGACGCGCTCGACGGGATACGTCCCGTCGGTCGACATCATCTTGACCCGCTGACCCTTCTTAAGCGTGCCTTCAATAACGCGCACAAGCACCACGACGCCGAGGTAGGCGTCATACCAGCTGTCGACCAGCATCGCTTTCAGCGGCTTGTTGCGGTCGCCCTTCGGTGGCGGCAGCCGCTCCACAATCGCTTCCAGCACGGCCGCCACGTTGAGCCCCGTCTTCGCCGAAACGCCGATCGCGTCCGACGCGTCGATCCCGATCACGTCCTCAATCTGTTGCTTCACCCGGTCGGGGTCCGCCGATGGCAAATCAATCTTGTTCAGCACCGGCAGGATGTCGAGGTTGTTGTCGATCGCCTGATAGACGTTGGCGAGCGTCTGCGCCTCCACGCCCTGGCTGGCATCGACGACCAGAATCGCGCCCTCACACGCTGCCAGCGACCGCGACACCTCATACGCGAAGTCCACGTGGCCGGGCGTGTCCATCAGATTGAGCTGATAGGTCTTGCCGTCCTTCGCCTTGTAGTCCAGGCGCACCGTCTGCGCCTTGATGGTAATGCCGCGCTCCCGCTCGATGTCCATGCTGTCGAGGATCTGCGCCTTCATCTCGCGGTCCGAGACGTTGCCGCACAGCTGTATTAACCGATCCGACAGCGTCGACTTGCCGTGGTCGATGTGGGCGATGATGGAGAAATTGCGGATCAATGAGGTATCTGTCATGAGCGGCTGATAGCACTTGGATTTCCCCGGCAAAAGGGGCGTTGACTGGTCACCGTCGAACCGTCGCAGTACGGAACGAAGTCCACCCAGATCACTTCGTCCTCTGGCCACCCATCACGGCGTGTGCAACAATGGACGAAACCAATAGATTTGCGGGAGAAATGAACATGGCAGGCACGTCGAATGCGCGCGGCAAGGGCTTTAAGGACGCCCTGAGCGCGGCGGGCGTCAACGAGGAAGTCCAGTCGGCCCTCACATCCGCTTTCGAAGCCATGAGCGACTGGCGTCAGGATGCCGCCAACCAAGCCGAACGCCACGGCAACAAGGTTTTTGACAAGATGGGCAATGCCGCCAAGGCCATGGGCTGGCCGGCCGAGCTCGTCGACATGACGCGGCAACAGATGCAGCAGGCCTCCAAAATGCAGATCCAAGTGTTGGATCAGGTCATGGATGCCTGGGAGCAGCAGGTCAAAAACCCCGGTGCCGGCCTAGGTATGCCCGGCGCGACGGGCTCACCCTTTCAGTTTCCCAGCTTCGGCATGATGCCCGGGATTCCGGGAATGTCTGGGATGCCGGGTATGCCAGGGATGCCGGGTATGCCAGGGATGCCCAACATGTTCGACATGAAGAATATGCCCGATTTCGGCTCCATGCCCACTGCCCCCCTCCAGTTCTGGATGCAGGCCGCCGAGATGTGGCAGAAGAGCTGGCAGCAAGCACTCTCCACCTGGATGGAAGCTCAGTCATCCATGATGGGCGGCAACGACAAAGGCCCCGGCAAGCGCTAAGGCGCTCGGCGCGTCGTCGTCAGACATGCCAACGCGAAAACCGGCTGCACCCCCGCAGCCGGTTTTTGCGTTCTACCCACGGTCAGCGGAATTCACCCGGCGCCCGCCCGCGTCTTGGACGTTGCTGCCAAAGAGCAACCGCACTAACGTCCGGCCAATAAGGATGGGCACGTAGGGAGTTTCCGCGCCCAAACAAAAGAGGGGAAGACATGACGGTTTCCGATTCTCGCGGATCCAGTGCGCCTGCGGCGCCTCAATCCACAACGATCGGTGCCGACCTACTCGCCTCCGTGGTCGTGTTCCTCGTCGCCTTGCCACTGTGCATGGGCATCGCGCTCGCGTCCGGTCTCCCACCAACAGCTGGCATCGTCACCGGCATCATCGGCGGGATCATCGTCGGCTTCCTCGCCGGCTCCCCCCTGCAGGTGAGTGGCCCCGCCGCCGGCTTGGCCGTCCTCGTCTACGAACTCGTGCAGTCCTATGGCGTCGAAATGCTGGGCACCATCGTCCTCTTCGCCGGCCTGCTCCAATTGGCCGCCGGCGTCTTCAAGCTTGGCCAGTGGTTCCGCGCCGTCTCTCCTGCTGTCATCTACGGTATGCTCGCCGGTATCGGCATTCTGATCTTCGCCGCCCAGTTCCACGTCATGCTCGATGGCAAACCCATCGGCACTGGCATCCAGAACCTCGTCGGCATCCCCCGGGCAATCATTGACGCCGTCCAGGCCGGCGACAGCCGCCTCACCGCCGGCGAAGTCGGTGTGCTCACGATTGCCTCGATCTTCGCTTGGGCCTCGCTGGCGCCGAAATCGCTGAAAGTTATCCCGGCCCCACTCGTCGGCGTCGTCGTTGGCATGATCGCCGCCGCCGTCTTCAATCTCGACTCGATCAAATACGTGAGCGTTCCGGAGAATTTCTGGTCGACGCTCATCTTCCCGACACCCACCACCGTCGGCCGCTTTTTCAGCGACTACCACATGATGATCGGCGCCGCGGCCATCGCCTTCATCGCGTCGGCCGAAACGCTTCTGTGCGCCACTGCCGTCGACCAGATGCACTCCGGCCCGCGCACCAAGTACGACCGAGAACTCTCCGCCCAAGGTATCGGTAACGCGATTTGCGGCGCGCTCGGTGCGCTCCCCATGACGGGTGTCATCGTCCGCTCCGGCGCCAACGTCGAAGCCGGCGCCAAAACAAGGGCCTCCGCCATCCTGCACGGCGTCTGGCTGCTGCTGTTCGCCAGCCTCCTGCCCTGGACGCTCACCTATATTCCGCTCTCCTCGCTCGCCGCCGTCCTCGTCTACACCGGCTACAAGCTGGCCTACCCCAAGATCGTGCCGACGCTCCTAAAGTACGGCAACGCCAAGGTCTTCATCTACGCGGCCACCATCATCATGATCGTTTCCACCGACCTGCTGAAGGGCGTGCTCACCGGCGTCGTCCTCTCGCTCGCCCGCGTGCTCTATGCGCTGTCGCGCCTCGACATCGAGACCAAAGAAATTCCTGGAACCAACCGCATCGACATGCACCTTTCAGGCACCGCCACGGTGGTCGGCCTGCCCAAACTTGCGCAGGCCCTCGAAGCCCTACCGCAGGGGTCCGAAGTCACGATCCATATCGAAGACGTCGACTACATCGACCACTCCTGCCTCGATCTGCTCGCCAACTGGGAAAAGCAGCACAAATCCACCGGCGGCAACCTGACCATCGAATGGCACCAACTCGCCCAGAAATACCACCGCCGCCACAAGACAGCCTCCGCCGACGCCGCCTGACCCGTGATAGGTCGCACCGTGATGTCCCCTACGCCAACTTTCGGCGCTGAACCGTCTTGACGCCGCCACACCGCCGGGCATGAGTGGCGCGGTTTGATGGATCCAGGGAGCTTACGCCCGCAATGACACGCGACCGCTTTTTCGCAATGACGCTCGCCACGATGGCACTCGGCGGCGCGACCCTTCCACTCCAAACCATCCCACTTCATGCGCAAGGCATTGAATTCGGCCCCACCGAGACAAAGCCCGCGCCCACGAGCAAACCCAAACCGCCCGCCGCCAAGCCGCTGCCTCCCATCGCAGCACCAACGGAACCGTCGCCCCAACCGGCCGCCGCCGCCGTCACCCCGAGCACGCGCCAGCCCCCGGCCCCCGACGCCGCCAATCCGTTGGCTGCGAAATACGCCACCTCCGGGCTGCCGCCCAAGGCTAAGCCCGCCAACTGCAAAAACGAGCAGGCCTTCGGGCCTTGGCTCGCAGCCTTCCGCAAGCAAGCCGCCGCCGAAGGCGTCTCCGCGCGCACGATTTCCCTCGCCCTCGACGGCCGCACGCTCGACAGCGGCGTTATCGCCCGCGACCGCAAACAGGGCTTTTTCGCCCAGAGTTTCACCGATTTCGCCGCCAAACTCGCCACCAACAACCGCGTCACCAACGGCCGCGCCCAGATCAAAAAGAACGCCGCAGCCTTCGCCCGCGCCAGCCAAGAGTATGGCGTCCCCGCCTCCGTTATCACCGGCTTCTGGGCACTCGAAAGCGACTTCGGCGCCGGCATGGGCAAGCTGCCGATCATGAATTCGCTGACCACGCTTGCCTATGATTGCCGCCGCGGCGAGATGTTCCGCCAAGAGTTGATGGCCGCCCTCGAAATCATCGATCGCGGCGACATGACCCCCGACACGATGATTGGTTCATGGGCAGGCGAAATCGGCCAGACACAGTTTCTGCCCACCCGCTATCTCGCCCACGCCATCGACTACGACGGCGATAGCGACATCAATCTCTTCGCCAACCCGACAGACATCATCGGCTCAACCGCCAACTACATGACTCACCTCGGTTGGCGCCGCGACGAACCCTGGCTCGAAGAAGTAATCGTCACCAACGACCTCCCCTGGGATCAAGCCGATCTCGCAATCAAGCTGCCGCGCTCGCAATGGGCCACCTGGGGTGTCACCAAGGTCGATGGTTCGGCCCTCTCCAGCGACACGATGCCCGCATCTCTGATGCTACCCATGGGACGTTTCGGCCCCGCCTTCCTCGCCTACGAAAACTTCAACGTCTATCTGCAATGGAACCAGTCGCTCACCTACGCCATCACGGCGGCGTGGCTCTCCACCCGCATCGACGGCGCCCCCGCGATGCAAAAGCCTAAGCGCGAGATCGCCGTCCTCGCGCCCGACGAAGCCAAGGAACTCCAGCGCCAATTGAAAAAGCGCGGCTTCGATGTCGGCGAAATCGACGGCAAAATCGGATCGGCCACCCGCGCCGCCGTCAAGGCGATGCAGACCAAACTCGGCTTTGCTGCAGACAGCTACCCAACGCCTGAACTCCTCGCAGCCCTTCGTAGCGAAAGCTAGTCAGGGCGGATAACAATCCAGGTCTTCCAATCGGAGTCGGCGGTCGATGCGCAAAATAGTTCTCGTTGCAACGCATATCGCGGCCCTCGCAGTGGGCTTCGCACTCGGCGTTTACACCTTGCCGATCCTGACGGCTCAACCAGGCCCCGACAGTGCCGCGCTCGCTTCCGCGGCCTCGTCTGCGCAATTCACGGCAACCTTCGATCGCAACCTCAAAGGCAGTGATTTCTTTCATTGGGGCGAAGGAGCGATCCACGTCATGCCGGAAAAGATCGCACACGTCGGCCGTTTGTCGCCCGGTCCAGACTACAAACTGTATCTCACCAATGAATTTGTCGACGACGAAACGTCGTTCCTGAAGTTGAAGGATAAAGCCGCGCGGATCGGAGACGTGAAATCGTTCGATGGCTTCTTGATCGATGTGCCGTCCGGAGTAGACGTCACGGCCTACACCACCGCTGTCGTGTGGTGCGAAGCGTTTAGCGAATTTATCAGCGCCGCAAAGTATCGCTAGTAACCATCGACGGACCGCCAATAAAAACGGCCACCGTCCGGGCACGACGGTGGCCGCTCTCGCTTAAACGTCGTGATGCGATCAGAGCTTGCAGATCGTCGAAGCGCCGCGGCACGTCCAGCCCCACGAACCGCCCTTATTGCATGAGTATTTGCGCGGCCCGAACGAGTAACCAGGCGTCGTTCCATTCGACATCCAAGCCGCCCAAGCACCCCAGTCCACAGCCTGCAACAACGCTTCATCGACCTGGAACTTGGCATCCTTTTCCGAGCCCGCTTCGCCGACAGCGCCCTTGCGCACACAGTCTTTCGCCTCCGCCGATGCAGCCGCACCGAGCAGAAGTCCGGCTGCAGCCACCGCCGCC
The DNA here is from genome assembly GCA_022841965.1 of Hyphomicrobium sp. Taxonomy (GTDB): domain Bacteria; phylum Pseudomonadota; class Alphaproteobacteria; order Rhizobiales; family Hyphomicrobiaceae; genus JAGVSR01. Next base: position 4,313 of record JALHQM010000060.1, on the reverse strand, counting down.
GTCATGGCGCGAACAATCTTGGTCATTGGTTTGGGCCTCCCAGCCTCGTTAAGAGAATCAACAATTGAAACTCTGTCCTGGGAAGCGCCCCCTGCCTACAGGACGCCCTCAAAAACGTGGGGATGATCATCAGGCGTCACCGAATGAGACCACCCGTCAAACCTCCCACGGCCACCGATGTGCGCGCCGAAGTGGCTGCGACGAGCACTAAGCCCGCCTCACGCCTTTTCGTCGCCGGTCAGCACTTTGCCCATCCAGTCGTCGATGGTGATCTGCCCAACTTTTTCCACCACCGCTGTCTCGTGTGGCCGCAGCACATCCTGAATGCCATCGATGCGCTTCCATTCGCAGAACGGTGTCTCGGCGTTCTCCGCCGGCGCGTAGCGCGAGCCCTGCACCTTCTGATACCGGTGAACATAGCGGGGACAGTTCATCCACAATTCCGACACCGTCACGATCACTGCCATCTCCGCTTCCTTGAACATGGAGAGCGCCTTTGGATCCCGCGACAGCGCGGCCCGCCCCTGCAGCCGCAGGCGAAACGGCTTCTCGAGATCGATGAACAGAAACCCGACCTCCGGATTGCCCGCAATGTTGCCCATCGACAGATACATCCCATTACCGTCGTAACTCGGAAACGCGAGCGTCTGTGCATCCAGAACGCGCACGAAACCTGGCACGCCGCCCTTGTAGGACACCGTCGGCCGCCCGCGATCGTCCACGGTCGTCAGGAAAAACATGTCCCGGCTTTCAATGAAGCCCTTTTCCATCTCGGTGATTTCGGTCTTCATCGCGATGGCTTCGATGCGGTCGGCCATCGCCCGCGAGTCGAACTGATCCTGCAGTGTGCGGTGCTCGGGTCCATACAAGCGGCTCATGGCGCGTTTCCCCTGTGTGATGTTTTTTGTTGTGGTTTCGTTCGCCTTATAGCATTGCCGGAACGAATGTGGCTCCCGGCGCGGCACGGACTTTTCCGCCGGGCCAATCCTGTACGTGAACTTGAGGCACCCGCTTGCCCCGCTCTGCCAAATCATTTGGTGCAATAGACATCCCAACACCGCCCGCTCCGCGCGGCCGCCGTGTTGGGCTGATGGGCGGGTCGTTCAACCCCCCGCACGCCGGCCACCAACTGGCCGCCGAGGTCGCCATTGAACGTCTCGATCTCGACGAGCTCTGGTGGATTGTCACTCCCGGCAATCCGCTGAAATCTCACGATGCCCTAAAGCCGCTCGCCGACCGCCTCACGGCGGTGCGTGCGATGGCCCGCGATCCGCGCATGCGCGTGACGTCGTTCGAAGAGGCGCTGGGCTCGCCCTACACCGCCGTCTCGCTCCAATTCTTGAAACGCCGCTATCCCGGTGTTCAGTTCGTTTGGGTCATGGGTGCCGACAACCTCGCCACGTTCCACCGCTGGCAGGATTGGCGCGGCATCGCCACCACCATGCCGATCGCCATTGTCGACCGCCCCGGATATCGGCTGAAAGCCCTCGCCGCCAAGATGGCCAAGGCCCTGGGCAGCGCCCGCCTTCCGGAAGCCAAAGCCCGTCAGCTGGCCGCAATGCGGCCCCCCGCCTGGGTTTTTCTCACCAATCCGCTGGCTCTCTATTCCTCAACCGCCATCCGCCAAGGCGATGATTCGTAGAGGATTTTTGACAGTTCCCTGTGTCTCCTATGTGCGCGCAGACGGGCAAAGGGTTGCCGGAAGCTCCGCCGCACCTTATCTTTGAGCAGCGTTGGTGTTGGACCAACCCGAGGCGCGGCCCCATACAGCCCCCTTCGCGACGGCAACGGAAAGGATTTAGAGACCCCCACATGCCAACCTCCACCGGAGCAGCCCCGAAGGGCGCTTCTATCGCCGCCAAGGCCCCTGAGGGACCGGCAGCGACCGCATCGGCCGATCTTCTCAAGGACGTCGTCGAGTGGCTCGACGAATCCAAGGCCGAAGAGATAGTCACCATCGATTTGACGGGGAAGTCCTCCATCGGCGACTTTATGGTCGTCGCATCGGGACGCTCCGACCGCCATGTCGGGGCCATCGCCGACCAGCTCCGCCAGAAGCTCAAAGACTCCGGCTGCCCGACGGTGCGCGTCGAGGGCATGGAGTCCTGCGACTGGGTGCTGATCGATAGCGGCGACATCATCGTCCATGTCTTCCGGCCCGAGGTTCGCGAGTTCTATAACCTTGAAAAAATGTGGTCCGTGGACCGTCCGGCCGACGCGGCCCATTGAGCCCTGCGAAGGCTAAGTGGCCCGATGCGCGTTGAAATCTTGGCTATCGGGCGTCTGAAGGACGAGGCTGAAAGCTCAATCGTAGCGCGCTATCAAAAGCGCTTCGATCAGACCGGCCGCCCATGTGGCCTCGGCCCTTTGTCAATTTCTGAATTCCCCGAAAGCCGAGCCGCCGGGGCCGCCGATCGTAAGGCCGATGAGGGCGCTCGCTTGCTGAAAGCCTCCGGCTCCGCAGCCCTCATTGTCCTGGAAGTGACCGGCCGGCCCCTGACCAGCGAAGCTTTCGCTGCCCACCTCCGCGACCTAGCCGGCGCTGCCACCAAATCCTGCGCTTTTCTCATCGGCGGCCCCGACGGCCACGGCCCCGCCGTTCAGGCTGCCCCGTCTTTGAAGCTGTCCCTCGGTGCCCTCACCTTGCCCCACGGCCTCGCCCGGGTTGTGCTCGCTGAACAGCTCTACCGTGCCGCTACAATTCTGACCGGACACCCCTATCACCGCGCGTAAAAGCTGTTTGTGGCTTGGCGAGGCAGCGCTGTCCGGCTATTGCCATGGTCAGGCGGGCAGTATTGCCCGCATATCATACCCAGAGACGACACGGGAGGGGCCGGGGGGTTCCGACACTGCCCGCACGTCGAACAAACATAAGCGCGTCAACCGTTGCGTCAGTCGAGGAGAACGTCCATGTCGACCAGTGTCATCGAAATCCTGAAAGGCTTCATCACCCCGAGCCTGCTCAACAACGTAGGACCGGCAATCGGAATTCCCGGCGATGTCGCAGGTCGCGGCCTCACTGATCTCGTCGGTCAATATCTGGGCGCCCTGGTGCAGCAGTCAGGTGATCGCGATGCGATGGCCAACGTCGCCGAACTTGCAAATTCTGTGTCGCGCGACAGTTCGGGAATCAACGACATCAAAGGCCTCCTCGCTGGCGGCATTCCGTCGACGATGGCCGTCCTCGCCGGCAACCGTTTGATGGGTTCGCTGTTTGGCGTCTGGCAGGCGTCCGCCGTGCATAAGGAAGCCGGTGCTTTGGGGATCAGTCCCGTTGCATCCTCATCGCTCTTCAATCTCGCCGCCCCGCTCGTTCTGTCCGCAATTTCAAAGCGCCTCGGTGGCGGCGCAATGACGGGTGCAGCGCTCAGCGCGCTCATCGGGCAAGAGCGCGGTACGCTGCTGGGCGGCTTAGGCTCGCTCGCGTCTGGTCTCGTATCGCCGGTCAAGGCCGCTGTGGCTCCCGCAGCCGTTGCTGCCGCGGCACCGGTCGCTGCCGCAGCCGTAAAGGCCGCCACACGGACGGCTGCCCCCGCTGCGGCTCCGGCCGCCGCATATGCGGGCCGCGACAACGGCCTCTTTACGTCCTTCCTCTGGCTTCTGTTACCGCTCGCGCTGATTGGATGGCTCGCGTGGCAAAAAATGAATGAGCCACCTGCCGAACCACCCGCGGCCGCTGCCGAGCCCGCCGCGGCTCCGGCAGCCGCTGCCCCCGCCGCCGCTGCCAAGCCCACGCCGGCGGCCGGCTTCACGCGCATTGGCCTCGCCGGAGGCACCGACATCGAGGCCGCGACCGACGGCGTCGAAGGCAAGATCATCGCCTTCATTAATGATCCCGGCGCCGTGATCGACAAGACCGTCTGGTTCAACTTTGACCGCCTCACCTTCGAAACCGGCTCCACCACGCTCACAGCGGAGTCCAAAGCGCAGATCGACAACGTCGTCGCGATCCTTAACGCATACCCAGCCGTGAAGGTTAAGGTCGGCGGGTACACCGACAACGTCGGCGATCCGCAGGCCAACCTCGACCTCTCCGGCAACCGCGCCACCAAGGTGATGGAAGCCATCGTCCGCGGCGGCATCGCAGCCGATCGTGTTGAAGCCGAAGGCTACGGCGACCAGTTCCCCGTCGCCGACAACAGCACCGACGACGGCCGCGCCCTGAACCGCCGCACCTCCATCAGCATTCGCGCTAAATAGCCCCACACGGGCCTGCCGAGTGTGGGCGAACAAGCCCCACACACAGGCCTATCGGGGTCCGACCCCTCCTTAGGGGTCTGACCCCACCTCCACAAAGTGTGACCGCAAAAAAA
>JALHQM010000059.1:4779-15854 GCA_022841965.1 Hyphomicrobium sp. | reverse complement strand
TAGATCAGTGAGGGGTTGCAGGCTATCTGCTGGTGGATACGGGAGCGCGCATCACCGACCCGCTTTTGCTGGTGAAACTCCGGCTGACCCCACGCCCCATGAAATGGAGACGCCCGATGCTCGCTTACCAAAACGCGGAGCACCCGAGCTATCTCGGTCGCAAAGTCGCGAAGTGCTACGGGTGCGGTGTGAAGTGCGCCAAGTCCGCCTGGGGCCGATGGTGCCACCCTTGCAACGTAAAGCGCCTCGATCAGATCAGCGCCGCCCTTGAAGACATGGAAGCACGCGCGAAGTTTGCCGAGGCAGTGCGCAAGGTGGCAGGCAATCAGGACAGGCTTATTGAGAGGCTGATCAACGAGCGCAACGCCATCCTGCGCGCTGCTGGCGGCAAGGTGACGGCAACGAAAGAGCAGCATCGAGGTTCGAGCTATTGGAGCCATCAATCACACCCGGATGGCTCCGAGACCTACCAGATAGACCCATAAGCAACCAAAGTTTGGAAACGCCCGCATGCACGTCTACAGCTTCGGCATTCGCAGCGTTCCACCATGTGGCGACTGCTGGGAAGACGGGCAGTGCTCAATGAATTGTGGACCACGCGTACCAACAGAAGGAATACCGAATGACGACGCACGCAGGACTTCCAGTCGCCGGGTATCAGCCGCAGACCGACGACAAGGTGCAGACCGTAAATCGCGCCAAGGAACTTGAGGAACGGGTGCTGCGCCATCTCGAAGCGCTCGCAGCCGACAAGGGCAACGATCAACGCATGGTGGCCATCGCCCGAACGGGCATCCAAGAGTCTTTCATGTGGGCGAACAGAGCCGTGTTTCAGCCGGGCCGCGTGAAACTGCCGGAGGATGCAGCATGAGCGCGCTCGGGCACGCACTGCGAGGCGACGATGCTTTCTTCAAGGCGATCGAAGCCGCCGACCCTGACACGTTCGGCATGTCGTGCTCGGGCTGCGGCACATACTACGTCGGCAAGTTCGGCGTGATCGACCCTGCCGACGCGTGCTGTCCAGAGTGTGGCAGCACGCGAGGTGCCGGGGAAAGTCCTGCGCTTGGATCTGCCGAAGCGGCTCGCAGCACGAAGTAGGGAGACGCCCCAAGTTTCACGAACCACCCGGCTGCTCTGTGACCATCGCGCGGCGAGCAGTTCCGGGGTCCACTTGGTAAGGGATCGCGCGGAGGTAGTCAGTTGCAAGCCTCAGAGCTGACTGTGCTGGGGAGTGACGCCAGCGACAACCGGGATAGGCACCGGGAAACTGAGCGACGAATCGGTGATCTTATGTCGTCGGCGGGCCGGGGCGCGATTCCCCGGCACCTTTCAAGGTTTGGAGACGCCCGATGAGCGCCGTCGATTTACTCAAGGCAGAGTGCAACCGCTACACTAACGGGCACTGCTCGACGCGGCGTTGCGTGAAGCGCGGCATGGAGGCGGCGGGCGCAAGGTTCCCGCTCACCGATTATGCCATCTCGACGTGCGAGCATCACGAGGCTGTGCAGGAGATCGAGCGGGCACGCGAGTTGATCAATTGCCTGATCGAGAACGATCCAAACGACTTCGCGGCGGACGCCGTCACTGTCCTCGACGTGTGGCGCAAGGACGCCCGCGATTTCATCTCAGCAACCAAAGTAGGATAACGCCCGCTAGCTCATCATGTGGTACACCGTCCACCATCCCCATGAGGCAAGGGCGACGGCTAGGAACGCCCACCCGAGCCAGCATGCAACGGACAGTGCGGGCTCGATCATTTTGACAGGAAGGCTTTTAGAAAGCTCCCCACGAACTCCCCGCCCTGTTCGGCCGGGAGTTTGATGACCATCCCGCCCAGCCATAGGATGACCACGAGTCCGACCCTCACCGCGAGGGTCTTGGCTTCGCTGACTTCCGTTTGCAGGTGCTCGTGATCGGCTTCGATCTTGTCCATACGCTTGTCGTGGCTGTTGATTCGCTCCAACGCCCGGCCAAGCTCGATCCCAGTCTCCCAGTCTTTGACCATCCATGGTTACGCTTTTCTCGGAGCGCACCAGGCCGCCCGCGCCGCGTTGTTGCCGATGATTTCTTGAGCCGTGCCAGGCGTGATCACGTCTGCCTTGCGAACGCCGATCTCACGCCAGCCGTTTGGGCCGCACACCTGGGCAAGCGTGCCCTCGGGCGCCTTGGCGCAGCCGCTAATCGCAGTCGCGACAAAAGCGGCGCAGATCAGCTTGCAGCTCGTCCGGCTTCTTGGCTTCGACTTTCTTTCTGACGACCCGTGCCTTTGCATCGAGCTGTTTTCCTATTTTCTCGACGCGCACGATCTCCTTACGAGCACCAACGCCTTGCATCCAAGCCGACCACCCCGCCATAGCGGCCAGGGCGAGCGCGAACGCTCCGGCATAGCGCGCGAACCACGTCATCCGCGCACCTTTTGCATAAAGAACGAGCCGCCGGCGACGGCAGCAAATACCGCCGCGCCGACCGCCAGCATCTGCCATTGTGCAAACGGCACCGCGTCGCCCCATTGCGAGAGGTTCGTGACGGTCTGTTTGATGCCCGATGGTGGAGGAGGAACAAACGGAAGAATGTCAGCCCCCGTTGGCCCGAGAACGCCGTAAGTGCCGATCGAGGTAAAGAATCCCGTTACCGACATCTTGATACGACGCCACATGGGCTCCTGCCGCGTCTCGAGTTTGGGCGTCGGGACGTCGTTGCGAGGATTCCACGCTGGCGCCGCGCTTTCCTTGCCCATCGCCATCTGGTGGGCTTCCAGCCATTCCTCATCTTTCAACGGATAGTCGCAGCCGGCCTCCTGCCACGCCATGGCCTTGGCAAACGGGATTGCAAACTCGTAGTCAGCCAACATCGCCTTCGTTAGCACCGTGTCCGGCGTCACGTCAGCGCGATCCTTCAAGACCTTGAGATAGGTCGGCGCATAGAAGCCGCCGCACCATTTCGTCACGGCTTTCTCAAGCGTCATCCCGGTATAGGCGCGCGCCAGCAAATCGAATTGAGCCGCTGCACCGTGCGTCGATGTCGGAAACGTCGCGATCTTGTGCACACCGTCCTTAGACTTCAGTGTCTCATAGGACGTTGAACCGAATTTCTTAGCCGACTTGCCGGGGTACATGGCGCCCGGATTCTTGTTGCGGATGCTCGCTGGTGTCATGTCTAGCCTAGTGCACAGACGCGCACGCGGTCTTAATATTCGATTGGGTCGTCCTGATTGTTGCCCGACGCAATGCCGGGCAGCAACGCCGCACGCCTCCCCTGACCGACGTTGACGCCGCCCTGAACGGCCTGGTTGGACAAGTAGCGTTGCGTTGCAGGATGCATGATCGCTCGACCAGCCGCGCCTCGGATGATCCAAGGCAGAAGCGCGCCGAGTCCTGTCGTCGTTGGGTCGCCGCCACCGGCCGCCGCACCCGCTGCACCACCGGCAACGGTCTGGCCGACCTGCATTGCCATGAGGCGAGGTGCGGTGCCCGATTGCGGCATCGGCTTCATAACGGCCTCGCCCGCGCGAGCGAGATTTCCAAGCTCTCCCCGGCCGCGCTCAAAATTGCGCCGCCCTTGCGTTGCTTTCGCCGCCGCCGCCAGTTGGGCAGGAGAAATCAACCCGTTGGCCGCGTTCTCGCCCGCCGCACCGGCCGCTCGGGAGACGGTTAGCAGGTTTCGATACTGCCCCCTAGCCTCCCGCCATTGCCCTTGCATCTGCGGTTGCAACCCGCGCTCGACCGCATCGTCAAGCACGTTGCGGATGTCCCGCAAAGCGGACGAAACTTCCGGAGCCGACGTGCCACGCGCAACCCGTTCAATGATCGACCGATACTGCTGATAAAGCGGACCCGGTATCGGTTGACCGGCAATACCGCCGATGTCGTGCACGATGTCGCGGATATAGGGCACTTGTTGAGACGGGGGCGTCATCCGCTCGTAATCGCGAAGCGCCCGCGTTATCTTATTGGCATCACCGACAGTGATCGTGGCTTGCGAAGCATTCGCCAAATCGTCGAACTTCTGCCCAAGCTGTTGAAACCCGGAATCGATCACGTCGGGCGTTGCCCGTGTGCCACTGATGCCCGCCCTGCGGAGCGCAGCGCTTGTGAACTGTTCCGCTTGGCGCTCAAGCATGTTGGGCAAACGTGCGCCGGTCAGCGGCGTGTCTTGAATGGCCGCTTCTGTCCACCGCAGCGGATTAGCGCCCGTGACCTGCCCGGCAGTGAGATCGGTGACGCCTTCGTTGCGAAGCGTCTGGACGGCGTTTTGTCGCGTCGCGCTCGACGGCGCAGGGGTTAATCCACGCGCCGCGATATTCGGCAGTGCGCTTCCAGCCAATGCGCCACCGACACGAGCCCACGGCTCCCACGACGTGCCCTTGGTAAGTTCGCCTGCGGTTTCAGACGCCACGGCTGGTCCTACGACGTTGCCGAGCACCCGTTGCGCCACACCACCGGGGAACGCAAGCCCCGGCGCAAACTCGCCGATGGCGCCCGCATAGCGTCCGACCGCTGTCTTAGGCTCATAGAACTTGCCCGTGTAGCCTTCGGCCTTCTTTTGCAGATCGGCACCTGTCGGCAATGCCGTTTCAGGTGAAACGACGTCGCCTGCTGCGCCGAATTGCTTGGCCCCGTAGTTGATGCCGGCGCGTCCGATCTGCTCAATTGTTCCAGGCAGACCAGCCATGCCGATGGCGCCTCGGGCAAGCCCCGCGCCCGCACTTTTAACAGTATCGGCGACCGGATCGACCTCGGGCAGAGACAGACCGGGTGTATTTTTCTTCGCAAAACTCATCCGGTCAGCAGGAGGCTTTTGTTGCGTGACCTGCTGTTGCAGAAACGCGATCGCATCCTGCTCTGAAGCCCCGTCCGGCGCGTTGACTTCGTATTTAGCGCCGTCCGGCCCCGTTATTTCATATCGCGCCATCAGTCGAGCCTCTTAACAGACCAGCCGCCAGATGCAGGAGCTTGACCTTGGAACCCTGCATTTCCGCTCGGTCCGCCCACACCCGCCTTGCGTTTGGCGACTTCAAGCAACCGCGTGACCTCACCCCTGAAATCACGCAATGCTTCGCGGTAATCCTGCCCGCTTTGCACCATTTCGCGAAGCCGCGTCATGGCTTCCGTTGCCGTCCGGCCTTCGACCTCGGTAATCGCTCCGCCGCCCTTCAACCGCTCAAACGCCATCAGGAAGGCGTTGTTGTTGAGCTGATTGATTTTCGTTTGCAGCGTTCGCGCACCCGTCGAGACGTTCGGCAAGTAGCCGCCATATCCGAGCATCTTGTCCAGGTTTTTGTCGTTCGCAACGCTGTCAACATAATCGATCAACTGATTGGCGTTCGATTCAACGGTTGGCAGGCTCACTTGGGCTTCGCCCTGCGCTGTCCCAACCGCTTTCTGCCTGCCGGCTTCTGCAAGGTTCTTCGGAACTTCGCGCACAACTTGGCGCGTGATCGGGTCAAGCAGCAACGTCCGGTCGCCGCCGTCCATTTCAATCAGCTTTTGCGCGTTGACCGATATACCGTCAGGAAGTTTGGTTGCGACCGCATCACCACGCGATCCGGTCTGGAGCATGACAGGCTTGCCGTCGGGGCCAGTGCCAAATATTGGAACCTTGTTGTACTCGCCTTGTGTCGATCTCCGGCTCACCATCCAGTCCTGTATTGAGCCCTTGAAGCCGTTTTGCACGGCATACTCGTATTCTTTAATCCCTTCGGTCTTGCCACCGCCTTGAGCTTCCGCCTGAAGTTTTTGTTGCTGGAACGGAGCCAAAGCAGCAGCCCGCTGGTCGGCGTTCTGTGCAAGCTGGTTCGTCATGCCGAACTGGCGCTGCTGTTCGGCCATCTGCCGTTCAGCCATGGCGCGTTGCGCTTCCGCCTGCTGCGCTTTCTGCCGCATCTGCAACCCTTGCGCCAAGGGCGACAAGTCGAGCAGCGGGCTGGCCTGGTATTGAGGCATGTTGAGAAATTGCACCATGGCCGTTTATCTCCACAAAGAGCCGAGCGTCGGCAGGCCGCCGGCGCCAACACTCGATTGCCCGATGTTGCCGAAGTTGCCCGTATTGAGCGCACCCGCGACGCCAGGATTGAACAACGACCCGATTCCCTTCGCCGCGCCGCCCATGCCGCCGGTCAATCCGCCAATGGCCAGCCCACCGAGCCCGATCAGGTTTTGTCCCGGCCGGGCGCGGGCCTGCACCGCCGCATTCTCTGCGTTGATATTGTTTGAAGCGATTTGCTGCGTGTTGCCATAAGCCAAATCAGCCAACTGGCTGCTATTCGACGCCAGCGCCGTGCCGCGTCCCGTGGCCAATCCCGCGCTGCGATCCGCAAGGTTCATCCCGAGCTGGCTCAATGCCGAACCCTGGTTAGTGGCATTGTTCGCCAATGCCGTGCCCTGTTGCGCCTGTAGCCCCGCAATCGACGAACCCGCCGACATGCTGTTGGCGCCCTGCTGGCCTGCATACTGCCCACCGCGCGCGCCGGCACGCTCGAGCCGATCCATGTAGGTCTGCAAGTCCTGTGTGCCGCGCTCGAGGCTGCCGCGAGCCGCAGCCGTCGCAAACCGGCCCGAGCCGCCGCCGCCGGCCCCGCCCTGGAACGAGCCCTGCGCATTGTAGCGCCGCTCAAGCTCACGGCTGGCCTGGTCGTCGCGGAAGGCCCGAAACGGATCGTTGGCCGCGTAGTTCTGGTAGAAATCCGTCGCCGCCCCGGCCCCGTTGACGCCCAGCGCCTGATCATAAAGCCCTTGCGCGCCCCGACCCGATTGGACGAACGGATCGATCCGCGCATTGGCATCGTCCCGGCCGGCCGCAATCGCGCTCGTTGCCGCCCCATAGCCGGAATTGATCGCGTTATCCGCCCCGTTGAACCCGGCGAGCAGATCCGAGCGGAGCCCCGGCGCCGCCGTGTCATAGATCGACTGCGCCTTCCCGTAACCCGACGCGATGTCGTTCCGGGCCTGGCCAAGATACCCTTCGGCCTCGCTCCGCCCTTTTTGCAGCAGTTCATTGGCTTCGCGGTTGGTTTTGAAGATAGATCCCGTGCCGCTGCTAAACAAACTTTTTAGAAGGCTCATTAGCCGACCCCCCTGTTATGTGAAGACGCCCGCATAAATGCGATACGTCACCGTCGCCGCCGAGATCGAGTTGCCCGGACCCGCCTGCTGGTCATCGCAGGCCACCGTCGCTTCCTCCAGCCACAACCGGCCCCCGGAAAGCGAAAACGTAAGAATGCGCATGGTCGAGATGAAAACGCCATTGGTGCCACCGAGCGACACATAGCGTTGCATCTCGGTCAGGATGCTCCCCCCCACCATGTACCAAAGACCCGACGCCAACTGGCTGAACCCCGTCGAATAGGTGACATTGCAGAACCCGATGATATGCGTTGCGTTGCTATCGACGGCCCCGCAATCATGGGTCGCACTGTAAAGCCCCGGCGATGTCGCCGTTCCGAACCGGCGGGCGGCAATCGAAACGCTGCCGGAACGCGGCGTCAGGACGTGGAAGAACTTGTCCCGCGTATCGAAGACGGTATCCCCGTTTGTCCCCGTGATCGTGATGAACCCCGCGCCCTGGTTCAAGCTCATGTCATTGCACACGTTTCGACGAGCGGATTGACCGCAATACACGATCCGTTCTGCGACGAACTGCCGACGGTCGTCGATACGACGTTGATCGACGTGATGCCGTTGTTGAACCGGAACGCCACCCACGGCTGGCCGCTATTGACCTGCACCGTGCCCACCGTCCACGTCCGTCCGGCATTGACCGTCAACGCCCCGCCCGACTTCTGGCGCAGATAGCGATAGTTGCTATCGAACCCCGCCAGCGGAACCGCGAACCGAAGCCCCGTCCATGTCACCATCTCAGCCATCAGGCCACCTGCCGGGATACGTAGACCTGCACGGAAAGCGCGGTGCTCGGGAATGCGCCCGAGCTGTTGAATGACCGCGTTTCGATGATGTAGACCCGCGTCGACGACACGGCCAAATTGAAGCAGATCAGGTTGGTTTCTCCTGGGGAAACGAACTGGATAACCGGAACCGTCCCGGTCAGAGGCTGCCAGGCCCCGGACACAAACACCCGACCGAAGCAGAACGGCGTGCCGGCCGTCCCATGCGCGCCGATGTCGTGTGTAAACTGGTAGTGCCCGTCGCTGCCGTTGACGGTCACGGTCGTGTTGATCGTCGGCGCGCCGGAATTGAAGGATATGTAGTCAAAATCCGTGTGGAACTTGACCCGACTCAGATTGCTTCGCGGCGCAGAAAACGGCGCGTCATCGCTCGCCTCGTAGATTGCGGCCCGAGGGATCGTCCCATCGGCTCGAAAGCGCATTGCCATCAGGTTGTGATCTGGATTGTCTTGTTGTTGAGGTCGATCACCATAAGCCCGTCCGAAGACCGCAGCACACCCGCCGTGACCGTGCCGACATTGGCCGTGATCGCCGACAAACTCGACACGTTGAGCTTATCAGCCGTGATCGTGTTGGCCACGATATGCCGCGCCAGGATCGTGTTATCCACGATAAGATTGCCGTTGATGCCGACCGTGGGCGTCCCGGCGATATTGCCGATCACGAAGGCTTGAATCGTGGTGTTATTGGCGCTCGGGTGCACGACGATGAACTTGTCTGCGAGAACGGAGAACGTCGTCAGCGACGACGAAGCGTCCAACTTGACAAGGCCCGTAACGCGACCGTTTTCGCTAATCGAGACCGACCACTTGCCGTTGATCTCGTCGATGGTCGTCTCGATCGTGAACAGGCTCGCCGCCTGGGTCTTGATGTTGGTGAGCAACTGCTTGATGAACGGATACCACTCGGGCGACCAGCGCCGCAGCCGATCGACGACGGGCACGGAAGGCGAGGGAAGCGGCTTGGTCGTGTCCGCCATCAGGCGACCTTCCCGTCAATGTCGATGGCGATTTGCTTGATGCCCATCGGATCATCCGTGAGGCTGGCCCCGGTCGTCAGATCGACGTGCAAGGCATGCGCCTCGGTCGGCGCCGGCCAGGCATGCAACACCGGGGGCCGCACCGTCATGGGGTTGCCCGTTCCGGCTTCCATCACGGCGTTGGAGATGACCAGTTCCATCACCCGGCCGTCTTCCTTGGCCTGCCCGAGCCGGTTGAACTTGGCCCGCGTCGTCACCCCGGCACCACCGATAGCGTGTGTGCGGGCCGTGTTCCACGTGGAACCACCGTTGAAGGACTGCCGGAAAGTCAACGTCGAGGCCGAAGCCCGCGTGATCGCATGGCTGGCCTGATAGAGCGCTGCGCTCGCGTAGTCCCCGAAGATGGTCTGCCCGTTGAAGGTGGCCGCTTCGACCACGCGCCAATAGGCCAGCCCGCTCGAGGTCCGCTTGTGCCAGAAGCCCGTCTTGGTGTTGTACTCGGCCGTGAACGTGCTCGAGGTCAGGCAATAGAACGTGGTGCCCTCGCGCGTGTAGGAAAACGCCCGCAGCGTGCTCGCCGTCGCGTCCCGCACAGCCCGATCGACCCACGGCGCGCTGATCTTCCTGGCATCGTAGCCGCCAAGCATCAGAACGCCCACGTAGGCGCCGTCCGCGTTCGATCCGCACCAGATCACGGTATCGGCCAGGGTTCCGTCCATGGTGGCTGTGAGCGCCACGGCGGTGGGCCCCGCATAGATGCCGACCGAGTTGGCCGTCACCCGCTCGAAAGGAAAGTTAGCCGCGCCCGTGTTGACATAGAATTCCGTCGAACGTGGCCCCATCAGGCACAAGTCGCGGCCCCTAACGAGGCCCCTGGTCAGGCCGTCCGGGTTGCTGGTGGCCGTGGTAAAGTCGAGCAAGTCGACCGTGGAAGCGTCAATCCCCGAGATGTACCACTCCCCATTCGAAAGCGTGATGACGAAGTAGCCATCGATCGCGCATACCGAGTTAAACAGGCTCTTCGGGATGCCCACGGCGAGCGTCGGCTCTGACACCACGTTGTTTTCGACGATGTAGTAAGACCCGCCTGAGCTGGGCACCATGGCAATCTGCGGCGTGGACGCCTTGCGGTTGCGGGCCATGTAGACCGGTCCAGTGCCCGTCACCGCCGCCATGTCCGTCGCCACACCCGCCGTCGTCACCCGGTTGAGCCTCGAACCCGTGACCGTATAAAGCGTCGTATCGTCCAGGTTCAGGAACCCGCGAATCCCGCCCGAGCCCGATCCGGTCAAGGTCGAGAACGCCGCGAACCCGTCGCAGGCATAGATCGGATAGCGCACCGCGCCTTCCTCGCCGGCGTCCTCGGCATAGCAGTTGATCAGCACGGCCGCGCCGTCGTCATTGGTGCGGTCGGGGTTGGTGCGGACACCGAGGGGAACGGGGCGAAGCGGCATCAGAAGTAAACCGCCGTTCCGGGTAGCCCCGTGGCCTGCACCGACAGATGCCTGCGCAGCTTGCGCAAGATGATCATCTCTTCCGCTTCCTTTTCAGCCGCCGAGATTGGCCGGCCATAGGCGCCGCGCACCTCGTTGGCCACCAGATCGCGGATGATCAAAAACACGGGATTCGGGATGTCGTCATACGAAAAGTACGTCAGCTCTTGCCCGTGGCCGCTGATCTCTTCCCATTTCGCGCCCCACACGTCCGTGATGTAGGTCTGATCGGTCGAAGCAATCGTTTCCGTGGCGTCGAGCACGCCCAAGTGCTGCAAAACCGCCGTTGCGAGCTGTGCTGTGGTGTAGCTCATTCATCCCCCCTCAGCGCCCGCGACAAGGCAAAGACCGCAATGCAGAAGATGCCCACGATGGCCAACACCATTACCTCGGTCATTGGTCGCCCCGTTTCAGGAACACGAGCCCCGGCCAATTCATGATGACGGCCAACGTGATAATCACGCCGAACGACGATCCGCCGATGAAGATCAACACGTCACGCGCCATAGCAGACCTCAACGCAGTAACCCTCAATCGCGATGGTTTCGCCGGACGTGGCGCCAGCCCAGTTGCACCGGAACACGAGGTCAACCGCCGCCGTCGTGTCGATTGAACTGGTCGCAATCGAGCCCGTCGTTGTGCCGATGCCACCGCCCATGGCGTTCGCCGAACCGACCTGGCTTGAGGCGCTGTTGCGGTTCCA
>JALHQM010000059.1:0-4679 GCA_022841965.1 Hyphomicrobium sp. | reverse complement strand
CCCTCAATGGATAGGTTGCCGGCGCTCGACCGCGCCAGTGTCGCGTCGGTCGTCGCTCCGAACTCTAGCCCGTCACTCGTGACCGCAACGCGCTCGGTCCCGCTGGTCGTAAACCCGACCTTGTTCGTCCCGAAGAACAGGCCAACATTGGTCTGGCCTAGACGCTGCAATGTCGGCGTTGCGGCGCTGCCGTCCCCAAACCCTACGGGCGTCTCAAAAACGCGGCGCGCGTTGGTCGCGTCGTAGCGAACAACGGTCGAACTCGCGCCGTTCTTGACGACGTTCGCAACGGTTCCGCCGACGACGTAGTTCTGATCGAAGTCGTTGTTGTCCGCTTCGCCAGAGACCTCCGTGCCGACGCCATAAATATCAATGCCGACGTTGCGCCGGAATGAGTTATATTCCGACTTTACGACAGACGCCGTTGCCGTCGTGAAATCCTGGATGTCCAGCAGATAGACGTTGGTGGCCGAGAACGTCGAGCTTCGCCCCTCGCAGCGGTTGTTCTCGATCGTGCAATGGGTCGCGCCGTTGAAGACGAACACGTTGGGATTGTAGACCGTGACCGCCGCTCCGCTCGCATCGGTGGCACCGAAGCTGCGCCCGGTGTTGTCGCGGACGGTGACTCTGCGCCCGTAGTCGATCCGCACCCAAACGCCGCAATCCTCAAAGAAATTACCCGTGACCACGCCGTCAGATGTCGGCGTGCCGATAATCTCGTTGACGTTGACGCCGCCGACGCAATTCTTAAACGTGTTGTTGCTGATCTCAAACCCGCGAAGGGCACGCTTTACCGCCGCACCGAAGAAACAGTTAACGAAGCGATTGCCGACAATGCGCGTGCGCCCGTAGGTCGTGGCCGTCGCATCGCCCGACGCATAGACGCCCTGGTCGCGAGCGCCGATGAAAGTGCACCCTTCGACGATCAGCAGATTGTAGCTGTTAGCGAAGATGCTGGAATCGCCGCCCGCGTCTTCCCAGTGGTCGGCGTGGTAGAAGGTTACGTTCCTGACCTCGATCCGATCAGAGCCGTTCTTGATCGTGCCGCTTGTGTACTCGTCTCGGAACGAAAACGCCTCGCCGGTCGCCAGCGTGCCGGGATTGGCTGCGGGATAAACGCCAATGAACGGCATGGACGTTGAGTTTTTAACGTTCTGGACGTCGAGGAACCCGCCTTGCCAAACCGTTATGAGCCCATTTGCTGGCAGGCCGACGCCGCCAGACGGAACCGCCCAATTGAACAGATCGCCTTCGACCGCAGACGCCCCTGTCGGGCTGAAGAACCGCGCACGCGGGCTGCACAGAATGTAAAGATTCTTGGACCGTCGCGCATCAACACCCGAGCCCGTGATAAGGTAATCCCCATCCGGGAAATACCACGCGCCGCCGGTCGAAATCAGCGTTGCCAGCGCCGTGTTGCACGAAGTCGCGCCCGTGTTGTCCATGCCGGACACGGACAGCGCCGACTTGATCAGATCCGACGCAAGCGGAATGCTCACGCCTTCAACCGCGATCCGACCCGCAGCCGATCGCGTCAGCGTCGTGTCGGAGGCGTGGCCGAGGTTGATGCCGGTAAACTGTGGGCTGTCACCCGTTGCAAGCCCGAGGTTCGTTCGCGACGTTCCAGCGTCATCCGCCAGCGCAGCCCGAGCCGTCTTGTAAAGAGCATCGCGCCCGTAGGACGAAGCCCGCGTGGCCGCAGAGCTTTCCGCGCCAAAGACGCGCACATTCGCGCCCACGGCATCCGTCTTTACGGTATCGTCGTTGAGTTCGAAGTTGGTATCGCTCATCGATAGTAAGCGTCCGCGACGCCCTCATAAAATGGCGAGTATTGGACGCGAAAATACCCCTCAACCGCGATGGCCTCGTTGGTGCCGGTCGTTTCCCATCGGTAAAACCACTGCCCAGACTCGTTCGGCGTGTAATCGATGTAATAGTCACCCGTGCTCGCCTTGATCACTTCTGCATCCGTGCCGTAGACGTAGGACGTGATCGTTCCCTGTGGCGAATAGATCTTCACCGTCACCGTGTCCGGGTCGATGTCCACCCTGGTGTCATCTTGGAAATTGGCCGCGATCCGAACCGGCGAATTCACAGCCTTGCGCCCTGGTGTCAGCATTTAGCCCCCGAATGCCCGCGCCCGTATTCCGCGCCCGGTTGATGTGCGAACGATCATCCCGCCCGCGCTGGCCTGCCCGTTCCACACGAGCTGTTCGCCATTCCAGAACAGGTTTTGTCCATTCCAGGCCAGAGGCCCCGTACTGGAGATCGTGCGACCCGTTGGGAAGGTGCGAATGCCACGCCCGACGCGCGGGAAGATGCGAATGTTCGGCGGATAACCCGTGATGTCGAAAAGTGCGTCAATGCCCGTGAGGATAAAGACGCCCGTCTCGGCATCGAATGTGACGCCCCTGGTGCCGTCCGCGTTTGCGCCCGTGAGAACGAACGTCGTGGCCTGGTCGTTGGCTTTGCTTTCACCGAATGCCAAGGCACCAAGCGGAGAAAACAAAGGGTGTTCGGCGAACGTGTTGACCGTCGGTTCGGCCTGGAGCACGAACCCCTTGTGAAGCCCGGCATCCTGCCCCGCCAGGGTGAACGCACCGACGCCGGCCGCCATGCTCAGCGAAAACAACGCCGGCTGCCCGGTCAGGGTAAAGGCCCCGGTCTCGGCTACTCCCGTGCGCTGCCAGAGTGCATCCTGGCCGGTTAGAACGAAGGTTCCGGTCTCGCCGATGACAACCGCATCACCAAGCTCGATCTCGCCGAGGGCAACGTCGCCGAGCGGGTGAAAACCGAGCAATTAGCTCTCCGTCATGGCGTGAAGGCGCAGGATGACGCGTTCGAGCCTGGCAATCTTCTCTTTGGCGTCGGCGAGCTCGTCAGCCATGCGCAGGATCGCGTTCCGCGCGCCCTCCGGCAATTCCTCGCGGACCTCGCGCGTATGCTCAGCCCGGACCACCTCACGACGTCCGCCCCGCCAGTGCGTGAGCGCCTTTACGGCGTCGGCCATCTAGCACCCAGCCATCAGCACATGACCAACTCGCACGGACTTGGCATCTGCATGGCACGTCGGAACGCCTTGTATGCTCACAAGAATGAGCGATGCCACGCCCAACAGACCCATTGTGATATTCACGGCCATGTGATGCCCTCATATGCGGCCTTCGCCTCGGCCCCGGTTGTCGCTGCGTTAACGGCGGCCTTCCCCGATAGGCGACGCCGCTCGATCGTCAGAGAAAGCGCCGCGAATTGCGCATATTTCCCTAGCACTAATTCGGCGCATTGCCAAAGCGTCGCGGCTTCAATCCCGACAGATGCCGAGAGCGTCGGGAACTGCAATTCGCGGTCGGCTTGGGTCATGGCGTTGGCGGCTTGTTCCCCCATTGTTGATACCGCTTGGGCCTGGGCGAATTTCTCCTGATAGGTCATCGCCATGCCGGCACCGGATGTGATGTAGCGCAACCGCACCGCCTCGGCGTCTGCGTCGATTTTCTTGTTATACTCAGTTTTTACCGGCGCCATCGGATCAAACCCGTCGACAATCGCCGCAGCTTGAGCCTTTTGCTGGTCGGTCGCTGCGTCGGAAAAATCAACGCGCCACGTCGACTTATCGTTAGCATTGCCGATCGAAACGCCCGTAACAGGCGCGACGGCCGAAACGGCTTCCGTAATATGTGCGGCAAGCGTCATGCCATCACCGTTCCATTGATGCCGAGGTTCAAGTCGGTCTGCCCCGCGTCGCCGCGCCATGTCTGCGTGTCCGCGCCGTGCCCTTTTTCCAGCCACGCCAGATAATGATAGCCGAGCCCTGGCAACCCGCTGTAATTGCAAAGAAGCGCAGGCGTTACCGTATCCGTACAAGCACCGGATGATACGTTAGAATCACTTGCTGGCGCTGTTGTAGAGTCCAATCCCACCGCCACTCGCACATAGCGCACGCTGGACGTTGAGTTCACGGCGTTTGTGCTAACACTGGCCGACGCAGCGTCTTCATTCACCCCGCGCACAAAAGCAAGCTGATTTGCTGTCGATCCATTAGCCTGCCGCAACGTGGCGGTTGAATACGTCCATGTATCTGTCGTGTCCCAAACCCGCATCGGCCTTGGCACGCGGTGGTGCATATTCCAGACGAACCGCTTAGCCAGGCTGTCTTCGGTCGTGGTCGTGGCGGTGGTGCGGATTGTGCCGACATAGCGCCGCGTCGTGGCGCCGTCCTTTACGTAAACGCCATCCTGCAAGGTAATCGCCGTTGCCCGTGTCGTGGCATTGGTCCACGCAACCAGCGTGTCGATCGCAACCGTGCCGCTGTTATCGTAAAGAAACACGTCGTAGTTCGTGGCGTCGCTGATCGTGCCAAGCGCCAGAGACTTCTCTGTGAACGATCTGTAAATCCACTTCGACCCGTCGTAGAGCGCAATACGGTTGCCCTTGTAGGGGGTGAAATAGATCGTCGTCGCGCCGGTCACGTCGGCAGTCGTCACCGCTGTTCCCGAGGTCAGTGTCAGCCGCCCTTCACATGGCAGAGCCGCATTGGTGAACTCGAGGAAATCCTCGGCGCTCGGCGTGATGAACACTTGCGCAGTGCCGGACAGCGAAATCGCCGAGCCCGCGTTCGTCGACTTGAGCACCGAGCGCGTCAGCGTCGTGCCCGAGGCGGTATAAACCCCGCGCCCGATCTC
>JALHQM010000058.1 GCA_022841965.1 Hyphomicrobium sp. | reverse complement strand
GCCTGGGGCACGCGCGGCCTCACGCTCGATCTCGTCGGCGAAGGCAACGACTATGTCGGCAAGGGCCTCTCCGGCGCCAAGATCATCGTTCGCCCCGCGCCTGACTCAGGCATCGTGCCCGAAGAGAGCATGATCGTCGGCAACACGGTTCTCTACGGCGCCATCGACGGCGAATGCTACTTCCGCGGCATCGCGGGCGAACGCTTCGCCGTTCGCAACTCCGGCGCTTCCGCCGTCGTCGAAGGCACCGGCGATCACGGCTGCGAATACATGACCGGCGGCTGCGTCCTCGTGATCGGACCCACAGGCCGCAACTTTGCAGCTGGCATGTCGGGCGGCGTTGCTTATGTGCTGGACGAGGACGGCACTTTCGAAAGCCGCCTCAACAAGGAAATGGTGGAACTGGAACAGTTCACGGCTGATCCGGGTTCACTCGATGCGCTGGCCAAGCAGGGTGGCGAAGTCGCCGTCGCCTTGAAGACCGTCATGGGCGACATGCGCTCGGGCGATGTGGAACGCATCCACGCGCTCCTCGTTCGACACGCCCACTACACCAACTCGAAAACGGCCAAAACCATCCTAAAGAACTTCGCAGCCTTCCTGCCGAAGTTCCGTAAGGTCATGCCGGTCGAGTACCGCCGCGCCTTGTCCGAACTCGCCAAAGCCTCTGAGGTCGGCGGCGAAAAATCCCGGCCTCAAGCCTAAAGTTCGCACCGAACTTGAAACATCCGTCCGCACGACGAACAGAGAGACGACAAGACGATGGGTAAGCCGACAGGGTTTCTGGAATTCGAGCGCGCCGACCGCAAGTACGAGCCGGCTGAAGCCCGTGTCAAGCATTGGCATGAATTCGTCGTGCCGCTGGCCGAAGGCGAACTCAAGACGCAAGCCGCGCGCTGCATGGATTGCGGCATCCCGTTCTGTCACAACGGCTGCCCCGTCAACAACCAGATCCCTGACTGGAACGATCTCGTCTATCGCGGGAACTGGAAACAGGCGGCCCTCAACCTGCACTCGACCAACAATTTCCCCGAAGTCACTGGCCGCATCTGCCCCGCGCCCTGCGAAGCCGCCTGCACGCTCAACATCGACGATGCTCCCGTTACCATCAAGTCGATCGAAGGCGCGATCGCCGATCGCGCATGGAAAGAAGGTTGGGTCGTCCCCGAGCCGCCGGAAACGAAAACCGGCAAGAAGGTCGCCATCGTCGGCTCGGGCCCCGCTGGCCTCGCGGCCGCCCAGCAGCTCGCCCGCGTCGGCCATGACGTACATGTGTACGAAAAGAGCGACCGCCCTGGTGGCTTGCTCGTTTACGGCATCCCCGACTTCAAGATGGAAAAGGACATCATCGCCCGCCGCGTGAAGCAGATGGAAGCCGAAGGCGTCACGTTCCATTGCAACGTGCAGGTCGGCCGCGACATCACCGCGAACGATCTGGAAAAGACCCACGACGCCGTCCTTCTCGCCATGGGCTCCGAGCATCCCTTCGACTTCTTCGCCAAGTCGTCGGGCCGCACGCTTGATGGCATTCACTACGCCATGGATTTCCTGCCCCAGCAAAACCGCCGCGTTGCCGGCGAAAACCAGCGCCCTGGCACGCGGGAACTCTCCGCGCGCGACAAGCACGTCATCGTCATCGGCGGCGGCGACACCGGCTCCGACTGCATTGGCACGTCTTTCCGGCAAGGAGCCAAGAGCGTCACGCAGCTCGAAATCATGCCGCAGCCGCCCGTGAGGGAAAACAAGGCGCTCTCCTGGCCGCACTGGCCGATGAAGCTGCGCGTCTCCACCTCGCAGGCCGAAGGCGCCAAGACCGAATTCTCGATCTCAACGACGGGCTTCGAAGGCGAGAACGGCGTCGTCCGCAAGCTCCACTACACCCGCGTCGATGACAAGATGCAGCCTATCCCCGGCAGCGAGGGCACGCTCGATGCCGACCTGGTCCTCTTCGCCATGGGCTTCTCCGGTCCCATCGAGAACGACGTGGTGAAGGAACTCGCCCTCAGCGTGGTCCCGCGCGGCCGCTTTAAGGGCCTCGATGCTGACGAGAAGAGCTACAAGCTCCCCGGCGACAACAAGCTCTACGCCGCCGGCGACGTCCGCCGTGGCCAGTCGCTCGTCGTCTGGGCGATCCGCGAAGGCCGCCAAGCCGCCCACGCCATCGACAAAGCCCTCATGGGCGCAACAACCCTGCCGCGTTGATCTCGGCAATATTGGCCAAATTTACCTCGTGATACCGGGGCCATTGCGCGTTGGCCGTCGCTTTATGTCGATTGTCAATCCTTGCCCTCGCCGCGAACCAGCCTAATATCAGTTCCGTGACACCCGTCACCCGTGAGCCGCAACACAAGGCATCGCACATGAACACCCCGCTCGAAATCACCTTCAAGGGTCTCGACAGAAGCGAAGCGATCGAAGCCAAAATCCATGAAAAGACGGCCAAGCTCGAGAAGGTGTTCGACCGGATGACCCACTGCCGTGTGGTGGTGGCAGCCCCCAATAAGCACCACCACAAGGGCAAGTCTTACGAGATCAAAATCGACATCGGCATCCCCGATCACGCGCCGCTGATCCTGTCGCACGAGAGCCACGTCGGCGATGCGCAAGAAGATCTGCAGATCGCGCTGCGCGATGCGTTCGACGCCGCCAAACGCCGCCTCGATGACATCGCCGAACGCTTGAAGGGCAGCGCTAAGGCTGAGCGCGGCCGCCGCCGTCCCGCCCCCGCCATCCGCGACGAAGAGTAAAAGAGATCAGGGTCGCCGTTTCTTCGCCGGTGGAGGCTCTTCCACCGGCGGTGGCTCTGCGCTTCCCGTCTCCAACGGTTCGAATGCCGGCTTAATTGTAATCGGTTCCGGTTCCGGCCGCGGCCACACAAAATCATCGGCACGCCCGGCACGCGGCGCCAGCCGTTCTCCCTTAACGAGCACGCGATAGTAAGCCGATTGCGTTGGCGATAATCGCCCACTCCGGCCCGCACCACCCGCAGCCGACGACGGCGGTGTAAACGTGCTCATCACAGTGATGCCCGATGCGATCCGGTCGACGAGGACGTCACCCATCTGCGAGGCGCGATCCGCGCTCTCCTTCCGCGTCACCAGCGCCACGACGGACGCCGGGATCGCTGGCCGCACGATATCGAGCGTGACGACATCCTCCCGCCCCGTCGGCGTAACCGTCTTCAAACTGATGCGGCCATTATCGGCCGCCTGGTCGCCCTCCGAAGGCGCATTCGGCTTCACGGGCGCAGCCGACCCCGCGATCGCCGCCGCCGCCGGATCGGCATCACTCCCAGCATTCACGACCGCCTTGCCGGGATTGATCTTTGCCTGCTCGTCCGCCCCACCCAGCAACGGCACACTGCGCGCCGCCTGCGCCTGCTTCAAATCGCGGCGCAAATCGCGCTCTACAAAGTGCGCCAGCTTCCGGTTACCAGCCATCGTGAAATAAACACCGTCGCCATCTCGCAACTTCACGATCTTGCCCGTCAGATCCGGACCCCATCCGCTATATCCGCCGTTCTCGTCCAGAAAGCCCGCATAAGCGTCGATAAATTTCATCCCGTTGAGATAGGCCCTCTCCCGCAGCACATCGTTCATCATCTGGACGTCGTCGTTCGCATCGAACTTGCGCACGTTCGGCAGCCCGATGAGATACACCGCGATGTTGAGCCGCTTCATCATCTTCATCAGACGGTCGGCGCGCTGCGAATATTCCTGCCGCCATTCCGGCGATCCCACCGCAAACCGCTTGCCCGCGGCCGTCCTAAGCGACACGCGATCCCAAGCACCCAACATCAGCGCGGCCACCGCCGGCGCGTCGCGCTTCAGGTCTTCCTCGAGAGCCAAAACCTTCTCGTCGTGATCGGGCCGCATCAGCCCGTTGAGCATGATTGGCTTCGGCCGCACCTGCACCCGCGGATCCGCCGCAAACGTCTCCGACAGGCCGTACCACAGCCCTTCCGCCATATCGTCGCCGATCACGGCCACGGAATAGACGTCACCCCTCGGAAACGGCGCCAGGAAGCTCGACGACGCCTCCTCCTGCGCAACCGCGACCTGACCCACGGCCAGGGGCAGCGCGACACACAATAAAGCAGCGATCAACAGGCGGCACATCATGAAGCGCACGAGGTCCAGCGAGAGTGTCCGGCATTCTCAGTCGTTCGCGTCATGCTGACAAGCCTCACTCGCGCGCTGCCGTGCTGCGGATATGGGACAACACCTCATCCGATGGCCAGCAATCGACATTGAGCCCGTTCGCACGCTGGTACAAGCCGATCACCTTGCGCGTATTTGACCCCACCTTGCCGTCCACCTTCTCAACCTCGTAGCCGGCCTTCACCAGTCCTGACTGGATCTCTTCGATCACCTTGGTCTTTTGTGCCCCGGTCCCGCCGAACGCATGCACAAAATCACCCCGGCCCGCGATCCGATCGGCCAGATGCCCGACGAACACGGCATAAAGATCCGACATGTTATAGCGCCGGATCACCTTGAAGTTCTCAAACACCAGGAACGATGGCCCATACGTCCCCGCCGGGCTCATCAGATAGGCCTCGACGCCCTGATATGTGTCCGCCCACGGCTTCCCGTCGGCGCGCGTGTATCCGAGATTCTGCCACTCGGAAATCGGCCGCGCCTGCGTCGGCCCCTCGAACCCGCAGTCCGACGACGCCGGAATGATCACCTCATAACCCCACGTCTGCCCGCGCACCCAACCCTTGCCCGCCAACTGCGCCGCGCCCGACGCCAGCGCATCCCCGACGTTGCGGAAGATATCCTTCTTCCCGTCCCCGTCGAGATCGCGCGCGTGCGTGAAATATTCCGACGGCATGAACTGCGTCAGCCCCACGGCGCCGGCCCACGACGCCCGCATATCCGCCCGCGCCACGCCCGATTGCAGCATTTTCAACGCTTCGATGAGCTCTGCCCGAAACAGCTCCTTGCGCCGACCGGTCCAGGCGAGCGTCGCCAGCACTTCGATCGCATCATGCGGCAGCTTGTGATTGCCGAACGCCGTCTCGCGCCCCCAAATGGCGAGGATCGAAGACCGGTCGACGCCGATATCACGCTCGATCTTTTCAAGCTCCGCCTTGTGCTTGACCGCCAGTTGACGCCCCGTCGCGGCCAGCCGTTCCAGGTACGCCTCGTCCAGATAATCCTTCGGCGCGCGCGTGAACTCCGCCTGCCCCTTCGATCCATCCGACGGCTTCCCCGGCAGATCGAGATCGGGCAGCTTCAGGTTCGGCTGCAAGCCTGTGAACGTCCTGTCAAACGTCGCGCGCGACACGCCTGCCGCCTGCGCCTCGGGCCACAACCCGGCGATAAAGGCACTGAACGCCGGCCGCTCGTCGGCCGCCGCCCCGCCAACAAGCATCAGCAACCCGAAGGCGCCTGCAAAAATCGGTCTCAACACAGCTCTCACAGGCCACACATCTCCTAGTTTTCACCCCCACCATGCCCGGATTCGCGGCCCTTTTACGGCCCGGGGCATATGTCGACGGTGCCTGCTTAGCGTCCCCTCTCCCCATTGCGCTTGCAGTGGGGAGGCCCCACACCGGCCTGCCGAGTGTGGGCAAATCGAAATGTCGGGGTGAGGGGCAGTTCCTTGCTCCGGTGCGGTGCTGCCCTCCCCCTCACGTCATGGCCGCCCGTGAGGCGGCCCCAGGGGGCTTGCTCGAAGGTCAGCGTGCGGGCCTTGGATGGCCGGGTCAAGCCCGGCCAAGACGGTGGGAAGGCATCCACCCACGCGCCTTCCTTCCACAGGTGGCCAAAAAACATCTGGATCAAAAATGCGTTGGCTTGAAGCGCTGCCTCCGCGTCGCTAGCCTCTGTCCATGATCCGCGCGTGCGTATCCGCGTGTCCCCAGTTCCAAAGTCAATTCAGATGAGAATGAGGTAGGCGATGACCACGCTCCAGGCCGCCGCGCAAAATCAGTTGCGCCAGTTCGTCGAACAGATCGAACGTCTCGAAGAAGAAAAGAAGGCGCTCGCAGCCGACATCCGCGACAAGTACCTCGAAGCCAAAGGCGTCGGCTTCGACGTCAAAGCGCTGCGCAAGATCGTGAGCATGCGCAAAAAGAGCCAGGAAGAACGCCAGGAAGAAGAAAGCATCCTCGAAGTCTACCTCCACGCGCTGGGCATGCTCCCCGAAACGTCACCCACGGGCAGCGTGCGTATGGAAGCTGCGGAGTAGGTTGGGGGCGAAGGCCGGACGTTCAGAAGCGCTTTCCTCTCGGAGAGCGCTTTTTTCATTTTTAGAAACGGCCATCTACCGACCGCAAAGCCTTTCCAAACACAGAGTCCGCTTGGGGCCAAAACTGGACGTAACGGGCGCTATCAACCCGGCAGCTTGGCGCGCTGCTCCGAGCAGGATTTGACGGGGATGAATTTGGGGTTGTCGCCGATCGTTCGTGCCGGTGCGCATGTGTCGAGGCCGGCCAGGCGAGCCGCCTCGATGAATCGCTCTGCTTCACGGTCCTGGTAGCCGCCTGACTCGCTCAGGTAGACTTCCGCAACCCAGTAGGGAGAGCTCCGTCGGACTACAGCCGCGGCTTCGGCCGCTTTCTCAGTCTGTCCCGATTGGGCGTAGGCGATTGCAAGATATGCGTAATCGATCGCAGCCGGTTGCTTCACGAGCAGCCGGTACTCGACGGACTTGCCGTAGTGTCCGCCGAAGAAATACACGTAGCTTAGCCCCTGATTGTACCAGTCTGGATAATACGGATTGAGGGCGAGCGCGCGTTCAACCAGTTCGACGGCGTGATCGGATTGACCGAGGCCGGGCAACGACCATGCGATCGTCAGGAGAGTGTCGGCATCTGACGGCGCCAGCGCTTCTGCCGTCTTGAATTCCGTAGCGGCAACTTCCGCTTTACCGTTGTAAAGCGCTGCAAGTCCAAGCGCATACCGGGTCCTGCCATCAGCTGGATCGATCGCCACGGCCCTCTCACCTGCCGCAAGCATTTTTCCTGCTGTCTCCGCAACCGAAGGGGTGAGGCCCAGATCGATCTGATACCAATAGGTGTCGACTAGGGCGACGAAAGCGCGCGCGAGTTGCGGGTCGAGTTCAATGGACTTCATCAAAAGCGCTTCCGCCTCGGACAGGCTTTCCTTGGTGACCTTGTGCTTGGCTTCAACTCCGAGAAGGTAGCTATCGTAAGCGGTCAGGCTGGCCGGCGGCTTGCGACGGATCTGACGGCGTTCGGCCTCGGCCACCGCTCCCGAATAGCTGCCGAGCGCCGCAGCGATGCTCTGGGTCACGTCGTTCTGCACGGAAAAGAGGTCGTCGGCTTGCCGGTCGTAGCGTTCCGACCAGACGTGGCTACCGGACTTCGTTTCAATCAGCTTCGCCGTCACGCGAATGCGCTCGCGAACCGTCTGGATGCTGCCTTCGAGCACATATTTGACACCCAGCTCTCGGCCGACCTCGCGGGCATCGGTTCGCAGTCCCCTATAGCGCTGCGTCGAGCTACGGGCGATCACCATTAAATCCCGCGAGTGCGCGAGATCGGCGATGACGTCCTCCGTCAAGCCATCGGCAAGCCGGTTCCATTTCGAATCGTCACCCAGATTCTCGAATGGAAGGACCGCAAGCGATGGCCGATCAAACACGCCATGCCGCTGGAGAGCGCCGTTCCACAGGCCCCAAAGTCCGATCAACATGCAAATCAAGCCGCCGACAAGGGCTGCGCGACCGGGCGGCATGATCCCGCTTTCGACTGTGGATGTCACAGATACCAAGCCGTTTGAAACGGTGTTCGGCAAAGTTTCTTGCCCGTCCGCTTGGATGTCGCCATCTTGTGCATGGGGCGAAGTTTTTTTCGCTGCTTTGAGGGCCGGTACGTACGAGCCCTTCGGTAGATCGATTACGATCGTATCCGAGCGACCTTCGGTTGCGTAATACTCGTGCAGTTTGTCGCGCAGCCTTCCCGCTTCGATGCGAACAATCGGATCGATTTGGGGATCGAAGGATGGGGGACGTCCGAACACCTCCGTCGCGATGACGTATCCCTTCAACCGGTCCGCGCGACCCGCGAGCGCTTCGTCCACGACATAGCGCAGAAAATTCTGGCGGCGCTCAGAGTGTCTAAAGGTAGCGCTCTCAGATATGCGCCGCACCTGCGCGCGCACGGCGGCCACATCACAATCGCTGTCATCCGGGTTCGAGGTGAAGGGCACGTGACGCCTCCCTTCGAAAAAACCTTATGAAATCCATCGGCAACCGGCCGTTGCTAACCGTAACATACTACGCCTGGGAGCCGGCATTTGTCATCACTACCGGGCTTGAGGTTGCCGCGTGTCGGAGCGCGTACGGCCTGAAAGCCCATCTTTGACACCAACCAGGAAGGCGAATGTCATGAAAGTGCTTCGTTCAACTATGCTCGCGACCTCAACTCTCATCGTCCCTCTGGCTGCCGCGCCACCGGTCGACGCTGGCCAAAAGGTGGATGAACCCGGCGTGATCGTCTGCGTCAGCGACAAGTGGGACGAAAAGGAGATCGGCAAGGATCACAAGGTCGTCGATTACGCTGGACGGTGCGTGAAGGTTCCGGACGCGCCGGCCGCCACCAAGACCACGGAAGAATGCAATGGCAAATATGAGTACAAGCCGGACGGAACTTGGCAAGCGGCTGGGACGTGTCTGGTAACCGTGAAGGAAGGGGAGACGATGTCGATCGCATGGCAAGAAGGCTCAGGTATGGATCTGAACACGTATCAAGCCACCGGCGGAACGGGTCGTTTCAAGGGCGTCAACGGCGGCGGCACCTACAAATACGATCAGCTGACCACGACGCTGTTCGGCGGCCGTTACCACAGCAAATGGGAATTGCCCTGACCGGACCCCTCCGGAACGGAGTGGATGCGCGAAAACGTCGCCTTCTTGTCACTCTTGGACATGACCGGTTTCTCATGTCCGAAACCGCTCGCTAAAAAAACCAAAACGCCCCGGTCGATTCGGCGTTCGACCGGGGCGTATTCGAAGGTGAGGACCGAAGCCCCGACCTCCAAATTCAACATCTCTCTCTCACTACCCGTCGCTTCCGGCCGGCTCCCCGCGGGGGAGTCGGAAGCGACAATCAAAAATGGCAATCACAAGAAAGAGAATAGACTTGCCCCTGGATCAGAACTAATCGTTATTTATTGGCGACCACATAAGAGAACCTGATCCTTGTCCGTCACGTTCAAACAGCTGCGCTACTTCGATGCGCTCTCCCGTGAGCTGCATTTCGGCCGTGCCGCCGAAGCGTGCGCCGTCACGCAGCCGGCGTTGTCGATGCAGATCAACGAGCTGGAACTGACCCTCGGCCTCACCCTCGTCGAGCGCACGCGCAATGGCGTCCGCCTTACGCCCAAAGGCGAGGAAATCTCAACCCGCGTCGGGCGCATTCTCGGCGATGTTCGCGAGCTGGTCTCCTTCGCCCACCATTCCAACCGCGTGCTGACCGGATCGCTGCGCTTCGGCGTCATCCCCTCGATCGCGCCGTATCTGCTGCCGCCGCTGCTGCCGCTGCTGCGCGACGCATATCCCGATCTCGAACTGCACATGCGCGAAACGCAGACCTCCAACCTTGTCGAAGAATTGCTGGAAGGCAAACTCGACGTGCTGCTCTTGGCGCTGCCTATCAAGCATCCCGACATCGAGGAACTGAAACTCTTTGAAGATCCGTTCCTGCTCGCGCTCCCCAAGCAGCGAAAGCAATCCGGCCGCTTGCGCGCCACCAAAGATATGATCGAAGGCGAAAAACTGCTGCTGCTCGAAGAAGGCCACTGCCTGCGCGATCAGGCGCTCACCTATTGCAGCCTGAAGCAGGTCGATGCGGTGAACACCTTCGGCGCCTCCAGCCTCGGCACCATCGTCGAAATGGTCTCCGCCGGCTTCGGCATCACGCTGCTGCCCGAGTTGAGCCTCGCCATGGAAGAGCGCGGCCGCGACCTCACCGTCATCCGTTTCGCCGATCCCGAACCCTCGCGCACGGTCGGCTTATGCTGGCGCAACACCTCGCCGCGCAAGGATGACTTCCGCGAATTGGGCCGCCTTGCCGTCGAAGCTTGGCAAAATGGTCCGCTTGCCAAGGCCCGCGCACTACACGAGAGCAACAAGAAGGCCGGCTTTGATCTCACCGCGGAGACGTCTTGACCCTGCGTTCCGCAAGCCCGTCTAGCGCCGGTAGCGCGGCCTTCGCATAGGCATCCTCGATCGCCGACAAATCGACGGCCTGCCCGCGGAACTCTTTCGCGAACAACAGCTGTGCCATCTGTTCGCCAGGGCGCAGCTTCATCGGCGGAATGCGTCCCTCGTCGTCAATCATGTCGAACGTGCGCGCAACGTTGGGATGCACCATGCGCGCCAGTGCCGGATCATCCGCCGACGCCGTCTCGGTTAGAAACGGCAAGATCGGGAACGGCGCGTAGGCGAGTTCCTCCGGATGGTCATCATCGAACGCGGGCGCGGCGGCAAACGACGTCGGCTGCGCGTTAAAGCCCGCATCCTCTTCCAGATCAGCGACCGCCGGTGCCGGGATGCGCGCGGCCAACGCACCCGACGCCGGCAAAGGCGGGCGCACAGCAGGAGCAGGGACCGCGACAGGCTTAGGCGCCGCTCCCGGATCGAGGGCTGCCAGTCGCACCAGGTCGTTGAGCTTCGCCCGTTCTTGCGCCGTCGGTCCCGGCGTGAAGATAGATGATCGCTCGACGATCTGCGGCGCGCGCACGAGCTTCGGGGTCTGGTCACGCGCGGGTTCAGGCCGCGGCGACGGACGCGGCACGGGAGACGGCGTCAAAGCAGCAACAACGGTCGACGGTTGCGGCGTCTTCTGAGGCCGCACAGCAGGGGTTGGTACGGGCGGCACGGGCAGCGCCGTCTGCCCCGCCGCCGCAACCAGAACGCCCTTATTCGGATTCGACCGGATGTCGAAGAACTGCGCCACCTGTTGCGCCAACTGCGGCTGCCGCCGCCGCGCCACGGCAGCGTCGCCCGGTTCCAGTGACCGGCCTTCGGCAGACTGGAATTTCGAATACCCCTTCGGAAACAGCATCGCCAATTCGTCGTGCGTCATGCGCGGCCAGGAGCGGACACGCGCCGTATCCACATGCACGAACGGCAGCGCGGAGGTGGGGTAGTAGCCGACACCACCGCGCTCGCGGATCATCGCCGAATAGCGCAAGCGGCGGATCGGCACGTCGGGAAAGTGGATGTCGATCGCCTTGCCGGTGATGTGCTGGCTTTGGCTCGCCTGTCCGCCGCGCGTCTTGCGCAACATGTTGTTCGTGCCGCGTGACCGATAACCCGAGATGATATGAACGGGCTGCTGCGAGCCCAGCTCGTTGTGCATTTCCCAGACGATGTCGATCGTCTTGGGGTCCATCTCGGTCGCTTCGTTCTGCCGCCAGTCGCGCAGGAACCAGTTGAGCTTTTTCAGCGCCTCGGGGATGTAACGGCCATCCTTTTTGTACAAGATGGAAATCGTGTCCTTGGTGTGGATGTGATACATCCAGATGGTGCGCGTCTCACCCGACGCATTGACCGTGGCAACCGTCATCGCGCCCACGGCGAGGATCACCGCAAGCCCGAAGGCCTTTGTCCAAATGGCCGGCCATGCGCCCAACCGCTTCAAGCCCCTAAAAGGTCCCCAACCGTCAACAACGGTCCCGATCAACGGATATTCAGGCGGCGAGCAGACGCCCGCGCCGAAGCGACAAGTCTTTGCGGAAGGGTTAACGAGGAACCCTTAAGGCTTGGTAACTTTTGAATGCGGGCATTCCTGGGCACGCCCAGGGCCAAAGGGGGGCGCTGGGCCGAACTCCCGGTTCGTGCGGTCCATCTTCCCGGTTTGGCGAACACTGGAATTTCCAGCTTTCCAGCGCCTTAGCGAACCGACTACCAGTTTCCGGGTCCCCACTGTTCGACAGGCCATGCCACCAATGCGCTCTGCCGCCATCTCTTGTTGGGCTGCCCTCATCCTGGCTGCAATGCTCGCCGCGCGTCCCGCTATCGCCGACGACGCCGACAAATGCCAATCCGACGCCATGATCGTCTTCGACGCCTCCGGCTCCATGGGTGCCACCGACTACGCCGTCAAACTCCCCCGCATCGCACGCGTCAAAAACGCCATGCAAACCGTGATCCCCGAAGTGGCCCCGATGCGCCGCCTCGGCCTGATCGTCTACGGCGAAGGGGCCTACGACGACTGCGACAGCATCGAACTGCGCTTACGCCCCACTCCCGACGCGGCCGACACCCTGCTCAACGCGATCAAAAAGATAAACCCGCGCGGCCGCACACCGTTGACGCGATCGGTGGAACTGGCCGCTGAAGAACTCGACTATCGCAACAAGCCAGCCACCGTCGTTCTCCTCACCGATGGCGAAGAAACCTGCGGTGGCGATCCTTGCAAAACGGCAAAGGCGCTGAAGGCTCAAGCCAAGGATTTGACGATCCACGTCATCGGCTACCGCGAGCAAGGTGGTTACTTCACCGCCCGCTGCATGTCCGATCAAACCGGCGGCGAATACAAGTCTGTCAAGACGGAGGAGGAGTTGATCGAAGCCCTGCGCAAAACGTTAGGCTGCCCCTTCATTACGGAGCGCAAAGCGCCCGTTGCACACCCCAATCGATACGCCTGCGCACGTCCATAGAAGCCCGTTCTAGGTGCGTTTCTTGGGCGTCGGCTTTGGCTTCGCCGG
The DNA here is from genome assembly GCA_022841965.1 of Hyphomicrobium sp. Taxonomy (GTDB): domain Bacteria; phylum Pseudomonadota; class Alphaproteobacteria; order Rhizobiales; family Hyphomicrobiaceae; genus JAGVSR01. Next base: position 3,474 of record JALHQM010000058.1, on the reverse strand, counting down.
AGCGGCGCGCGGCGGCTTGCCAGCCTTCTTGATGGCCGTCTTCGCCGTCGCTGCGGCAGGCTTCGCGGTCGCGGTTGGCCAATTGTCCCGGATCCACTGCGCCAGCCCCTCCTCCCCGATCTCGCCCGCGGCAAGCCCTTGGATCATGACGACAGCTTCCGAGTTGGTCGCCACGAAATCGATCCCGTTTAAACCGAGAAAGGTGATGAGCGACAGCAGCGCTGCGCGCTTGTTCCCATCAACGAATGGATGGTTGCGCGCCACGCCAAAAGCATAGGCAGCTGCGAGCACAGCAAGGTCCTCTTCGCCGAATGACCATTTGTTGCGTGGCCGCCCAAGCGCTGATTCCAACATGCCAGGATCGCGCAATCCCGCCGGACCGCCAAACTCTCTCAGCTGCTCGCCGTGGATTGCTACGACGAGGTCAACGCTCAACCAAATCGGCACCTTCATTTGGCGAGCTCTTTGAGGGCTGAGCGATATTTCTTCATCGCCTTACGAGCGATCTCCAACCCACGCTCAAGATCATCTTCCGGCAGGCTAAGCTTCAACCCATCCGGTTCCTGCGAGACGATCACCTCGTCCCCCTGCTCCAGCCCGAGCCGTTGCAAGAGCTCTTTCGGCAGGATCAACCCGGTGGAATTGCCGATTTTCTTGATCTTAAGGCGCATGCCGGCTGGTCCTCTGATAGCGTTATACGAACCGTATAACACAGTCGGACGCCCGTTGTACAGAATGTATAACGCAATAAAGCCCGGCAATCGGGGCTTTTTCTCCATCCGCGCCCGTGCGCGTCAGATGATGCTCTTCTCGTAGAGGTCCGTGCGCCGGTCGCGGAAGAAGCCCCAGTCAGCGCGGTAGCTCGCGATCAGATCGAGATCGAACGTGTGCACCAGCACGCCCTCGTCCGTCGCACCGAGTTTTTCCACCAGTTCGCCCGTGTGGTCGGCAATAAACGAATGGCCATAAAAGCGCTGCTTCACGCCTTCGTTGTCTTCCAGCCCGATCCGGTTCGCCGCAACAATTGGGATCGCGTTCGACACCGCATGCCCCTGCATCGCGCGCTGCCACTGCAAATGTGTGTCGAGCGCATCATCGTAAGGTTCAGACCCAATCGCGGTCGGATAAAATAAGATCTCCGCACCCATCAACGCCATCGCGCGCGCGGTTTCCGGGTACCATTGATCCCAACAGATGCCGATGCCGATCACGCCCGCCTTCGTCGTCCACACTTTGAAACCGGTATCGCCCGGCCGGAAGTAATACTTCTCCAGGTACCCCGGGCCATCCGGAATGTGACTTTTGCGATAGACGCCGAGCGCGGTGCCGTCTGCATCGACCATCACCATGCTGTTGTAATAGCGCGGGCCCTCCTTCTCAAAAATCGAGACTGGAATGACGACGCCCAATTCGCGCGCAAGCGCCTGCATCGCGGCAACGCACGGATGCTCCATCGCCGGATACGCCGTCTCGAACCACTTTGGGTCCTGCCGCGTGCAGAAGTAGATGCCCTGGAACAATTCCGACGGCAGGATCACCTGCGCACCCATGCGCGCCGCCTCGCGCACGAAGGCTTCCGTCCGGCGGATGTTCTCCGCCATGTCGGACCCGTAGTGCGTCTGGATGCCCGCAACCGTAACTGTTCGAGGCTGAGCCATAGGCGCACTCCTTAAAGAGGCTGCTGCTGTGTGATGCAGTGAAACGATCCGCCACCGGCCTCCCCGCAGCCGAGAAGCCCCTTCGATGGAACGCCGACGACCGCACGTCCCGGAAACACCGCGCGCAGTGCGTCGAGCGCGGCAGCCTCACTCGCCGTACCATAAACCGGCACCACGACAACGCCGTTGGCGATGATGAAGTTCATGTGCGACGCCGGCGAAACCTCGCCAAGCGCATTCCGATAAAGCCCCACGCCCGGAATGCGCACGACCTTGAGTTTTCGCCCCTGCGCGTCCGTCGCCGCAGCCAGCGTCGCCGCAATCGCGTCGAGCGTTACCGCGTTCGGATCATCCGGACCGCTCGCCGCCTGACACACGACCGTCCCCGGCGATACAAAGCGCGCGATGTTATCGATGTGCCCGTCCGTGTGATCGTTCTTCAAACCTTCGTCGATCCAAACGATCGCCTTCGCATTGAAAGCCTGCCGCAAAGCCTCCTCGGCTTGCTCCTTCGTCCATCCGTTCCGGTTCGGATTGAGCAACGTCTGCCGCGTCGTGAGGATGGTGCCCTCGCCGTCCTGATCGACGGCCCCACCTTCGAGCACGAAATCGAACCGCTGCACCTTGGCCCGCGCCAGCCGCGCCACGTCATCGCCGACAGTCACATCGTCGGGCAGTTGATACTTCCCGCCCCAACTGTTGGTCTTGAACCGCAGCGCCAGCAACTGCTTGCCCGCGTGCGCAAAAATTGGCCCCGTATCGCGCAGCCAGATATCGCCGTAGAGCGCCGGAATAATCTCGGCCAAGCTCCCCACCGCTGCCGTTGCGCTGGCCTCAGCTTCGTTGCCGTTCACGAGCAACCGCACCCGGTTGCCATGCTCCGCCAGCACGCGAATGAGCCCGGCAATGTCCCGGCGCGGCGCCTCCAAATCCCCGTTCCACTCGTCGGGATCCGAAGGCCAAGCAGTCCAGATCGCCTCCTGCGGCGCCCACTCGGCGGGAACGGTCACGTCGGAGAGGGAGGGGGCCAGGGCCATGACGTGCAAATTCCGATGCAAAGGCGGCGATGTGAGGCGCGGTGTGGAACTGCCCGGCCACGAAGTCAAGAAAGCTCCGTCGGCCGCAGACGGCACGCCCGTCGCGGGTCGCGCAAGACCCTCATGCTCATTCCCAAATCTCCCGCGCGGGGCGAGATAAATTCCCGACTACGGAGAGTACCGTAGGTACCTGATATCAAACGGGAAAAAGTCCCGTAGCGCGACCGCAACACAGGAGCCCAAATGCGTGAAAATCATGGCCAATCGGGAACTTCCGACCATTGCCGCTTCCACTCCGGGCACGTAGGCCAGGGTATGGCCATTTCATGGCACGGGTGGATTCGCGCAAGCGACGCGTGGGGGACAACAATGAAAAGAATTCTAGGCGCCGTAATCGTCGGAGGCCTGAGCGTAGCATCATCGACAGCCGTAATGGCGCAGGATGCCCCGCCGCCTGCCGCCGAGACGCCCGCCCCGCCCGCCGCTGAAACGCCGCCCGCCGCCAGTGGCTCGGCCGTTCCAGAAGTGGAAGTCATCCAGGAACAAGCGCAACCCCAGCCGCAGCCCAAGCCCAAGCCCGCAGCGGCGAAGCCGAAGCCCAAACCGAAGCCCCAGCAACAGGCCGCTCCCGCACCGCAGCCTGCTCCCGAACCTGATCCAGTCCCTCCGCCGGTCGCCGAGGCACCCCCGCCGGCCGACCCCACGACCATTCTGCCGAATTCGCCCTACGGCTCGCCAGCCGCGACCGGCGCCGCACAGCGCGCCTCTCAGTCGGCCAC
>JALHQM010000057.1 GCA_022841965.1 Hyphomicrobium sp. | reverse complement strand
GGCGGCGGAGGACAAGATGGATCACGACAGCGTCAAGCTTTACTACGGCAAAGTGCTGAAAACCACGGACGACCTGAAGACGTCGGCGTGCTGCACGGCCGATAGTATGCCGGCGCATCTGCGCCCGTTGGCGGCGAAGATCCATTCCGAAGTGGCGTCGAAGTATTATGGGTGCGGGCTCGTGTGCCCCTCCGCGATGACTGGGCTGCGGGTGCTCGATCTCGGCGCGGGGTCGGGGCGGGATGCCTACATGCTGGCGCAGCTTGCGGGCGAGACGGGGGAGGTGGTCGGCGTCGATATGACGGACGAGCAGCTCGATGTGGCGCGGCGGCATGTGGACTGGCATGCGCAGAAATTCGGGTACGCGAAGCCGAACACACGCTTTCTGCATGGGTATATCGAGCGCCTAGGCGACCTCGGTCTGGAGCCGGGATCATTCGATCTCATTGTTTCGAACTGTGTGATCAATCTGTCGATCGATAAGCCGGCTGTGCTCAAAGGCGCGTTCGATCTCTTGAAGCCGGGTGGCGAGCTTTACTTCTCGGACGTGTATGCGGACCGGCGCATCAGTGAGGATCTGATCCGCGATCCCGAACTTTACGGCGAGTGCCTCAGCGGTGCGCTCTATTGGAACGACTTCCTGACGCTCGCCAAACAGGCAGGCTTTCTCGATCCGCGTCTGGTGACGAGCCGGCCGCTGGATGTGAACAACGACGCGATCCGTAAGAAGCTTGGGGCGGCCAAATTCTTTTCCGCCACGTACCGGCTGTTCAAACTCGATGGACTGGAGCCGGCGTGCGAGGACTACGGTCAGGCCGTGATCTACAAAGGCACGGTGGCGGAAGAGCCGGACGGGTTCGTGCTGGATGGGCATCATCACATCGAGACGGGGCGCATTTTTCCGGTGTGCGGAAATACGTGGCGGATGCTGGCGGAGACGCGGTTTGCCCCGCACTTCACGTTCATTGGCAACTTCGATCGGCATTTCGGGATTTTCCCGGGGTGCGGGACGTCGATCCCGTTCACGGCGGCGGATGATCCGAACGGAACCAGCGGGGCGTGCTGCTGATGCGCATTGGATCAATCGTTCTGGCGGCCGGACGCTCGCGGCGGTTTGGTCCGGAGAACAAACTGCTGGCGGTGCTCGGCGGCGCGGCTGTTGTTCAGCGCACGGCCGCAGCGGCGCATGGGGCGGGGTTGGATGACATCATCGTCGTCACGGGACCAGATGGCGATGCGATCCGGGACGCGCTGATTGGATTGCCGGTTCGATGCGTCGGTTGCGCGGATGATCGCGACGGAATGGGGTATTCGATTGCTGCGGGTGCCGGCGCACTGGATCGGGACATTGACGGCGTTATGATCCTGCCGGGTGACATGCCGCTGTTATCCGCCGCGTCTCTGCGCATGCTCATCAGTGTCTTCGGGGCGCAGGGCGGGCGGCGGATCGTTCATGCTGCCGATGCACGCGGGGCGCAGCGCAATCCCGTGATCTGGCCGCGGGCAGTGATCGCTCAGTTGTCGGCTTTGCATGGCAGCGACGGAGCGAAGGCGCTGATCCGCGATGCGATCGCGGTGCGCATTCCCGAGCGCGAGCTGCACGATATCGACGATGCCGAGGATTTCGAGCAAGCGCGCCATGACGTTACCGGGACGGGCGCACAGTCCTGACGACTGCTTCGTTGGCATGTGCCAACAGCATGGCAAGACGGCTTATCGGGAATACAGCGTTCAAACACGCAAATGTCATGGGATGACTTTGCCGCGTTCAGGTCACAGACTGCGCGTGGGTTCATACTCACCCGGCAAATGAGCAGCAGTCCGCAGGTCTCGGATCCCTTTGCTTTTGCCTTTCCCGATGGCCAGCGTCGCGTCAAACCAAGCCTGGGAACACAGATCATGACAAGCAATTCAAAACTGCCGATGCAAGACTTTGGAGCCATCGAAGCGCAAGCCAAGGCGACGATGAACTCATGGATGACGATGCAGCGTCCGATGTTCACGATGATGACCGAGATCAACGGGCGGCTCATCGATCAGGCGTTTCGCGTCAATACCGCTTGGTTTGGCTTTATGGGCCGGTGCATCGAGCATGAGATCGAGGCCACGCGGCGGTTGATGGGCTGCCGGAACGTCAACGAGTTGATGACCACATACCGCGATGTCGTCGATACGGCACAGCGCGATGTTCGTGTCGAAGTCGAGCAGCTGTCGCTGCTCAATCGTGAGTTGGCTGGCGAGACGGTCGCTGCATTCCGCGAGGGGCTCGAGGAAGCGGCGCAAGAGCTTCGGCATTAGGTGTGTGCTCACGGCGCTCTCTTTGATTGTGCTCGCGGCGCGGGCGCCTCCGCACGGGGCGCGCAGGCCTCCGGCGTTGCCGTCGGGCCGCGCAGTCGCCCTTGGCTCCGGCCGCTGCGCGGCGCGGTGGTGTGTGCTCACGGCGCTCTCTTTGATTGTGCTCGCGGCGCGGGCGCCTCCGCACGGGGCGCGCAGGCCTCCGGCGTTGCCGTCAAAGTCACGGAAGGTGGGCGGTCGCCGCGTCCTTTGGTCAGGACGCGACGAGTTTGTGGTTGGCCATGGGCAGTTCGCGAATGCGTTGGCCGGTGAGGGCGGCGATGGCGTTAGCGACAGCGGGGCCGATCGGGGGCGTGCCGGGTTCGCCGATGCCGGTGGGCGGTGCGGCTGAAGGGACGATGTGGACGTCCACTTTCGGCATCTCGTTGAAGCGCAGCACCTCGTAGTCGCCGAAGTTTGTTTGATCGACCGCGCCCTCGTTGAGCGTGACGTGCGAATGCAGGATGGCGCCGAGTCCGTAGCCGATGCCGCCTTCGATCTGGGCGACGATGTTGTCGGGATTGATCGCAAGGCCGCAATCGACGGCGCAGACGACGCGGTCAACTTTGGCTTGGCCATCCTTGATGCGGACTTCGGCGATTTGGGCGACGAAACTCTTGAAGCTTTCATGGACGGCGACGCCGCGCGCCACGCCCGCGGGCAGAGGCGAGCCCCAACCGGCTTTTTCGGCAGCGAGTTTCAAAACGGCCGCATGGCGCGGGTGCTTTTCAAGCATGGCGAGACGGAAGGCGACGGGGTCTTTGCCCGTGCGAACCGCGACTTCGTCGATCAGCGTTTCCATGACGTAGGCCGTGTGCGTATGGCCAACCGAACGCCACCAGAGCGGGGGGGCGCCCACCTTGGTGTTGTGGACTTCAACTTCGAAATTCGGAATTGCATAGGGCGTATCGTTGACGCCTTCGACGGAGGTTCCATCGACGCCTCCCTTAACCGAGCTACTTTCGAAAGCTGTGCCCGTCATGATCGACTGGCCGACGATACGGTGATGCCAACCCGCAATTTCACCGGCTTCGGTGAGGCCGACTTTCACTTTGTGCACGTACATGGGGCGGTAGTAGCCGCCCTTGATGTCGTCCTCGCGCGTCCAGATGAGTTTGATCGGCTTGTCGGTGCCCAGCGCCTTCACGATGTGCGCGACCTCGGCGACGTAGTCGGCGTTGTAGACGGCGCGGCGGCCGAACGAACCGCCGGCCCAGAGCGTCTTGACGGCAACGTCTTCTGGCCTGACGCCAAGGATGGCGGCAGTGACGGACTGATCGATGGTTTGCAGCTGGCTACCATGCGTGAGTGTCGCCTTGCCGTCCTTGAATTCGAGGACGGCGTTCAACGGCTCCATTGGCGCGTGGGCAAGGAACGGGAAGACGAACTCGGCGTCGATGACCGTTTTAGCGCTGGCGATCGCCTTTTCTGCGTCACCATCTTTGCGGACGGGGAGACCTGGCTTGGTCGCAAGATCCCGGTATTCCGCGATGAGATCGTTGGTGCCGCGTTTGTCGGCGGCCGATTCATCCCATGTGACCTGCAGCGCGTCACGGCCCTTGATGGCGGCCCATGTCGATGTGGCGACCACGGCGACGCCGCCGGGAATGGTCACGACATCGGTGACGCCTTTCACGGCCTTGGCTTTGGCGGCATCAACGGCGCCGGGCTTGCCGCCGAAGCGGGGCGGGCGGGCGACGACGGCGACGCGCATGCCGGGCAGCTGAACATCCTCCGTGAACACGGGCTGCGCGGTCACCTTCGCTTTCTGATCGAGGCGGGGGAACGATTTGCCGATGTAGGTGAAGTCTTTTGGATCTTTTAACTTGGGATTTTCGGGAACCGGCAGCTTGGATGCTGCGGCGGCGAGTTCGCCGAAGGTGGCTTTGTTGGTGCCGTCGGACACGATGCCTTTGGCGACGGTGATTTTGGCAGCGTCTGTTTTCCAGGATTTGGCGGCGGCTTCGACGAGCATCTGACGGGCGGCGGCGCCGGCTTGCCGATATTGCTCGAAGGAATTCGCCATGGCGGTGGAGCCGCCAGTTCCCTGCACGCCAAAGAACGTGTTTTTGTAGAGCGCTGTGTTGGCGGGCGCGAAATCAGCGACCATCTGCGCCCAGTCGGCATCGAGTTCGTCGGCGACCAGGGTGGCGAGGCCGGTGGCTGTGCCCTGCCCTTTGTCGAGATGCTTGGAGAGGACGATGACTTTGTTGTCGGGCGTGATCGTCACGAAGGGATTGAAGACGGCGGAGGCAGAGCCCTTGGCCGCGGTCTCGGCTGCGACCGCAGAGGCGGGGATGTAAGCGCCGATGACGAGGCCGGCGCCGGTGCCGGCTGACAAACGCAAAAAGCCCCGGCGGTCGAGGGCGACGGGTCCGGCGTCAGGTGACAGCGCGCGGGCGGCGGTGGCGACGTTATCCTTGAACATGGTGCGTCTCTCCTCAGCCCTTCAGCGTTTCAGATGCCGCTTTAATGGCGGTGCGAATGCGGCCATAGGTGGCGCAGCGGCAAATGTTGCCGGTCATGGCTTCATCAATGTCGGTGTCGGTCGGCGCAGGCTGGCTATTGAGGAGCGCCACGGCGGCCATGATCTGGCCCGACTGGCAATATCCGCATTGGGCGACGTCGTGTTTCTCCCAGGCGGCGCGGACTGCCTCAGCGATGCGACCTTCGAGCCCTTCCGGCGTGGTGATCGCCTGGCCAGCGACACTTTCAAGAGGTGTCACGCAGGCGCGGATGGGCGTGCCGTCGGCGTACATCGTGCAAGCGCCGCAGAGCGCTTGTCCGCAACCGAACTTTGCGCCGGTCAATCCCAATTCATCGCGGACGACCCAGAGGAGCGGTGTATCCGGATCGGCCGCGATGTCGACTTCGCGACCGTTGATGGTCAGTTTCGTCATATGATCCTCCGGGAAACGCTTGCGGCGCGGAACTGGCGCACGTTGTGTCAGCTGGGTAACGCGGGCACGGCAAATCTCCGCTCTATGTTGGAGATTGTTGGGCGGGATGCAAGCGCTGCGACGATTGCAAATGACATTTCAGGATGTTGCAAATGGCGTTAAGCGCGATTGTCTTACCATGTCACCCACGCATTCCGTTGCATCCAGGTCTGCGCGCTTTCAGATGTCTGATGAGTATGGCTACGTGGGGTTGATCGAGCACAAGCCGAATAGTCGCGCCGTTGCTTAGGGTCGCCGGCGCACTTGGAAGTCAGGGGCCCATGCCTGCGTCGACAAAAGGAAACGGCATGTCTGAAATGGGGTCGGACACGGCGGACAATCCGGTGACATCGGTCCGGCCGGTATGGCACGCGACGGACGCGCGCGACGTCATTGGGCAGTTGGCCGCATCCGGGGAGGGCCTCAGCGGCGAGGAGGCCGCGCGCCGGTTGGAACGTCGGGGGCCGAACAGCCTGCCGCCGCCGCCGCAACGGTCCGTGCTGCACAGGCTTCTGGCGCAATTTGAAAATTTTCTCCTGCAGGTTCTGCTCGGCGCAGCTGTGATCATGGTGGCGATCGGGCACACCACAGATGCCGGTGTGATCCTGGCCGTCGTGGTCGTGAACGCGCTTATGGGTTTCATCCAGGAGGGCAAGGCGGAACAGGCTATCCGGGCCATTCAGCACATGGTTTCACCGCATGCCACGGTTAAGCGCGACGGTGTTCGGCTGACGGTGCCGGCTGAGACGCTGGTTCAAGGCGATCTCGTTCTGATCGAATCCGGAGATCGCGTGCCGGCCGATCTGCGGCTCGTGCGCGTGCGCAATCTCCAGGTCGACGAAGCGGCGCTGACCGGCGAGTCCGTTCCTGTTGCCAAGCAGACGGAACCCGTGGATGCCGGCGCTTCGCTCGGCGACCGGGGATCGATGGCGTACTCTGGCACGCTCATCACACGTGGGCAGGCGAGCGGCTTCGTTGTCGCGACGGGTGTTGAGACCGAAATTGGCTGCATCAGCGGTCTGCTGGCCGAGGTCGAGCCACTGGAAACGCCGCTCATCCGGAACATGGCGCATTTTTCGAAGAGCCTAACGATCGGCATACTCTCGCTTGCCGGGCTGATCTTCGTGTTTGGTATTGCCGTGCGGGGTCAGCCGCCAGCGGATCTCTTCCTGGCGGTGATTACACTGGCCGTGGCAGCCATTCCAGAGGCCCTGCCGGCGGTTCTTACCATTGCCATGGCCATCGGCGTGCAGCGGATGGCCGCGCGCCGCGCTCTGATCCGGCGGCTGCCAGCCGTGGAGACGTTGGGGGCCGTTTCCGTCATCTGTTCAGACAAGACGGGGACGTTGACGCGCAATGAAATGACGGTGGCAACGGTCGCGACGGCGGATCAGCGCTTCAAGGTGAGCGGTTCTGGCTATGCACCGCGCGGCGATTTCAGCGTCGACGGCCATGACGTTCGTCCGGAGAACTCCCCCGTTTTGATGGACGCCGTGAGCGTAGCTGCCTTGTGCACCGACGCCGGATTGCGAGATGTGGACGGCAGCTGGGTTGTCGACGGTGATCCGATGGAAGGGGCCCTGCTGACAGTGGCTGCCAAGGCCGGCATCGATCTGGGTGATATTCGAAAGATCTTTCCGCGTGCCGACCTCATCCCATTCGAGTCTGATCATCGCTTCATGGCCACGCTGAACCATTACCATCACGGGCATGCGTTTATCTGCGTCAAGGGGGCTCCGGAGCGGCTGCTGATGATGTGCTCCTACGAGCGCGCCGCCGATGGCGACCGGCCGATTGAACGTGCGCGGTGGCTCGACGCCATCGACGCCATGGCCAGTCAGGGACAGAGATTGCTTGGCGTGGCGACCCGGCAGATGGCACCCAATCAGAGGGACCTCACCGTCAACGATGTTGCGGATGGTCTCACGCTGCTTGGTCTATTTGGACTGATCGATCCACCGCGCGAGGAAGCCGTTGCGGCTGTCGCGGAGTGCCGGACAGCTGGCATTCGAGTCAAGATGATTACCGGAGATCACGCGGCAACCGCTTGCGCGATTGCCCGACAACTGGGATTTGAGAACACGTCGGAGTCGTTGACAGGATCGCAGATCGAACGAATGACGGATGCAGAGTTGGCCGAGGCCGTCACAGGCATCGATGTCTTCGCCCGCGCGAGCCCCGAGCATAAATTGAGATTGGTTCAAGCGCTGCAATCGCGCGGGGCCGTGGTCGCGATGACAGGGGATGGGGTCAACGACGCGCCGGCGCTGAAGCGCGCCGATGTCGGTGTTGCAATGGGAATTAAAGGCACGGAGGCGGCGAAGGAGGCCGCGCAGATCGTGTTGGCTGACGACAATTTTGCGTCGATCGCCAGCGCGGTGCGCGAGGGGCGGACGGTCTATGACAACTTGAAGAAATCAATCGCCTTTCTGATGCCCATCAATGGCGGCGAGTCACTCAGTATTGTGGTGGCGATCTTGCTGGGTCTGACACTGCCGATTACCCCCCTTCAAGTTCTGTGGGTCAACATGGTGAGTTCCATGTGCCTTGCGCTGGCGCTGGCGTTTGAGCCAACAGAGCCCGATGCGATGACACGGCCGCCCCGGTCGCCGGATGAACCCATCTTGACGCGGTTCCTGATCTGGCGTGTCGCGTTCGTGTCGACACTGTTTCTCGCCGGCATTTTCGGGACCTTCCACTGGGCCATGGCACGGGGCGCGGACGTCGAAACGGCGCGGACGCTGGCTGTCAACACGCTCGTCGTCATGGAAGTCTTTTACCTGTTCAGCGTTCGTTTCCTGCGGAGCCCGTCGTTGACATGGCGCGGATTTCTCGGGACGCCTGTCGTGCTGGCGGCGATTGCTGCAGTCGCCGGGCTACAGGTGTTGTTCACCTATGCCCCATTCATGGAGCGCTTCTTCGAGACCCGGCCGCTCAGTCTGGCGGATGGATGGCCGGTCTTGCTCGTGGGCGTGGCGATTTTTGCACTTCTGGAATTCGAAAAGGCCATTCGACGACGCTGGGAGATGCCGGGCGACTAGACACGAGGTCCGACGGGCACGCCGGGCACCTCGTCAAGGCGCGCTGCTCGATTCAAGGTGTCTCGTTCAGAAGCGGAATTGAGAGCTGGCATCTGACATGCGGCGCCGTAAAGGAAGAGGACGCCGCAACAGAGCTACTCGCGCATGGCGCGGTTGAGATTGTCGACAAACGGCTTCATGAGGAAGCTTGCCATTGTTCGATCGCCGGTGCGCACGTAGGCCTCAGCTGGCATCCCTGGGATCAAGCGCAAATCCTTGAGACGATCCAATTGCTCGGGCGCGACCGACACCACGACGCGGTAGAATGACAGCCCCGACTTCTCGTCCGTTACGCTTGAGGGTGAGATACGGTCAACGGCTCCCATGATCTCTGGGGTTGTCGCTTGATTGAAGGCGGGAAAGCGAACGACGGCCTCCTGTCCGATGGACAATTGATCAATGGCGTTGGGTTCGACTTGGACTTCGACATCCAGTCCGCCGTCACTGGCTATAATTTGCATGAGCGTAGCATTGGGGGGAAGTGTTCCACCAACCGTATTGACGTTGAGTTCGTGAACAATCCCGGAGGCCGGCGCCCGGATCTCGACGCGATCCAATTGCTTTTGTGTTGCTGAGATCTGCTGTATGAGATCGTCGGTTTGGGTTGCTGTTTCCGACAGTTCAGCCAAGACTTTTTCTTTGAAGGCCCGGTCAACCTGGATGATGCTCACTTCCGTTTCGCGGATCGCGTTGCTGACGCGCGCCAACTCAGAAGCATGTTCTACGAGTTGTCCGGTGATGTCGGACTTCATACGCTCCTGGCCATAGACTCGCGTTTTCGTCGCAATTCCCTTTTCAAGCAACTTCGTCAGACTATCGAGTTCAGCTTTGATGGAATTGAGCTGCTCGGACTTGGCACCAATTAGACCTTCGAGGCCGTCCATCTGGTTGTCGAATTGTCCGATCTTTTCCCGGAGCTTCTCGATTTCACCCTTGCGGCTAGCTTTACGTGCCTCAAACAGATTTTTCTGTCGCGCGCGGTGCGCCGACTCATCGCCAAGAGTGAATCTGGCGGAGACGTCATTGTCAAAGACGATTGCGTCCCGGTCGTCACGTTCTGCTTCCAGCCGAGATCGCGTGGCGAGTGCTTCGCGCAGGCGGTTCATGTAAATATCGATGTTGGCCCTGAGTGTGGTGTCGTCCAGGCTTACCAGGACGGCTCCCTTTTCGACCCGGTCGCCATTGCGGATCGCGATCGATTTTACGATACCTCCGTCGAGATGTTGCACAAGTTGGGGCTTGCCGCGAACGACGACTTCTCCGGACGCGATAACTGCCCCGGACAAGGGCACGATCAACATCCATGCGAACAGGCCGCCGAACAAACATATGAAGACCAGCAGCGCGGTGCGGATCGGGGACCCGTAGTTGGTATTCACCGCCGGTCTTTGCGGAGCGGCGATGTTTGGCGACACCAACGTCATACGCGCACTCCTGCCGGCACAACACGCGTCACCTTGCGGAGGACGTCATCCTTGTCGCCAAACTCGACAACCGATCCGGCGACGAGCATCAAAATCTTGTTCACAGACGCGATAGCACTTGGCCGGTGGGCCATGACCACGACTGCCGAGCCTGCCCGACGCAGCTTGTCGATCGCCACCGCCAGTGCGGCATCCCCCTCAGAATCCAGATTGGAATTGGGCTCGTCCAGAACGACGAGCTTGGGCATGCGGAAAATTGCTCGCGCCAAGGCGATGCGTTGAACCTGACCGCCCGATAGCGGAGTGGCGCCGAAGCCCACGGACGTCTCGTATCCACCAGGTAAGCGCAGGATGATCTCATGAACGCCTGCCATCTGAGCGGCTGCGATGATCTCGCCGTCGGTTGCTGCAGGGTCAAAGCGGGCAATGTTCTGCTGGACCGTACCGGCGAGCAGTTCAATATTCTGCGGCAAATATCCGATATAGCGGCCAAGACTTTCCTGATCCCACTGATCGAGCAGAGCACCATCAAGCCGAACCTCCCCGTGGTCGGTTTTCCAGGCGCCGATCAGGATGCGCGCGAGCGTGGTCTTGCCCGATGCGCTCGGCCCGATGATGCCGACGGCATCGCCCGATTCCAGCGCGAAGCTGACGTCTTTGAGGATGACGATCTCTGCATCGCTGGCACGATTGGCGACATCTGGGGCGAATTTTGTGACGTTGCGCACACTCAACGATCCATTCGGAGCTGGAAGTTGTAGCGGTGGCGCCGGCGCTGCTTCATCCGGCAGGGCCTTTTGCAATCGTTGATAGGCTTGCCGCGCGCGCACAACCATGCGCCATTGCCCAATCACCTGATCGATCGGAGCCAGCGCACGCCCTGAGATGATCGATACGGCTACGATCATGCCGGATGAGATTTCCTGGCCGATCGCCAGATATGCGCCAAGCCCTAACACTGCCGACTGCAGCACCATGCGTATGGCCTTGGAGAGGGCCGAATATATCTCACCGCGTTCGGTCGCACGTTGCGCTCGTCCGGCACCCTCGCCGTGAAGGCGTTCCCAATGGCTGCTGATGGAGCCCACCATGCCCATCGGAAGAAGACTCTCGGCGTTGCGGTGTGCCTGTTCGAGAAACTGCGTTTCGACGTGTTCCATCGAAGAGGCTTGTCCGAGGGGCGCGCGAGTTGCCCTTTCGTTGGCGAGAGCAAGGCCTGTGACGAGTGCCGCGCCGCCCAACGTCAGCCAACCAAGCCACGGATGCACGATGAAGACGACGCCGAGATAGATCGGAATCCACGGAACATCGAACAAGCCAGTCATGGCGGGGCTTGAGAGGAATTGGCGAATGGTGGCGATATCAACCAAGGGCCGCGTGCCATCCTGATTGTCATTGAAGGATCGACCGAGCCACGTTTTGAATGTCGGCGGACCTAATCGCTGGTCAAGCCAGAACGCGGCGCGCGACATCGTTCGGGAGCGCAAAAATTCGAACAGGCCCCAGAATAGATAGAGTGCAGCGGCGAGTAGGGAGAGCGCGATGAGTGTGGGCACGGAGCGGCTTGCGAGGACGCGATCATAGACCTGCAGCATGAATATTGGGCCGGTGAGCATCAGCAGATTGAGCGCACAGCTGATCAGCGCGACGCTCCAGAAAACCGAACGGAGCGATCCGACGGCGCTGCTCAGTACGCCTTGGCCCGCTCGCCGAGGCCGTTGGGGCCGGTTCGCGCTCATACTGGTGTCTCATTTGCTCGACCACTGCGCAGCTTTAGTTGAATATAAAACCGCTGCTGATCAACGCCGCGAATAAACTGTGGTCGGACGATAACGCAATCCGTCCTTCAAATGCAAAGAGGACGCAAGCCGCCGTTGCCGGCGCGGCGATCATCAGGGTTGGGATCTGTTGGGGTAAACGGTTGTTGGGACACTGTCGTGCGGTGGCGGAGAGAGTGGGATTCGAACCCACGGTAGAGTTTCCCCTACACACGCGTTCCAGGCGTGCGCCTTAAACCACTCGGCCACCTCTCCGTGCCTCGCTTGGGAGCGGCGCACTTAAGCCCAAGCGCGGTTCATTGGCAACACGTCACTGCGGCGCCACGTTGCTGAGGCAATCGATGGTGGCGCGCGGCGTTTTTTGTTTGCTGAGCGGGGGCCATTAGCGCTCGCGCTTGCCGGCGACAGCGAAGCGCGGCAAGGACATTGGCCGGATCAAGCGCACCGCACTGCATGGATAGGAGCCGACCATGGCTGCTCTGAGGTTTCTTGCCGGTCTTTTCGCTTTGATCGCGATGATCGCCCTGGTCGCGGATGCGACGCCGTGGCTAAACGGATCGGGGGCGTTTGCGGGGACTCCCTTCGAGACCCAGTGGGAACGGATCTCGCCGAACTCGCTGAACTCGGCCCGGGAGAGTGTCAGCTCGTCGGTGTCGCCGGCAGTGTGGTCGGCGCTCGAGGCGGTCGTGATCGGCTTTCCGACGTGGGCTGTGTTCGGTGCGCTGGCGCTGATAACCGGCTATTTCGGACGGCGACGGCGACGGGTGAACATCTTCGTCAACTGACGCCGGTGCTCAGTGTGGGCAGCGCGGCTGTTTGGCCGATGGGGCTGCCGTCGGCGAAATCTTGAACAATGCCGATGAGCATCAAGATCAGAACGAGGCCAATAATCGCCAGCATGAATGTGTTGTGCGACGCGTTGAGGCGCTCGATGCCGGCGTCGTCGACGATCGTGTTTTCTGCGTCGGTGGCCTTGATGCCCAACATCTTGCTGCGCACGGAGCGGCGGACGGCGCCACGATCGATCAGGGGCAGGCGTGCGCGTTCGGCGATTTTTCGTGCGATGTCGTCGTAGGGGAAGACGGGGTCGCTATCCGCCTCGCTGACGTAACCGAGTGGAACCAATGATCCGTCTTTCAAGGTCACGCGGGCTCCCTTCATTAAGACGGGTGTCAACGCGCCACCATAAATTTCGCGGCGGGTCTCGACGGTGTCGACTTGGTCGTAGGGGAATTCATAGCTGCGGTAGCGGAGCATGGGCGTGGGGCCGCGGCCAGCTGGCAAGGTCATGCGCACCTTCTCGCGGCCGAGGTGGACGCGCGTGCGGATGGAAAACATCATCTCGACGAAGACGAGGAACATCAGCGCGGTGAAGACCGCGGCGAGGACGAGGAGGCCAAGGTTGTCGCCGAGAAGACCGGCGGAGGCACGCATGCCGATCATGGCGGGGAGGCTGGCAAAGAAGGGGAGCAGGAGGAGAAAGACGAGACAGAAAATGGTAGTGCGAAGTGTGCTGGCGCCATAATCCTCCGGCTCGAAGGCATAAGGATCTGAGGTCGACAGGGACTTGGAGGGTTGGGTGGTGTCGGGTTGGGGACCGATATCGGGGACGCCGGGGGCCGGCATGGTGGCGTCTGTCATATGATACTCTCCGAGCACGGGCCGAACACACGTCAGATGTGTGGAACTATTGCGCAGAGTTTAGCAAGGCTCAGCGAAACCGCCAGCGCCGGTTGAGAGTATTGTTGAGTACGAGGTCTGCGGGCCACGCCCTGACGGTGGAGCCCCTGTTTTAGTTCAAGGTGACGGCGATGTTTTTCAAGCACAAAAAGACCGAAATGCCGACGGCGTCGACGGCGCTGCCCGGGCGGGTGGAACCGCTGGCAACGGCGACGCACCACTTCGTCAATGGCCGGCCGCTCAAGGGGCCCTATCCCGACGGAAGCCAGATGGTGCTCTTCGGGCTCGGCTGCTTCTGGGGAGCGGAGCGCAAGTTTTGGCAGCTTGGCGACGGGATCTTCGTGACGGGCGTGGGGTACGCGGGCGGTCTGACGCCGAACCCGACATATGACGAGGTGTGCACGGGGCGAACCGGGCACAACGAGGTCGTGCTGGTCGTGTTCGATCCGGCGAAGATCAGCTTCAGTGCGCTCTTAAAGACGTTCTGGGAAAATCACGATCCGACGCAGGGGTATCGTCAGGGCAACGATACCGGCACACAGTACCGATCGGGCATCTACACGTTTGACGCGGAGCAGCTCGCGGTGGCGGAAGCGTCGCGCGCGGGGTACCAGCAGCGGCTGACGGCGGCGGGATTCGTGCGCATCACGACGGAGATCATGCCCGCGCCGACGTTCTATTGGGCGGAGGACTATCACCAGCAGTATTTGGCAAAGGTGCCGCACGGGTACTGTGGGCTCAGCGGAACGGGCGTATCGTGTCCGTTACCGACGGGTGTGAAAAGCACGGCGTGACGGAGCTAATCGGCACCGGCCTGCTTGGTTTTCTTGGCGGGTTCCGATGGCGCCTCGGCGGCTTTCGGAGTGTTTGACTTCGGCTGCGGTGCCGCGGTCTGGATTGCTGGCACTTCGCCGACGACGTCACCGCATTCGGGGGGCAGATCGGCCAGCGTCAACGGCGGTTTTGGTTTGACGGGCTTAACGGGCTCCACCGAACGCGGCTTCGGCTTGGGGGGTGCCGTCAGAAGCTTGTACCAGTCGTCGAGTTCCTTGCCGCAGCCGTCATCACCAGGAATGGGCGCTTGCTTGCTGCATGCCGGACTGTCGGCGGGGCAGCCGATGCGGACATGGAAATGGTAGAAGTGCCCCCAATAGGGGCGAACCTTCGCCAGCCATTTGCGATCCGTGTCGCCGGTTTCGCAGAGTGCCTTTTTGATGGCGGGGTGCACAAGGACGCGCTCGACATCGGGATACGAGGCGACGCGGCGGACAATTTTTACCTGGCCTTCGCCCCACACCTTCTTGTTAACGGACAAGTTGTCGGAGGCGAGCATGGAGGTCGCGGCGAGATTTTCGCGCTCCGTCTTGGAGAGGCGGCGCGAGGGCATGGGCGTGAACCAGATATCGGCATCGAGGCCGAGCTGGTGGGAGGCGTGGCCGGTGAGCATGGGACCGCCGCGCGGCTGCGAGATATCGCCGACGAGAAGGCCCGGCCAATTGTCTTTCTGCTTCACTTCGCCGGCGTACTTTTCCAGAAGCTCGATGAGTTTGGGGTGGCCCCAATTGCGATTGCGGGAGAGGCGCATTGCCTGCCACGCCGTCCCGTCGATCGGCAGGGCTTTGGCACCGGCCAAGCACCCGCGCGAATATGCGCCGATGGCGCGGGCTTTCATGTCTGCGGGCGCTTTCATGGCGCCAAAGATTTTTTTGGCGGGCACGGGTGGAGGCACATCTTTCTTGGCGGATGGGGGAACGGTAGCTGGCGCCGGAGCCGCGGTTTCGGTGGCCGCTTTGGCAGGCGTAACTGGAGCTTCAGGGAGAGCCTCTTTTGCGGCTGGAGGCGCAGCGATTGCTGCCGCGGCTTTGGCAGCAGCGCCCGTCCAAGGAAATTGCGTGCTCTCGTTTGCCCACGCGACCGCACCCGGCGTGCCGCATACCGCTGCAATTGAGCCTATCAAGACGAAACGTATGCGCATCTGATCCCGCTTGTGTTCGGGGAGTAGTTTAGACTGGGAGTGGGCAAAAATGCGACCCTCCGGTTCCTCAGGGCGTTGTGAGCGCAAGTCCATGGTGAGAAATCTGCGCGCCAGAGGCTGGAAATGATTGATCATGCTGGAAGAAATGGTGGGGGATAAGCAGACCGCTGCGGAGCCTAGGCGCTGGCTGGTGTCGGGTAACACCGCACGCTCAACCCATCTCATTCTCGCGCACGGGGCGGGATTGGGCATGGAGAGCCCGGTCCTAGATCGGATGTCGCGGCTCATCGAAGCCCGCGGCGTGACGGTGCATCGGTTTGAGTTTCCCTATATGGCGGCCCGCTCCTTGGGACTGTCGCGGCGTCCCGCGCCCCGGGCAGAAACCCTGACCGACGACTATCGACGCGCAATCGTGGAGGTGCGGGCGAAGATCGGCCCACGGGCGCAGATTTTCGCGGGCGGCAAATCGATGGGCGGGCGCATTGCGTGTTTGGCTGCAAACCGCGAACCGGATGTGGCGGGTGTTGTGGTGCTGGGATTCCCGCTACGGCCACCACGAAAACCGGCGTCGAGCCGGGCCGGAGTGATCGAGGGACTGACGCGGGCCGCCCTCATCGTGCAGGGAACACGCGATGCATTTGGCGGGGTGGAGGCGTTTGCAGGGCTGACGCTTCCCGACTGGATCAAAATTCATTGGATCGAAGACGGCGACCACGACCTCAAGCCGCGGAGGAGCTCGGGTGCGACGCAAGATGACGGGCTCGCGTCCGCCGCGGACGCGGTCGCGCAGTTCTGCAAACGTGGCGGCTAGACACGTTGATGGCGGGCCCGCGCTGCACGCTCGAGCGCCGCGCACGTCAGTTTGTCAATTTCGAGTGTTTCGGCCAACAGTTCTAGGCAACGGATCTCTTCTTCGCGCACATTGAGATCGCTGGCGGCGACTTCGGCGGCCAAGACATAGGCGGTCTCATACAGGCGGCGCGGGAGAACCGACTTCACGAGTTGGAGGACCGTTCTCAGGCCATCCGGTTTGGCGAGGTAGCGACCGCAGGCTTGAGCCTCGTGGACGAGCCAATCGCGATTGTGTCCCTCGAAGGGCGGGAGCTCGGCAACGATCGACCCGATGCGGCGAAGTTCTTCGTCGGAAATCTCGCGATCGACTGCGGAAATGGTGATCATCGCGAAAATCAAGGCTTCTTGGGGCGTCAGCGACGTTTCGGGCATGGTGTCCTGCGGGTTGGCGTAAGTCTCTACGAGCAGGTGCGACATCAGCCAACGATCTGCAAGGGCCTGCGACCGTATTGGCCAAACTAAAACCCCGGCCTTCGCATGGGCGAAGGCCGGGGTGACGCAGAA
>JALHQM010000056.1:8573-16592 GCA_022841965.1 Hyphomicrobium sp. | reverse complement strand
GCGACGGAAAGTGCGATGCGAAGGATCATTGTTCGTCTCCCAAAACTGGATGATGACTGTAGTCCCGGCTTGTGATGGGAGGACTATGCGAGTTGACCCTTGAACCGGCTCTGAACCTCACGTTCATTCGGCATTCACCCTTTGCGAGACGCCGCTTCCAACGTGTCGACCGCTGACGACACGCGTCCCAGAACGTGCATGGCAACATTACGTGCTCACCGACGCCACTGTCGGCTGTGAGTCAAAACTCCCGATCTTCTGATCGAGTGCCGGCCGACGCGGTAGGACCGAAAACGGTCTCCAGACGGCGCAATTCACCACCAACGTGACGCACTGCAGCGATTTTCGCGGCAACGATCATCAAGTCGAGGTGCGCGGAAAGCACAAGCCTTCCGATGATCCGGGTCTGGCGTATGGCGCTTATGGCCCCAAACCGCCTCCTGCTCGATAGAACTCGATGCCGGCAGCCGAGCAAGAAGCGGTCGTGACGGGAGATGATACACGCTGCTGCGAGCAAACCAGACCTTCTGATCGCCGCTGATGAGTTCACGTTCAAGCCAACTCGGACATCTCGTTGGCGCTTCGCGCGCCTCGCCTCTCGTCTGCATCGTTTGAACAAATTGCTCCGATGGCGGGCAGCTAGGCACTTAGCACGTGCGCTATGTCTGCACCTTCGGCATCCGATATCGGGAGCTCGAAGTTTTGGGTCGGAAGCAGACCTTGGCGACACGCCTCAGAACTTCATCGTTCCTTTGGCGAACACGCTGTTCTGCCGCGTGTCCTCAGAGATCATGTCCTTGTAGCCCAAGGACAGCGATGATCCGTCGTGCGTGAAGAACTGAACACCGGCTTCGATATCTGCGTAAAGATCATCCACACTTGAATCGATTGTGAAGCCATCCGTGCCGGGATCGGCCGCAACGAAGCCTGCCGTCAGACTTGAATGAGTATCCGCGAGGTACGTGATGCCGGTTTTGAGGAAAGGCTTCACGGCCGCACCAAAACCCATCGCGTACTCCGTACCAAACTCAACCGCGGGCGAGATGGAAAAGTAAGTGTCGTTTGCGCCGCTGACTCGGAGATTCGCCGATCCGCCGCCTGGCTCGGTGACACTGTTGCGATCAAGGTACGTCATGCGCATATCGACCACAGGTTTGGCGTACCACGAGGCGAAGTCCGCAAGGTAGGCGGCGCGCAGTTGCCCGGTAACAAACCCGATGTCGGGATCAGATCGAGCAACGACGCCTGCAAAACCCGGCAATCCTATCGGGCGCATCGTTTGGAATTGAGCGACACCGCGGGATGCAGCCCCAGCAAAAAGCCAAGGTCCTGTTTGGTACTTAAGACCGAGACCGGCCTGATAGTGGTCGCTCTCACTCTTTGCGCCCGATGACGTCTCGGTGTTGCCGCGCTCATAGCCAAGCGCAACGTTGGCGAACCAGTCAGACGCAAAGCGGAACTGCGCACCCGCCGAAAGCCCTGTGGCGCGGTCGTCAAATCCGATGTTCTGTGAGTTGCCCTCAAAATCGAACCTGCGGCTCTTCGGGCGCACCCAAAGGCATTCGTCCTGACGAATGAAAGCATTGCCCATGCCCGCGATGTTGCAGGAGAAGAGGTCACTGGAGAACTCTGCCGAAGAGAGGATCGACGTCGTCTCGCTGTTCAAGAAAACGGCGGGAAGGAGTTGGTTCAATGCAGACCGATACTCCACCATGTCCGACGGTCCGTTGACCAGAGCGAGCAACAGCGGGTCCAACCCTGAGGACCCACTATGCGCTGCCACGTCGAGGTATTGGGCCAAGTCAGTCTGATTTTGATTGAGTTGCAGTCCCGTTGGCACGAAATCGATACGTGTTGCCAACGCGACGTCATTGGAGTTGGAAAATACCAGGCTCGCGTTCAGCACAGGGCTCGCGATCAGACCGAGACCATCGTTCGTCACCCCTCCGGCAGCAGAAAAAATCGTCACCTGCTGCTGACCCAGAGCAAGATCGGTCGCCTGCACGCGAACATTGCCGGCAAGGGAGGCAGTGCCTAAGACAGTCGTCAGATCGCCGGTGCCGCCGGCCATGTTGATATCCGTCAACAACTGACCGGTCGACGTCTGCACGAAATTACCAGTGATGCTGGTTGTCGCGATCGTATGCGAGCCGCCGGGCGACAGCGTGCCGTCGTTGGTGAATAGGTTGCCCGTTCCCAGGTCGACGGTCGTTCCAGAATTGTAGGTCGCTCCAGCCCTATTGTTGATGAAGTTGGTGCCGGCGCCCAGGTCGACACTCCCGACCGTGGTCAGATCCCCAAAATTGTTGAAAGTATCGTCGCCGTCTGTGGCGCTGACGGCTCTCCCTGACAATGCAGAAAGGGTCGTGACGCCGTAATTATCGAGTCTGTTGGAGGTATCCACCAGGCCCTCGAGTCGCACACCGGCGTTGGTGCCTCCGCTGCTGTATATGGTGCTATCGGTCAGCTCCAACACGATCGAGCCAACGCTGGCCTGCCCATAAATGTTGGCTAAGATTCCGTAGCCACCAGCGGCGATGGTTCCGCTCTGCACCACGGTGACATCGCCGGCCGTTCCATTGGCGCCACCCGCCGACATGGCTTTGATGCCGTCCACGGATACGGTGATGTTTCCTGTTTGAGTCAGCGTCACATCACTTGATGTTCCGGTGTGCCCGTCCGCGGTTGATCCCGCCATGATCCCCCCCCGCGGGGCTTCAAGGTCCGCGACGGCGGCCCCTTTTTCTCTAGATCTACGGACGCCGCGTTGAGCCTCCGCACCCGCCCTCTCCTCGCCCTCATAGCAGGGCCCCTTGCCGGGATGACCGCCAACAGGCAGAATGAAGATAAAGGCCTCGTCCTCTTAATCTTTGAGAGAAGTGCCTCAGGTAATTCTCTAAGCATCACGATCAAAGCAGTAGTGAACTTGCATATCGACCAGGGCACGGCATGGCAGATCAGATTTCGGTGACGCAACACATCAGGCAGCGTTCGGGTTTCCCCACCATTCTAGCGCTCATGGCAGCTGCCGCGCTGACGGCAATGATCAGCGATGCGAGGGCCCGGGAGACCCGTCCGGAGCGCCCTGTCGAGGTAATGGCGCCGCGCGATGCCGGCGAACCCATCATGGCGATCGTCTCGATCAAAACCCAGAACGTCACCTTTTATGACGCCGACGGCTGGATTCTGCGCGCACCGGTGTCAACAGGCATGAAGGGCCGCGAGACGCCGGCCGGTGTCTTCACAATTCTCCAGAAGAATGCAGACCACCGCTCGAACCTCTATGACGATGCCGAGATGCCCCACATGCAGCGTCTCACCTGGAACGGCATCGCGATGCACGGCGGTGTGTTACCGGGTCATGCGGCTTCGAAGGGCTGCGTGCGGTTGCCGTTTGGCCTGGCAAGGAACTTGTTTGACAGAACCCAACTTGGAATGCGGGTGATTATCTCGCCCGATGAGACCGCCCCGGTCGATGTCTCTCATCGGGCACTCTTCGTACCAAATGCGGAAACACGGGCGGCGACGCCGGAGCGCGCAGAGGCGCTTGCGCGTGAGGCGGCAGAAGCCACCAAGTTGGCGGCAGAGGCGTCGAAGACCGCCAAAGCGGCGTCGCGCGAGGCTGCCCCAATCGCGAAAGCGCTGCGCAAACTGGAACGGCGTAAGGCCGCCGCCGACGCCGAGCTTGCTGCCGCCGAAAAAGCTCTCGCTGTCGCAAAAACAGACACGGCCAAGGTGCGGGCCGAGGAGCGTAAGCTCAAGGCCGCCGCCAAGGCTGTTGAAGCTCAGACGCGGCTCGATACCGCCAGCGCCGACGCGAGATCGAAGATCGATACTGCGGCCTCAACCAAGGAGGCGGCCAAAATAGCGGCGGACAAGGTGTCTGAAACCGCCAAGGCAGCGAGCGAGGCAAAGCTCGCGTTGGAGCCGGTCTCGATCTACATCAGTCGGGCGACGCAGAAGGTTTACGTGCGGCGGAATACGCGCAAGCCCTGGCCGGACGGGGGCGAAGTTTACGATGCGACCATCGAAGAGCCGGTCACGATCCGCGATCCTGACCAACCGATCGGCACGCACGTGTTCACGGCGATGGCTCCCGGCGGCACCGGCCTCCGCTGGACCTCAGTGACCATCAATGGAGCCGACAACGCCGCCAGCGCACTCGACCGCATTACCATTCCGCAGGACGTGCTCGATCGCATCGCCTCGGGCGCCCGGCCGCGATCGTCGATCATCATCTCGGACGAACCGTTGAGCCGGGAGACCAACTATCGCACCGAGTTCGTTGCCGTTCTGAGCAACCAGCCCCAGGGCGGCTTCAAGACGCGCCGGCCGACACCAGCGGTCACTGTCCCCGTTGCCAGCAACGCCCCTTGGTCCGGCGGCGGCGGCTTCTTCGGCTTCGGTTACTTCGAAGATCCGCCTCCGAAGCGCAAGCCCGCCAAAACACGGCCGAGCGGTCCCAAGACGTATTCCAAGCAAGGGTGGTGGTGAGTTGCGGTGCTCGACCCGCTAAGCCCACACAAGAGCAACCTGTGTCCCGGTGTCGAGAGCTCCGTGATCCAGGCGCGATAAATGGCTTCGAACGCGACCGCAACGGCGCGTCGATGCTGCCAATGTGACGGACGACGACCGCCCATTCTTGCCGAAATCGTGCAGGGCAGATATATGCGGACAAAACGAACGCTCGCTCAGCGCCGTGGCGAGAGCGAGGTCAAGAGCATGGAACGATGGTGAACAAGACTCGCGCGCTCGCAATACACGCAACCGCCGATGCAAGAGACAAAGCGGGACGGCGCGAAGAGTTTCTGGCGGTGGCCCTGAAGCTGTTCTCAGAACACGAGTATTCCGCCGTCACGATTAAGGCGATTGCGGCAGAAGCCGGCGTCAATCCGGCCCTGCTCTACTACTATTACAAGGACAAGGAAGACCTCTTCCGCGCCACGCTCGAGCACGCAGTTGCTGAAGCGATGGATCAATACGCTGTTGTCGCGTCGCGCCATTCCGATCCTGTTGATTTGATCGACGGTTGGTTCGAAATGCACGCCAAGCTTGCGCCCAAGATCAAGCGGCTTGTGAAGATCTTGATGGACTACTCGATTTCTGGGACAGAGAGCCGGATTCTCGATGACATCATCGAAAAATTCTACAACGAAGAAACACGCATCTTGTCAGCGGCCATTCGCAACGGGCAGAAGGCCGGGCTCTTCCGTGACGTCAACGCTCGCAAAGCGGCGCAATTCGCGTCAACACATCTCGATGGCATTATGGCGCGCTCCCACATCGAGCCGGCACTTGAAATCCGCAGCGCGGTAAACGTCCTCCGCGAAGTCTTTTGGGTTTACCTCGGTCTTGCCAAATAATACGCCAGCACGTCCGCGCGCGAGCGGTTGATAATGCTCCACTAAATTCGCTCTAACGGCAGCGCCGCACGCGCCGTGCGACGGCGCATCCCTATGGGCATGCTGCATCGCATGATCGAATTTAATTGACCGTTTAATTAGTAAGTGGGAGCTTCCCGCAGTCCCGATGGCGGCGGTCGCCTGTGGGCGATGACGTGTCGTATCGAAGATGCGGCGCTTTAAGGGGGGAATGCCGCCATGGATGGTCTCGCCACGCCCAAAGCTGAAGGTTCCGCTGGCACTCAGTCTGAAAACTCATTGCTCAGAACGCTCGATTGGTCCCACGCGTTTTGGTTCGCTGCCGGAACGCCAGCACTCGTTTTGTTCTCTATTGGCGCCGTTGCAGCCACCGCAGGAAACATCTCGCCACTCGTCTGGACGATATCGATTTTCTTCGGATTCCTCCAAGCATTCACATATGCCGAGATATCGTCGATGTATCCGCATAAGTCCGGCGGAGCGTCGGTCTACGGAGCCATCGCTTGGGTCCGCTACGGCAAAATGCTCGGACCGATTTCCGTTTGGTCGAATTGGTTCTCCTGGACGCCTGTGCTCGCGATTGGAACGGGGCTGGGCGCGGGATACATCCTCAATCTCTTTTTTTCGGCCGATCATCCAATTCAAACGTGGCAGGTCACCGTTCTCTCACTTGATTTCATGAAAGAAGGTCTCTCACTGCGCATCAATTCGGTCTTTGTTCTAGGCTGGATCCTGGTCCTCATCGTCTTCTCCATTCAACACCGGGGTGTCTTGAAGGCCGCCAACATGCAGCGCCTTCTTGCCATCGCCGCGCTCACCCCACTTCTCATTGTTGGCCTCATTCCCATCCTCACCGGCAATACACCGATCGAGAACTTCACGCCGTTCGTGCCGCTTGCGCGCGATGGCGAAGGCAATGCCATCGCCGGTTCGTGGGATATGGCGGGTTTGACCGTCTTTGCCGGCGCGCTGTTCATCGCCGGATGGTCCACCTACGCGTTTGAAACGGCCGTCTGCTACACGCGAGAGTTTCGCAATCCGGGGCGGGACACACCCAAAGCGCTCATCAGCGCCGGAATTCTCTGCCTCGTGGTTTTCTCTCTCGTGCCTCTGTCTTTCCAGGGCGCCCTAGGCCTTCAAGGTATGCTTGATCCGGGCATCTACAGCGGCATGGGCGTCGCCGATGCCATGGCAGGAATGCTCGGCTTCGGCGAGATCGCGACGAAAGTCATCATCGTGATGCTGATCCTGTCGCTCCTGCTGACAGTGAGCATGGCGATGGCCGGATCAGCGCGCACGTTGTACCAGGGTTCGCTCGATGGCTGGTTGCCGCGCTATCTCAGCCGTGTGAACAGCCATGGTGCGCCGGTCGCTGCCATGTGGACGGACCTGACCTTCAATATGCTTCTTCTGATGATGTCCGACTATGTGTTCCTGCTCGCGATTGCGAATGTGAACTACATGATCTTCATCTTCCTCAATCTTCAGGCCGGCTGGATACATCGAATTGATCGTCCCGACACGCCTCGCCCCTACCGCGCACCGACCTTTCTTTTGGCAATCGGCGCAATTCTCGGCTTCGTGAATCTGTTCCTCCTCGGCATGGGCGCAAACATCTGGGGTCCAGGAACACTTATTTCCGGAATTGTAGTCGCGCTCCTCATCCTGCCGGTCTTTGCGTTCCGCCATTACATCATCGATCGGGGGGTATTCCCTCCACAAACGTTCGAGGATATCGCTGGCGTCGATGAATCTCAGGTCAAGACCCGCGCGGGCATTCTCCCCTATCTGACGCTTGTTCTGGGCGTAGCCGTTGTCGCTGTCGGATACAGTTTAGCCCAGTACTAGCTCACCATCTCACGACCCGTTTCCGCCCGTTGGCCCGCAAAAAGCTTCGGGCCTGCGGGAGGCGCGCATCATCGATCGACGTTAGGAAGGACAGACCCATGCAAAAGCCCGTCACAGACAGCGTGGCCGCTCTCAAATCGCAACTGGAAACGAAGGGCGTGAAGTTTCTCATGCCGACCTACGTCGACATGCACGGAATTTCAAAGTCTAAAATTGTTCCGATCAATCACATCGCCCAGATGGTTGACGGCTCCGAGCTCTGTACGGGCGCTGCCCTCGATGGCGTGCCCCAGGATGTCAGCGACGAGGAAGTATCGGCCCATCCCAGCATTGATTCCGTCACCATCCTCCCGTGGGATCAGGAAGTCGCGTGGTTTGCCAGCGACCTGTGGTGCGGAGGAAAGCCGTTTGAGCCGTGCAGCCGGAACATTCTAAAGCGCACCCTCACGATGGCTGACGACATGGGCTACGTCGCCAACCTCGGAATCGAGGCTGAATTCTATGTATTCTGCGACGACGAAACCGTCGGCTTCCGCCCGATGTCGACGCGCCACAACCTCGCCAAAGCAGCTTACGACGTGGCACGCTGCTTGGACAACCGCGGCTGGCTCTTCGAACTCGTCGAAGCGATGAACCATCTGGGATGGGATGTCTACTCGCTCGACCATGAGGACGGCATTGGCCAGTTTGAAATCGATTTCAAGCATGCCGACGCCCTGACCATGGCCGACCGGTACGTGTTCTTCCGCTTCATGGCGCACGAGATCGCGCGCAAACATGGCGGGTTCGC
>JALHQM010000056.1:0-8473 GCA_022841965.1 Hyphomicrobium sp. | reverse complement strand
CGCTACCTCAAGATGTTCTAGTCCCCCAACTGCGCGGTATGCGGCTCGCCGCATATCGCGCACCTTTTTTTGCCGTCGTTGCGACATCAAAAATTCTGACCGGTCGAATGGTGCTCCTGGGCTATGTGCAGGAGCGTCCTCAGAGTGGCAACCTGAGCCATCCCCAGTTTCATGGACGCCCGATTGAGGCCGTAGCAATGGTACGGGTCTGCGTCAGTTCACGCGAGAGTTCCAGAAAGAGACCGTGCGGCTGTTCCGGTATGGGGCCGTATCGATCGCCCAGGCAGCGCCGCGTCGATCGCCAGCATCCCCCTTGATCGCTGCCATATTGAATGTCAACACTCCCCCAGTGGCAGGCAGTCGACGTCGCGATCACGACATGACCGCCCCACCATGTGATCGCGGCAGTAATCCGCTCGCAAATTGTCCGGCGGCTGCAAAGGTTCCCCATCTCCCGGATTGAGTGAGCTTGAACCTGCAATTGCATCGATTTTCCGGCATCCGCCGAACCAAATGCCGTGCTGCACGTTTCAAAGCCACAGCCAAAATGAACGCGACAGCGCATGAGCTGACCGGTTTAAAAATACGTCGAGCTGCATCTCGACATCACACGTCATGAGGGGGATACACCTTGGATCTCGCACTGGTGGGCAACTGCAATATTGCCGCGCTCATCGACCGTGAAGCCCGCATCGTCTGGTACTGCCTACCCCGCTTCGACGGCGATCCTGTCTTTCATAAGCTATTGGGCGCGCCGCAAAACCGCCCTACAGACGGCCAGTTCTCCATCGTGCTGGAGGACTTGCAAGAGGCTCAGCAATCCTACATCGAAAATACCGCCATCGTGCGCACCGTTCTGAAGGGCCCGAGCGGGTGCGTCGAAATCATCGACTTCGCCCCACGATATGAATCGCGCGGTCGTGCATACAGGCCGCAAACTCTCGTCCGCACCATTCGCCCCCTCTCGGGAACACCACGCATCACAATTTCAGTTCGCCCAAGCTTCGAATACGGCGCGCTAAAACCGGATATAACATACGGCTCCAACCACATCCGGTACGTCGGCCCAAGCTTCACGATGCGGCTGACGACAGATGCACCCATCGACTATATTCTCGGCTGCACCACCTTCAATCTCCACGAACCGGTCAACTTCGTACTCGGGCCTGATGAATCGCTGACGGATTCAGCCAACGGTTATGCGCGATTTGAGTTTGAGCACACCGAACACTACTGGCGTTCATGGGTGCACCGCCTCGCCATTCCATTCGAGTGGCAGGAAGCCGTCATTCGCGCAGCTATCACGCTCAAACTTTGCACCTACGAGCCGACCGGCGCGATCATCGCCGCCGTCACAACAAGCATCCCGGAAGCGCCAAATTCGCAGCGAAATTGGGACTATCGCTACTGCTGGATTCGAGATGCCTACTTCGTCGTTCGAGCCCTCAACAGTTTATCCGCCGTCCGCACCCTCGAGAACTACTTCCGATGGCTGATGAACGTCGTTGCCACGACCAACGGTGGCCACATCCAGCCCGTCTATGGTGTTGGCTTGGAAATCGATCTGACGGAGCACATCGTGCCGTCATTGCCTGGATATCGTGGAATGGGACCAGTCCGCCGCGGCAATCAGGCATTCGAACACCTGCAGCATGATTCCTACGGCAACGTCGTCCTGGGTGCAGCCCAGGCATTTCTAGATCGCCGCCTGCTCAGTCAGCCGAGTGTGAGCGAGTTTGAGCTGCTCGAACGTGCGGGCCATCAGTCAATCAGCTTGTACGACAAGCCCGACGCCGGCATGTGGGAACTGCGCTTCAGCGCAAAAATCCATACCACATCCAGCCTCATGTGTTGGGCCGCCTGCGATCGCCTCGCGCGCATTGCTTATCACATTGGGCTGCGGGACCGCCACGTCTACTGGCGCGAACGGGCCGAGGCAATAAAGGTGGTTATTCTGAACCGCGCTTGGTCGGACAATCGCCAATCGTTCGTTGAAAGTTTCGAAGGTCAAATGCTCGATGCAGGCGTGCTCTTGATGGCGGAGATCGGCTTCATCGATCCACGCGATCCTCGCTTCGTCTCCACGCTCTCGGTCATCGAAAAGACCCTCGGCCGCGGCGCATTCATGATGCGATACGAAGCCCCCGATGATTTTGGCCCCCCCGACACGGCCTTTAACATCTGTGCCTTCTGGCGTGTCACCGCGTTGGCGCGCTCCGGGCGGAAAGACGACGCGCGCGCCATCTTCGAGACACTGCTCGCCAGCCGCAACCACGTCGGTCTCATGTCTGAAGACATAAAGCCCGACACAGGCGAAGCATGGGGCAACTTCCCGCAGACATATTCGATGGTCGGTATTATCAGCGCAGCCAGGTTGCTATCGTCGTCGTGGGATGTCGAAATATGACTGGGTGGCGGATCATTTGCGATGTCGGCGGCACGAATATACGCATCGCGCGCAGCGACGGACCAAAACGGTTTGGCGAGCTGTCCCTCGCCCAAACGGCGCACTGCGCGTCACTCCCGCAGACTTTGCATGACTACTGGCAGCAATTTGCCGATCGCGAACATGTGTTGGACGTCGCAATCTGCGCCGCCGGCCCTCTCGATCAAGGACGCATCACGCTAACAAACAGCCCTCTGACGGTTGAGCGGGAGTCGGTCAGCACCGCCCTCGGCGGTAGACCTGTAGTGCTCTTCAATGATCTGGAGGCGACCGCCTACGCAGTGCCCGTGCTGACACAGGAGGATCTCCAGCCCGTCGTCGCAGTATCGCACCCAGCGCCCGGCCCCCGCCTCGTCGTGAACGTTGGGACGGGTTTCGGCGCCGCCCTCTTGGTCCAGACCGCCAGCGGTTGGCAGTCGATCGCAACCGAAGCCGGGCATATGACGTTCTCGCACCTGGAACCGCAAGCGGTCACGGGCCGATCAGCAACAGTGGCGCTGTCCGTCGAAGAGTGCTTGTCAGGCCTAGCGCTCGGCCGAGACGCCAGCAAGACGTTCGACCAGTACACCGTGTCATCGGCGTTCGGTGAACTGTTCGGGGCCGTTTGCGGAAATCTCGTGTTGGCAACGGGCGCGTGGGGCGGCGTCTACCTCACGGGCAGCGTTGCTGCGGCGTGGTCTCGAACCAGAGAATTATCGACATTCGCAGCAGCCTTTCAGAGCAAGGGCCTGATGTCCGAGCGCATGAAGCGTGTGCCGGTCACCGAGATCGTCTTGCCGCATCCAGCGCTCGTAGGCTTGACGACAGTAGGACGATGCTGACCCGTCTGAGCAACCCTGACTTGGACCAAGCCTGACAAACCAAAATGGGTTCCCGCGATGGCGACGTCGAACGACGGCGCATCGTGCCACCACAGCTCAGATGTCCGCCTGCCCCGGCGATACCCTATCAATAAGCTGTCGTACCTTTTCGGTGAGTTCTTGGCTGGTGTACGGCTTGTTCAGAAGATTGACGCCTGCATCCAATCGCCCATGATGCACGATTGCGTTTCGAGTGTAGCCAGTGGTGAACAGGACCGGAACGTGCGGTCGCAGCCTACCGAACTTTTCAGCCACCTGGCGGCCATTCATCTCTCCCCCCAGCACGACGTCCGTGAAAAGCAAATCGACGCGATCAATCACGTCAAGTGCGTCAAACGCAGCCGGTCCGTCACCAACAGCAACGACACGATACCCCGCCTCTTGCAAAATTCCCACCGCATACGCGCGCACGCCTTCATCGTCCTCGACCAATAGAATGGTCTCGCCCTCAATCGCGCGCAGCAGTTGCCTTTTGAGTACCGGCGCTTCAACGGCCGGTGGCTCCGCAGAATGGAGGCGGGGCAAGTAGATCTTCACAGTCGTACCATGCCCGACTTCGCTGTAGATGCGGATGTGTCCGCCTGACTGCTTGACGAAGCCGTGGATCATCGCAAGCCCAAGACCCGTCCCCAGTCCTGGTGGTTTACTGGTAAAAAATGGCTCGAAGACCTTGTCGATCTGATCGGGCGCGATCCCGGTGCCTGTGTCGCTCACGCTGAGCATGACGAACTGGCCCGCTTTGATGTCGCCAACACTCGCGACGTAGGTGTCGTCGAGATACGCATTGCTGGTCTCGATCGTAATCCGCCCGCCGTTCGGCATGGCATCGTGTGCGTTGACGATCAGGTTGAGCAAGACGTTCTCAAGCTGATTTTCGTCAACCAGAACAGGCCATAGGCCCGCGCCCGACACCGTCTCGATATCGATTGCCTCCCCTGCCATCCGCGTCAACATATCCGACATGCCCGCAACCAAAACGCGGATATCCGATGCTTGCGGAGCCAGCGGTTGCTGACGAGCAAACGCCAGCAACCGATGTGTGAGCTTGGCCGCATTCCTCGCGCCCTTCATCGCAGCTTCGAGTGGATTGACGAGCGGAGCCGAAATGGACGCATCGACGGAACGCAACCGCCGCTGCAGCGTATCGATATTTCCAATGACGATGGTCAACATGTTGTTGAAGTCGTGCGCGATACCACCTGTGAGCTGACCAATCGCCTCCATTTTCTGCGACTGCCGAAGCGTGCCCTCAACCTCCTCACGACGGCGCATCTCTGCAATCAAATCGCTGGTCCGCTCGGCCACCTGACTTTCTAGATGAGTGTTGCTGCGCGCCAGATCTTCACCGCGCTTGTGCAGCTCTCGCGATGCCATATCCAGGCTTTCAGCGATAATTCGCGCTTCAAGGAACGGTGTCGGCGCTTGCAGCGCGTGCGTTGGACCATCCACAACAGCCCGTGCGGCCTCCGACAGTTCGGTCATGCTGCGCCCGGCCCGCGCTGACAGCCACCATGCGAGAGCCAGACTTGCAAGAAGCAACGAACCGGCAACGATCGCCGACGACCAAAGAATGCGTCTGACCGGCTGCATGAGATCAGCTTCGAGGTTGGCAACGCCAACCGTCCATCCGTACGTCGTGGGCACGTGCCCCGTCAAAATCCAGTTCCCTTCGACAGACACGTTCTCGCTCCAGCCCTCCTGCGCCTTTGCAATCGCGGCGCGCCACCCTGGCGCAGCCAGTGTCCCCACCCGCTCGCTATGACCGGGAATGCGGGCGACGAACTTATGTTGACGATCGATAATCGCAGCGATGTAGTTGCTCGAAAATTTCGCCTCTAGATGTCGAAGTATGGTCTCGGGCAGCACCGCGATGGAAAGGCAGTACAGCGGCTTCCCGTCGCGGAACAACGGCACGACCACCAATGTCGTCAGCTCCTGGGACGTTGCCGCGATCAGTACATCGCTGACCTGATATCGGCCAGTCGCAAAGGCGCGATCGATAAGTTCCGGTGCCGCATGCCTCGGCAAAGCGGTGCCCAGCGGCACGAGCGTTGCCAGTTTTATGGTGCCATCCGGATCACTGACATTGAGCCACGATCCCGGCGCGAAGCGCAACGCCTCGCGTGCTTCTCGCCAGAACTCCTCAAAGTTTCCGTTGATCAAGGCTGGCGACGTGGCCAGCGTGGATGCAATCGCCGCATGAGTTTCAATTTCGTTGTCGACCAGACCCGCCAGCGTCTTGGCGTTCGTCAGCAAACCCTGCCGAATGCTCTCCCGCTCTTGGTTAACCATCTGCTGAAACATTAAGAACGCCAACAGGAGCAGCGGAATAGCCGTCGCCAATGCCAGCAGTCTGAGCTGGAAAGAGAGCGAGCGGGCGCTCAATGCCGCCGAGATACTGTCGATTAGTCTCCGCAACCGCACGATCCTCCAAAAATCCTTGAGGAGGCCCAAGGCCGTCCTCTCGAACGTCCGGCTCGACCTAATCCCAGGGCTGTCCTATCGTCGGCCACCTTACGCGCAACCGCTGCAACAAACCACGCCAGAGGTCAGTTATGGCTCGCATTTTGATTGTAGAAGACGAACCGCTCATAGCCATGATGTTGGCCGACTGGCTCATCGAGCTCGGCCACGAGGCGTTAGGCCCAGCGCATACCGTCTCCCAAGCACTCGAAATGATCAGCGAACTGTCGCCGGGCGCAGCGATCCTCGACGTCAACCTCCATGAACACCGATGCGACGCTGTCGCCGAAGTCCTCGCCGCACGATCCATCCCAATGGCCTTTGCCACCGGCAACAATGCCGACGCAATCCTCGCGCGCTACCCCAACGCGCCTGCACTCGTGAAGCCCTATGATTTTGAGACGGCGCGAAACGTAACGGTGTACCTCTCGCAACAAATTCCAACTCTCGGAAAAACATCCCGCAATAATACGTAGCCGAAACCGTGCATCTCTCACGGCCTCCACTCAGCGCTCGCGCAGCGCGCTTTGCTGCATCCGCGTCAGCGGCTTCATAAGATAGCCCAGCACTGTTTTTTCGCCGGTGCGCACGTCGACATCTGCGACCATGCCCGGAATCACCGGCAGCTCGCCCCCCTTATTCGCCAGCGTTCGCTTCGACGTTCGCACGTTGATCAAATAATAGGTCTCACCCTTGTCGTCCGTGATGCTGTCAGCACCGATGTGCTCGACCACACCTTCCAGCCCTCCATACAGTGCGAAATCGTAGGCCGACAGCTTCACAATGGCCTTCTGCCCCGGGTGCAGAAAGGCGATATCCTTTGGCTTCACCCGCGCTTCAACAAGCAGCGTGTCGTTCATCGGGACGATCTCGATCAGGCTCTGCCCCGGCTGCACAACCTGCCCCGGCGTCGTCACATGCACCGTTTTGACGATACCCGACACCGGCGCCTTCACCGTCGTCCGGCTGACCCGATCCTGATTGCCCTTGACCTGCTCACTTAAGACCGCCGCCTCGAAACGCGCCGTCGACATCTGCTGCAACGCTTCATTGCGGAACGCCGAAATCTTCTCCGCGATGCGATCGCGCGCTTCCCGCGCAGCAGCCTCCAGACGCGGTAGCGACAATTCCGCCGCCGAAAGTGTACCGGCCGTATCGTTCACCTTTGACTCAACAGCCAGCATCTCAGCCCTCGACGCCGACATGCTGGCCACCAGAGGCCTCATAAGTTCCAGTTGTTCCTGTGCGAGCGCCAACGACCGCTTCAGTGTTGCGATTCGATCATTGATCTCGATGATCTCTTGGCTGCGCTGCTGCTCTTGCGTATGCAAAACCGCCACAGCCGACTGCAACCCATCCCGCCGCGCACGGAAGTTCTCAGCCTCCGCTTTCACGAGGTCCGGCCGCCGCGCCTTCAATTCCTCTGAAAAAACCGGCTCGCTGCCATTCGCCTCAGCTTCGAGCCGGGTGAGCAGCGCTGCATAACCGTCGATCTTCTCGCGCGTCTCACCCAGCGTCGATCCCGCTTGCGTTGGGTCAATGCGTAGGATCGTGTCGCCGGCCAAAACAGACGCGCCCTCGCGCACCAGGACTTCCGTCACGATACCGCCCTCAAGATTTTGCACCACCTGCAGCTTGCTCGCCGGCACAATCCGGCCGCTTCCCGTTGTCACCTCTTCAATGCGGGCAAAGGCAGCCCACACAAAGAAGAGTCCGACGAGCGCGATCAGCGCCATCATCAACCGGTCAAGACCCCGCGGCGGCATGGCGAGTAGGTCGGCGCTGATCGCCGACGGCACACCCACCGCTCGCGGCATCACAGGCGCCGCCTTCGCGGCCAAAGGAACATCAACAACTGGCCCCGGAGCACTCATGCCGCACCACCGCGCGGGGCCGAAGGCTTCTGCTTCTGCGTCAACCGCTCCGACCGGGCAGCCGTCATCGTCTCGATTTTGCGCAACACATCCTCTTTGGGACCGTCGAGAGTTCTTTTGCCCTGATCCATCACGATCAGCCGGTCGACCAAGGCCAAAATCGCCGGCCTGTGCGAGACCACAATGAGCGTCCGCCCCTTCAGCGCGACGGAAAGCGACCGCACAACATGCTGCTCCGTGCCCAGGTCCATATCGCTTGTTGGTTCATCCAGCAGTACGATTTTCGGGCGTTTAAAAAGGGCTCTCGCCAATGCCACGGATTGGCGCTGCCCACCCGACAAACCCGCTCCGCGCTCGCGTACCGGCGTCTCGAAACCCTTCGGCAACCGCAGGATCCAATCGAGCGCGCCGGCTGCCCGCGCCGCCCACAGAATATCGTCGTCCGGTGCACCAGGATCGGCGAGTGAGATGTTGCTGCGGATCGTTCCATGAAACAGATCCGCCCCCTGCAACGCCAGCCCGATGCCAGATCTCAGGACAGCAGGATCGATTTGATGCACCGGCACACCGTCCACCAGCACGCGCCCATGCGTCGGAAGATGCACCGCGTGGATCATCTTCAGCAATGTCGTTTTGCCGCTGCCGATGGCACCCACGAGCCCGATGCGCTCACCCGCCTTCACCTCGAACGACACATCATCGAGCGACGCGGGCGCGTCCGGATCATAACGGTAGGTCATAGTCTCGCACACCACCGCGCCCGTCATAGCAACGCTGGTCATCAGCGGCTGTCCGTCCGGCCGCTCCTGTTCAAGCATCACGATATCGTT
>JALHQM010000055.1 GCA_022841965.1 Hyphomicrobium sp. | reverse complement strand
CTGCGTCACGGCGCGCGCCGTCTTCTCTTGATCTTGCGGTGTCATGTTCGGGTTTCTTGCCATGGTACTCTCCAGCTTCATCAGGAGCCGGTCGATGATCCGATGCAGCCGCTCCAATCGCTGCTCATGCGTCTCCACCGGGCGCTCGAAGTCGAGGTCCACGGCGGCCGTTTCTGCTGCTGCACATGATTCAAGCGTCATCGGCGCCGGCGGCGGCACGTCGGCCACCGGCCGGCCGCTGCGCTGCGAGCGCCGTGTCCAGTTCTCACGCCGCATCTGCGTGTAGATGCGGTCTCTGCTAACCCCGTACCGCAGCCCGATGGCCTGGACGGCTTCATCCGACCTCTCATACGCCAGACGGATGGCGACCCACGCCTCGACGCCGAGGTTCACACGCACCACCATGCGAAGCCACCTCGTGCGTCTACGATGCCGGAGCGAATGCGAACTGGTGCGAGATCCCACGTCCAACGGACCTGAAAACGACAACGGCCCTGAAAACGAAAACGGCCCGGAAGCATCACTGCCTCCGCGCCGCCCGCAACTCTCGCACCATACCCAAAACCTACATCAGCAGCGTCCCGCTGTCAAATAGGAATTACGACTTTTCTGTTTATTTTCAATCTATTGCAGCGGAGATCGAAGACAAACACTCCAGTCTACCCCACCCCCACCAGCCGGGGATAACCCGAAAACTCCCGCCCCTGTCACATCGGAAACAGCGCGCGCAGCGCTCCGCGTCCAAAGTGATCCCAACGCGCAACCCTCTCCCCCGCGCCATCGGGCCGGCTCCGCGAAGCGGAACCAGATGGCGCAAACAAAAAAGGATCACCGCCATGACCCTCGCAACAAAGTCACTCAAGTCCCTCGCCGCCACGGCCACCGCCGCCCTCCTCGCCACGCTCGTCCTCACTGCTGCGGCACATGCCGGTTGCGGTGGCGGACACGGCGGCGGCTACAGCGCTCGCGCCAACTACAGCACGCCGT
The DNA here is from genome assembly GCA_022841965.1 of Hyphomicrobium sp. Classification (GTDB taxonomy): domain Bacteria; phylum Pseudomonadota; class Alphaproteobacteria; order Rhizobiales; family Hyphomicrobiaceae; genus JAGVSR01. The sequence goes on along the minus strand of JALHQM010000055.1, from coordinate 15,712 downwards.
CGCCGGCCTACGCTGCAAAACTCCGCGCCAAGAAGGCCGCCGAAAGCCGCGCCATCGCGTCAGCAAAGCGCCAGAAGACGATCGAGATCGCCAAGGCCCGCGCAGCTACCAAGGCTCGCACGCTCGCTGCAGCAAAGTCGGAACCCAAGCAGGAAACAGTGGCCGCCGTTATCGAAACCGCAAAGCCCGAAACGACTGAAACCGCAACTGTCGAAGTCGCAGCCACGCCCACGACATGCCGCAAGTTCATCGCCGCAACCGGCACCACCGTCGAGGTCCCTTGCTCGATCGAGTAACGTCCCCCGCTCAACCGATCGAGCAGCAGCCGGAGAAGCCCCCCGCGTCTCCGGCTGCTCTTTTCGCCGTCAAACCTAAAATCGGGTGAGTGATCTCAAACCTCACCCTATCAATACAGCGTGTGCTCCATCCGCTTTTCAGATGCGGTCGATCGCTACGTGTCAGCCATCATGTCTTATTCGCCCGCAATCGGCAGCCCACCGGCCAAGCAAACGCCCGGCCGCCTGCAATCCTCCGCGCAAAAGCCCGCGACGATCACTTCGTAAGGACCCGCCCCGTTTTCAGCAGCCGGAATCCAAGCCAGGACGACAGCGGCGTAGCATTATCCGTCAGAACTGGCATCCCCGTCGCCGAGGAGAACGGGGTGGCATTATCTGACAAGCGCGCGCTGCCAAAAATATGCTTTCTTTTGAGCAGCGATGGAACACCAACGACCGCCTCAAACGGCAATGCGGTCTTCGTCAACAGCGGCAATCGCAGCGCGCTCGACAGTGGCACGCTTTCGTCCCACTGTTCGATCGAGAAGTCCGGCTCCGGTACGCCTTTGTCGATGGGCCCATAGGAATTCAGAACGCGGGTCGCCTTGGCCCCACCTGAGAACGGTGCGTGGACGACAACAAGGCTCGATCCATTGGCCACGCGCCCGGCATAAATCTCTGCCTCGCTGCGCAGGACATAGGCCTTCACCATATCTTTGACGATCGTGTCCCGAGATGCAGATGCCGCACCCTCACCCTGACGCCCTGCAAAAACATGGACATCCCGGTAACCCCGGCGCGTAAGATCGTCCGAAGCTTTGCGGGCAGTATCTTCGGTCGAGTAAAGGCGGCTGATTGTCTGCATGGCTGATCCAACTGACTAGAGAGCACGCCCGTTCGACGTGGTCCGTTCCAAAACATGCGATGTAAGGTCCGGCCGCCCGCTCAGGCCGCCACGAACCAAAGGATACATCGCCGCGAGTGTAACCAGAAGCATCAGAATTTCGATGCCATAGACGAGATGATAGGCAGCAATAGACCCGAATTCCGGCCACCACTGGGCTCCAGCGTCTCTCAACACGGCACCCAAAGCAACCGCAAGTCCGGCAGCAGTCGCTTGTACGGCCCCCCACGTACCCAGTGACAGTCCCACTTGCTCCCGCGGTGCCATATTCATGGTCGCGGTCAACGTTCCATGTCCGAACAACCCACCACCGGCACCAATCAAGAAGACCCCAACACCGAACACCGACGTCGAGAAAAGAGTGGCCGAGCCGATCACCGTGCCGAACGCGACCACACCAACGAGCGCGCCATACCCAGCCATGCGAAACGGATCGGCGCCACGGCTCAACACATATGAGGCGACGGCAAAACCAAGCAGCCCCCCGCCTGCCAGCGCAGCCGACAGCCGCGTCGTCTCGCTGACGGTCATCGCGAGCACTTGGCCGCCGTAAGGTTCAAGCAGCACGTCCTGCATGCTGAACGCCATCGTCCCTAGTCCGACAATCACCAGCAGCCTGACCGCATCATGGCCCTGAATGTACCGGCTCCACGCCTCCGCGAAACCTGGCTCCGGCGGCTCGTTTTCGTCATCGGCGAAGCGCCGCCGCGCCTCCTGCTTCCACAGCGCAATGCCATTCAAAACAATCGTGACAACCGCCGCCCCTTGAATCACCTGCACCAGCCGGCCCGGTTGAAAATCGACCAACAACGCCCCAAAAACCAGTGAACTCACAATCGATCCGGCCAGCAGCATCACATACATGAGACCGACCACGTTCGGCCGGTCCTCAGGCCGCGCCAAATCCGTCGCCAGCGCTAGACCCACCGTCTGCGTCGTATGAATACCGGCGCCAACGAGAAGAAATGCGAGCGCTGCGGCCGCCTGACCGATCCAAGCCGGAACATCGGCAGAATGGCCCTTACCGGCCAAAACCAGCAGCGCGAACGGCATAATCGCCAGTCCGCCGAATTGCAGCATCGTGCCGCGGTAGATATAGGGGATGCGCTTCCATCCCAGCACACATTTGTAAGTATCCGAGCGATACCCGATGAGCGCCCGGAACGGCGCGAACAAAACGGGAAGCGCGATCATTACCCCAACGATGGAGGCCGGCACGCCAAGCTCAACAATCATCACGCGATTGAGTGTGCCGACAAGCAACACCAGCGACATCCCGACCGAAACTTGGATCAGCGACAGCCGCAACAAGCGCGACAGCGGCAAGTCATCGCTCGCCACATCTGCGAACGGCAGAAAGCGCGGCCCGAGCTCAGCCCACGTTCTCATGATCTTTTGGCTGACGCGGTTCATAATGGAAACCGATCCAGAATTGCCCGAAAGCGGCAAAGCGCGGCCGGGGGAGCGCCTGGGACCCGGGCTTCGAGCCCCCGGGCCTCAGGTTCGCACCATGGCTGCAGTGCACTTACTTCACAGTCGTCGTCGAACTCGCTAAGGCGAGATCACCCGCCGGCCGCGTGAAGCTGACGGCAGAGGCGGCCTTACCGTCCTGCATCTTCAACGCCACCGGCGATGTACCCTTCGTGTCGATTTGAGCTGTGGCTCCCATCGTCCTGCCGGCCAAGAAGTCGGCAAACCACGTCGTGTTGGTCAAAATCGCCGTGTGTACCGACAGCGAGGCCACGACCACACCGCCGAGAAACAGTGGAATCCCAACGGTCGGGTTCACCACACACCACATACGTCCATTGTTCATGATCGTTCTCCTTTAACCCATCCAAGGCGTGTAGAGATAGGCGAGAAAGTGTGCCACCAGCGCGATAGCGCCGAAGACGCGCGTCCCGTCGATCATATACCGGTGCAGGGCTTCTGATTCCCTGGCGGTCAGGCCCGTAGGCCAGACCTTGTTTGGATCGTTCAAGCTATCCATAGCCGACTTCTCCTGAGTGACCGCCACGACCGATTTCGGGGCGGAGCCCACGAATTCGTGGGTTGGTATGTCGCCGGCCTTCCAGAGGGAGACCGTCGGCGAAGCACGTGAGCGATCGGATTCGGGAGCCCGTTCAACCCAGACCGAAAGCAAGACCAAAGTGTAAGCTGAAATTGACACATTGACATGTCAAGTTCCCATGACAATGGTTTTCACATTGGCAGGGTTCTGTCAATTCGGTTGTGGTCCAAGATCAACTTGCCCGTAAGGCCCGCGCGGATTTCCCATCCCAACTGGGGCTTCGGCGCTTCAAACGGCTAGGACTTGATCACCTGGATCGCGTGGGGCGGGGCGAATACCGAGTTCGACGACAACCCGACCGTTGGCTTGGCGGTCCCGTTGCCGGCCCGAGCGTTCGCAAACGGCACAGCTGCGACTGCCCGTGCGACCGCATCATTTCCGCCAAAAAACGGCGGGATCACTCATCTGCAAATCCGGCGGCACTGGCACTGACGCCGCCCATCACGGCGCCGCCCTCGTTCACCTGGGCGTTTCGCGAACGCTAACTGCCGCAAATGCCAGAAAAGCATGCAACGACACATCAATCGGCGTCAAAGTCCGAGATGATGTACCGGACAAAATTGGCCTCCCGAACCCCCGTCTCCGAACGCGCAAAACTGCGCACGGAAATGCCAGCCTGATGCACCGTCTCCGCATCGCCCGACACCAAGGGATGCCACCATGCCAACCCCCGCCCTTCCTTCACCCGCCGGTATCCACATGTTGCTGGCAGCCACGCGAGCGACCGCACCTTCTCCGGAGTGAGATTGATGCAATCCGGCATCTTTGCGAAGCGATTCGGATAGTCCGAACACCGGCACTTCCCGATGTCGAGCAGCGCACAGGCCAGACGGGTGAGCACAATCTCACCCGTATCTTCATCCTCGAGTTTGTTGAGGCAGCAGCGCCCGCATCCATCGCACAGCGCTTCCCACTCCGCCGCAGTCATCGCCTCTAACGTCTTCGTTTCCCAGAAGGGTTTGCTCTCCGCCCGGTCCTCGGTCTTGGCGCGCGCTGCGCGCCCACGTCCCCCTCGCGCCGGCTGGGCAAGAGGTGCTAGATTTGCATCCTTGGTTGACGGCCGATTCCGCCGGTCCTGCCCCATCTTAGCCATTTACCCTGCCCCTTATCGGGCGCGCGCGGAGCTAGCTGGTGGGACCCTGATGGTCAGGATCGTCCAAGCACGGCCCGCGCGGCCCTAGAATAAGGAGGATCGTCGATCCCCCGGATGTGACTGTCATAAGCGAGGCGGACAGGTTTGAGCGACTGGTTTTTCAAGCAAGGCGGACGCGACAAGCTGTCGAACCTCATGGGGCTCGACGCCAAGATCGATTCGACGCTGTCCGAAACCGGCTCGCGCCTCCGCGACTTTTGGAATGCCGGCCAGACATTCTTCGCCCGCTTTCAGCTCACCGGCTGGAAGCGCCTCGTCAATGAACTTGCCTCCGAAGGCTTCACCCTGGGTGCCGGCGGTTTTGTGGTCCTCTTCGCCCTCGCCATCCCCGCCTTCAACGAGTTCGACGAAGGCCGCTTCCTCACCGGTCAGTACAGCGTCAAGATCCTCGACAAAGACGGCAACGAAATCGGCAAACGCGGCATCCTCCACAACGATGCCGTGCCCCTTGAGGAAATTCCCGAAAGCGTCATCAAGGCGACGCTCGCCACCGAAGATCGCCGCTTCTTCGAACACTACGGCATCGACGTCCTCGGCACAGTCCGCGCGCTGGCCGAAAACCTGCGCGCCAACGACGTTGTCCAGGGCGGCTCCTCCCTCACACAGCAGTTGGCCAAAAACCTGTTCCTGTCCTCCGAGCGCTCACTCCACCGCAAGATCAAGGAACTCTTCCTCTCGTTCCTTCTCGAAAGCCGCTTTACCAAGCGCGAAATCCTAAAGATGTATCTCGATCGCGCCTACATGGGTGGCGGCGCTTTTGGCGTCGAAGCCGCCGCCCAATTCTATTTCAACAAATCCGTCCGCGACGTCACGCTTGCCGAAGCAGCCCTCCTCGGCGGCCTCTATAAGGCGCCGACAAAGTACGCCCCGCATATCAATTTGCCGGCCGCCCGCGCGCGCACCAACGAAGTCCTGCAAAACCTCGTCGAAGCCGGTTTCTACAGCGCGGCCGAAGTCCACGAAGCCCGGCTTAACCCCGCCAAGATTATCGACACGCGCGTCACTGACAGCCCCGACTGGTTCCTCGACTACGCCTTCGAGGAAGTCCAAAAGCTGGGCGAAGGCAGGGGCCAATACGTGCTCACCGCCCGCACCACCATCGACCTCTCGCTGCAAAAAGCCGCCGACGACGCAATCGTCCCCTTCATCCGCCAGCGCGGCCGCAGCCTAAGGCTCAACTCTGGCGCTCTCGTCGCGATGGAAACGGACGGCGCCGTCCGCGCCATGGTCGGCGGCCCCGACTACGGCGAAAGCCAATTCAACCGGGCCACATCGGCCCGCCGCCAACCCGGATCGTCCTTCAAGGTCTATGTCTATGCCGCAGCCCTTGAGCGGGGCTACACGCCAACCACAAGCGTCCGCGACGCCTCCCGCTCCTGCGGCCGCTGGAGCCCATCCAACTACGGCGGCGGCGGTGGCTCGGGCGCGCGCATGCCGCTGTGGATGGCGCTCGCCAAATCGCTCAACACCGTGGCTGCCGAATTGTCATTCGCAGTCGGCCGCGAGAATGTCATCGAACTCACGCAGCGCCTCGGCATCAAAGGCATCCGCAAGTCCTGCTCCATGGCCCTCGGCGATTACGGCATCACGCCGCTCGAACACACCGGCGGCTTCGCTACCTTCGCCAACGGCGGCAAGCGCGCGTTGCCGTACGCGGTTACGGAGCTCTACAATTCCAAGGGCGAACTGATCTACAGCCGCGAGCGCGACGAGCCCGCCGCCCCCCAAATCATCAAGCCCGAAGTCGCCGCCGGCATGAATTGGATGATGAATAAAGTCGTCACCGACGGCACCGCCCAGCGCGCCGGTCTCGAATTCACACACTCTGCCGGCAAGACCGGCACGTCATCCGGCCCTAACGACATCTGGTTCGTCGGCCACACCGGGCGGTATGTTGCGTCTGTTTGGCTTGGCAACGACGACAACCGTCCCATGTCGCACGGCAACACGGGCGGCCAAATCGCGGCGCCGATCTGGCACGATTTCATGGCCGTTGCGCACAAGGATATGAACATCCCCACACTGCCCGGTCTCGATCCACACCCCGTCCAACTCGCTGAACAGCAACGGATCGCCGAACTGCGCCGGACCGATCCCGCCCTCGCCGCGCAATTGACCGGCGAAGCCGACGCAGCCGCCAAGGCGTCGCGCAAATTGCCCGATGCCGCCCGCTCCATTCTGCGTAACATGGCAACGGACCTTCGCAAGGCGGCCGGCCTCGAAGCCAAGCCTGCCAGCGATGGCCCACCACAGCCCGCCACACGCCCCGGCAATCGCGCCGCGATCCCCAGTCTCACGCCGGGACGCACAGCCGATACGGCAACACCCGCCAGCGGGTCTGTCCAATGATCCGCGCCATCATCGACGGCACCCGCGCCGCCACCGCACGGATCGCGCTACCGCAGCGCGTTTTCGCATCCTCCTCAACAAACGGCCGCTCCTGGCTGACCACGCTGCGCGGCACACGGTTCTGGCGGCATCAGGTCAAGAAACGCATCGCGGCACTGATGCGGCTCGCCACGGATTGGGCGCTCTTCATTCTCGTCGTTCTGACTGGCGGCTTCTCCAGCGCGTACATGATGATGGATCACGGCTCCACCCTCACGACCCTTACGTCCGGCCCCTGGAGCATGTGGACTGCGACCGCGCGTCCCGACGCCGATCCCTACACCCGCGCCCATCACGCGCGCATCGGCGCCCTTCCTCTGCCAGCCGACATTGCCGAAACGTGGATCGCGCGCGCGGACGGCGCCGGCGACGCGCTGCATTCCTCCTGCGACTATGAGATCTCTGTCACAGCGCCCGCCGCGTCCTGGTGGAGCCTCGCCGTGTTCGACGCGGACGGCCGCCTGATCCAGAATGCCGCCGCCCGCTACGCCTTTACCAGCGACACGGCCGCCATTTCGCCAGACGGCCGCGCTATCGCACTCCTCTCGCGCTCGGCCGGCGGCGGCAACTGGTTGCCGACGAGCGGCGCGGGCAACCTGAGCGTTGTTTTCACACTCATAGACATGTCCGTCGCCCTCGGAACCGGCGCCGAAACGGTCGATCTCGCGACCCGTGTTCCCCAAATCACAGCCAAGAGCTGCCGATGAAAACGGTTCTCGCCCAACTCCGTCGCATCGACGTGCGGTTGGTCATCGCCGCGCTCTTCGCGATCACCGTTTTGCATATTGCAACGGTCTTCACCGCGCCCAGCCTCGCCATGTCCTCAGCCTGGGATCGCCTCGCCCCGGCGTTGAAGGCGAACACCATGATTGTCTTTCCACCCGTGACGCCGGAGGCGCAGCCGCTGCCGTATCTGGCGCCCGACGCGCGCATCGCCATGTGCCTGTTCGATACGCGGCAAGCCCCCGTCGCACTGACGGCATCCCTGCCCGCTCCCGGTTGGTCACTGACGCTCTACGATAAGAATGGATTGGCGATCTACACCGCAGCCGGCCGGCCGGACCGCCCCACCGCGGTGTCTCTTCTGCTCGTTCCCGATGATGATCGCTTCATGGGCCTCACGCCCGAGGCGCAGGGCCTGCGCTCCCCGCGGCAAAACCAACTTCGCGTGCAAGCCCTTCGCGGTTTGGCCGTCTTGCGCGCGCCCGATGCAGGTTTCGCCTATCGTGCCCGCACCGATGCAGAACTCAACGCAGCAGCCTGCCAGATCCAGCAGCCCAAGCCGTGAACGAACCGCTCAGCGGCGCTTCGACCGCCGCCGCGTCTCTTGCCCGCCGCCACGCTGCGGCTCGGGTCCAGTATCGGCCGCATCAACTCTGCGCTCATACCGGACGCCAGGAAAAATTACGATCTCCCCCGTAGCAGACGCGGGTCGGATGGACGCCGGAACTCCGGCAGACGCGGGACGAAACGCGAGCACGTTGCTCATGGTAAGTCTCCCGATTGAGATGCGTTCGCGCCGCCAACGTCGCAAACAGCATTCGTCCGTAACCGTACGAATCGCCGAAATCATTATCTCGATTGCAGGCATTAACGAAGTGTTAATGGCGCAACACGCGGGGTCCTTCGTCAATCCAGCGGTGGCATCAGCCATTCGTCAAGAAAGTGTCGCCCGTCGCGCGATTCGACATCCACGATCCACAAATCGGAATCGAACTCCCGCTGCCGCTCCAGATAGAGATCGGCGTGCTCATCTGCGACCGGCCGGCCGTCAAAGAGCGCCATCATCGGCCTGTCCGCCTGCGCTTCATCGAGCCCCGCGGGTGCCGGGCCGAACAGCAGCGATGTGCCATCAAGACGGCTCACACGCACAAAAATCGCACCCGCATCGTCATCGCCATGGCGCGCGATGACGGCCATGATCCCCTCAACGGCCAACCGGCGGATATAGGCTTTGATCCAGATCCCGGCTTTGAGCCGCATGGCTGACCTTTTCGATGCGCAAGCGCGGGATGAAGCTTCCCGCACACTCGCTCGCGCAGTCGAGCGCCGGGGTCAAACGCGACGAGAGACGTGAGAGCCTAACGCCTGTCGGCCGTGCGCGCCTGGCTGCTGAGCCGTGTCAGCCGTGAGACCAAATCTCCGGAGATGCGGCCGGTATCGGGCATCACCTGCTGCTTCTCAAAGGCGCGGATGGCCGCGATCGTCGCTTCACCGAGGCGTCCGTCGGCGCGACCGACCTTGTAGCCGAGTTTGGACAGCGATCCTTGCACCGAGCGTATCAAGGCATCCGCTTTGGGTCCAGGAGCGGTTGAGGCGTTCGTCGCAGGACCGCGGCGCCCATCTCTGATCATCTGTAAAAGGGCGTCGCTGGGCTCGGCCGTCAACGGCAACCCGTTGTCGATCTCATATGCAAGAATAGCCGCCTGAGTCACCGGACCGGCAATGCCGTCTTGTCCGCCGGTTTCATAGCTTTTCGCAGCCAGCGCTGTCTGGATATCTCGCGTCACATCGCGGAGGTCGGCACCCGGTGGCGAGACAACGACCCTCTGGCCGATGCCGGGCGTCACCGGCTCCAAACCGCCAGGCACAGGACCGGCCGCCGGCTCATTCGACGGCGCAGTCTGCCCACCGCGACTCGTATCGATTTCGGGCGCCGCCAGCGCCGCCGTTTCCTTCACCGCCCCCCACACGCTCTCGCGTGCCGCCACATCGTGACGCGACCCGGGCTGCATGACAGTCATGTTGAGCGCCACGCCACCCGACAGCAGGGCAAACGACGTCATGGCCAATCTGGAAATGCGTGCGGACATGAGGCCGGGAGTTCCTCTACTCATCTGAGTTGGTTTCGGAGTATGGCCAGCCCGCGTTAACACCTCGTTAACCGCCGCCCGGAAGCGTAAACGATCCATGACCACCGCACCGAAAATGCCAATCAAATGCAATCGCCTTCTCTTGCTGTTCCTTGATTGAAGTGCGCTAGTTTGGATATTGAGGCTCATCAAAGCCGGCGAATTTTTATTGGGTAGAAGTCGACTATGGCGTTGGTACGCACAGTCATCATTGTTGGCGCGGTCATCGCGCTCCTGCCGTCCGACCGGGCGCAGCAGGAGCGGTTGCAGCAGGCCGCCGTCGATGCCGCCCAGTGGACCATCACCTACTGCGACCGCAACGCCAAATCCTGCGAAACCGCTGCCGACGCCTGGGAGGTTTTCAAGGTCAAGGCTGAATTCGCCGCCGGTGTCGCCTACGATGTCGCCATGACCCATGTTTTCAAAGACAGCATCGATCTGGCATCCAACGCGGCGCCAGCCGAAACGTCATCTCTCTCAGATCGCGGAACGTTGACCTCACGCGATCTTGAACCGCGCTGGCGCGCCGGCGATCCGCAGCGCCCACGCTGATCAGCGCGCTCGATAAGCTGCCATCCGATTCCCCGCGATAGCTTGCCCCCTGCGAACAGAGCGATTAAGTCCAGATGGGACGGCGCCCGACGCGCCCGTCTGTCAGGAGACAAATGTCCTTCGCCGAACTAAAAGACAACTTCGCCCTCGTCGACGACTGGGAGGATCGCTACCGCTATGTCATCGAACTGGGCCGCGCGCTGCCAGGTCTGCCCGACGCTGCCAAGACGGATGCCAACAAAGTGCGCGGCTGTGCCAGCCAAGTCTGGCTTGTCACCAAGCTGATGCCGCAATCGGGCGGCGGGGCGCCACTCATGCACATCGATGGCGACAGCGACGCGCATATCGTTCGCGGCCTCGTGGCCATCCTGCTCGAAATCTATCAGGATCGCCCCGCTGACTGGATCGCCGGCCACGACGCACTCCAAGATTTCGCCGAACTGGGCCTCAAAGATCACCTGACGCCACAGCGGTCGAACGGTCTAGCTTCCATGGTTGCTCGCATTCGGGCCGAAGCGAAAGACGCCGCCGCTCAATCCGCCACCGGCTGATCCATCGCCTCACCGACTTCGTTGCTGATCGACGGCCGGTAATCCGCCGCCCCCCAGTGCAACGATCGCGGCCGCGACAAACAGGTGCGGCCCGTTTCAACAATCCCATAGTGCCGCGCTAAACTCGACAATGCGAGCTGCAGCACCACTTTGCCAGATCGTTGCGGCCAGCCGACACTGCGCTCCGCATCCTCAATGCCCTTCAAAAAACAGCACACATCGAGAAGAATGCCGGCGAGTTCCGGCCCCACTGCCTTCAACGCATGGGCCACCCGCTCCCGCGCAGCAAGCACATGGCCGGAGATCTCCGCCCCGCCGCCTGGCCCATTGCGCCGCCCGCCTGAGGCCCCCAACGCCGCGTCCCAATTCGCCGTCACACGCGGCGCCATTTGCGCGAATGTAAAATCGGCACGCAGCCGTTCGCCCGCCATAAACTGCGTCTCGCTGATCAACGCTGCACCGTCTTTGCCGCGCCGCCGGTGCAGCCACGCCAACGGACTCTCGTCGAGATTCTGGCCAGGCCCTGACGCGACGGGCACCGCGGCCTCGCGATCCTCCCCGGCGCTTGTCAACCGCCGCACCGCATCCCGTCCCTTCGCCGAAAGCCGCCACCCATCCCCGCCCTGATTGGCTTCGATGAGACCCAACCGCCGCGCGCGATCGAAATCGGCCCGAATGACCGTGCCATGCGCCTCACCGGACCGCAGCAGCGCGAACGAAACGCGTGGCATCGCGCTCCCAGGCGCCACCAGCACACTCCGGCGCTGCGCGAGTTTACGCAGCATCGCTCCGAAACTGAGATGCGGCGTCGGTCCAGCTTCCCCACGCCCGGACTGATCACTCATTCCACACCCCGCAGCTCTATCGTCTGCAACCGGAAGCGCACGATCGTCTCCACCAGATCCAACACCCGGTCGAAGGTCGCATCGTCCCGCAGATCTTCCACGACGCCGCACGCATGCCCCACCGTTGTGCGATCGCGTACATACAAACGGCCAACCTCGGTCAGCGTGAGTCCACACACCACATGGCTGAGATACATGGCCACCTGCCGCGCCAATGCCACCCGCGCCCGCCCCCCGGCTGACCGACCAGAGGTCCTCCGGCAAAATGCTGAACACCTGCCCGACCGTCACCTCGATGATCCCGCGCACAGCGCCAAATTCCCCCGCGGCGCCATAGGAGCCACGACATAAGACGACCGATGAAGTCGTCGATCCCGGTTCGCAAACGGGTTGCTGCATCATCTGACGTTACTCCCAGCGGTGCCGATGCGAAGAGCCTACGCGCAAGCGGCATCCCTGCCCCCTCCTTGATAGGCTCGCGGTGAACGGCGGGGATAAATAGAAATCTTTGCTGGTCGCGCGAGGTTATCCCCGCGCCTCCCGCTGAAGCCAAACTCGCCCCATCAACAAGATGAGAGCGAGCCGTGGCCAAGCCGCAGCAAAAAGAAGAGACCGTTGAACACCCCGGCCCGGCACGCGCGCACGACCTGTTGCGCCTGCTCCCGCTCTGGCCTCACGAAGTCACCGATCAAAGTCCTGCCGGCCGCCAGCGAATATTAACGCTCCTGCGGCGCGCGCTCAGAGCCGAACGCCGGCGTGGTCTCGCGGGACACTGGACGTATGACCTATCCCGCCACGCCCAACTGCTGGCCCTCTATCACCGCGAATGCGGAAAGAGCCGCGGCGCACGGCCAGTCAACACTGCGGACTAATCCCGCTCCTTGCGCGTCCCCAGCCCCATCTTCTTGGCCAGATCCGAGCGCGCACGCGCATAATTCGGCGCCACCATGGGATAGTCCGGCGGCAAACCCCACTTCTCCCTGTAGTCGTCCGGCGACAAGTTGTAATGGGTCCGTAAATGCCGCTTCAGCGACTTGAACTTCTTGCCGTCTTCCAGACAAACGATGTGATCGGGCATGACCGACCGCTTAACCGGCACTTTCGGCTTAATCTCTTCCCGCTCCGGCGGCGGCGCGCCGCCCGTCACCCGGCTAAGCGCGGCATGCGTGTCGCTGATCAACTGCGGTAAGTCACTGGCGCTCAGCGTGTTTTTGCTGACGAACGCCGAGACGATCCGGGCCGTCAACTCGACCAGCCCCAGTTGGTTTTGATCGTCCATGGTCTGCCCCCGTTTCGATCATGTATTGAAAAGCACTGGCCCCGCCAAGTATTCGAGTCAAGATAAGGAGTTCTCGCGGCCTGGAACAACAGTTCTTTCCGGGCGCTAGTCTTCCCCAACCATAATAATATTTCGTTGCCGCCCGGCCCGGCGTCTCAATCGCCGTCTCGGGTCATCTGGCCATGTCCGCCCCGAGCGGCTACGACACCCTCTCTGGGCGTTGCCCGTCGCGCAGCCCCTTTCCCACCCAATCGCGAGGTCCCCGTGACGCGACTACCCCCGCCGCTCGCCGCCGAAAAATCCCACCTCACCTCCTGTCACGGCCAAACTCTCCACGACCCCTTCCACTGGCTCCGTGCCGAGAATTGGCAAGAGGTCATGCGCGATCCAGCTACCCTTGACCCGGACATCCGCGCCTACCTCGAAGCTGAAAACGCCTATGCGGCCGACGCCCTTGCCGACACCGAGGTCCTGCAGCAAACACTCTTTCAAGAGATGAAAGCCCGCCTCAAGCCTGACGACCGCACCGTGCCGACTCCCGACGGCGACTGGGAATATTTCTCGAGTTTTGCAACCGGCGGCCAATATCCGCGCCTGTGCCGCCGTCCGCGCGCCGGCGGAGATGAGTCGATCCTGATCGACGGCAACGCCGAGGCCACCGGCAAAACCTATTGGGACCTCGGCGCCGCCAGCCACAGCCCCGATCATGCCCTCATCGCTTTCTCCACCGACGACAAAGGCTCCGAACTCTACACCATCCGCATTCGCGATGCCGCGACCGGGCAAAACCTCCCCGACGAAATTCCCGACACGCGCGGTGACGTCGCCTGGGCCAACGACAGCCGCACGCTCTACTACATCCGCGTCGACGCCAATCACCGCCCGCGCGCCGTTTGGCGCCACACCATCGGCACGCCGATGAGCAGCGATGAATGCGTTTACGAAGAAGCCGACGAAAGCTTTTTTCTGGCCCTAGGCCGCGCCCAATCGCGCGCCTTCGTTCTGATCAACGCCCACGACCACCAGACGAGCGAATTCCACACCCTTGATGCCAACGATCCCAAGGCCATGCCCCGTGTGATCGCACCCCGCTCCACGGGCCACGAATATGACGTCGAACACCACAGCGACCGCTTCATCATCACGACAAACTCGAACGACGCGGAAGACTTCCGCATCGTCGAAACGCCCGTCGCCACCCCCGGCATCGAGAATTGGATTGAGATCGTACCTCACCGCACAGGGCGCCTGATCATCGAAGTCTCCGTCACCCAGCATCACATCGCGCGCCTGGAACGCGAAGATGGTTTGCCCCGCATCGTCGTCCGCCGCATCGCCGACGGCGCCGAACATCCAATCGCCTTCGCCGAGGAGGCCTATTCCCTCGGCATGGCGGGCGGCTATGAATTCAATACGGCAAACCTGCGCTTCACCTATTCGTCCATGACGACACCAGCGGAGACTTACGACTACGACATGGCCACACGCACCCGCGTGCTGAAGAAGCGCCAGGAAATTCCTTCCGGCCACAATCCCGACGACTACATCACGCGCCGCCTCTTTGCCCTCGCCCCCGACGGCGAGCGCGTCCCCGTCTCGCTGCTCTATCGCAAGTCGACCCCGCTCGACGGCTCAGCTCCAGCCTTCCTCTATGGCTATGGCGCGTATGGCATCTCCATGCCGGCATCCTTCTCCACCGGCCGCCTGTCCCTCGTCGATCGCGGGTTCATCTTCGCCATCGCGCATATTCGTGGCGGCAAAGATAAGGGCTACCGCTGGTACAAGGACGGCAAGGCCAAGAAGAAACCAAACACCTTCACCGATTTCATCGCCGCCGGTGACCTGCTCGTCAGCGAGGGCCTCACCACCCGCGGCCGCATCGTCGCTAACGGTGGATCGGCAGGCGGCATGCTGATGGGTGCGGTCGCCAACCTCGCTCCCGATCTCTTTCTCGGCATCATCGCCGACGTACCCTTCGTCGATGTCTTGAACACCATGCTCGACAAGGATCTCCCCCTCACGCCGCCCGAATGGCCCGAGTGGGGCAATCCGATCGAAAGCGCGGAAGATTTCGCCACCATCCGCGCCTACTCGCCCTACGACAATGTCACCGCGAAAGCCTACCCCCACATCCTCGCCACCGGCGGCCTCACCGATCCCCGCGTCACATATTGGGAGCCGGCCAAGTGGGTCGCCAAGCTGCGCCGTCTCAACACCGGCGACAACCTGCTTCTGCTGAAAATCAATATGGGCGCCGGCCACGGCGGCGCATCGGGCCGCTACGAGCGCCTAAAGGAAACCGCCCGCGATTTCGCCTTTGCCTTGAAAATCGCCGGCCTCACCGGCAGCACACCCGCCAGCTGACGCGACCAACAAGAAAGCGGCGGCGTTTCGAAAGAAACGCCGCCGCCACAGTCGCAAGAGACAGAGTAGATCGTTATTCCGAGATCAGCACTGTTTCGTCGTCGCTCGAGTGGGTCACGATGGTCACGAGCGAGTTGCCGATTTCTTCGAAGGCTTCGCGCAGAGCATCGCCATCGTAGGGGAAGTAGTATTTGTTCGGCGAGGCGCACTGCTGGAGAGTTTGACGGGCAGGATCATTCACGTTCGTGCTCATATCAAACCCGATCGTGTAGACGATGATGCCTTTAGCCTTCATCGCGGTGCAGGTTGCGATGGCTTGCGCCGAAGCCGACTGCCCACCGAAGTTGGAGTTATACTCGCCGTCCGACATCAGCACTGCAGCCTTGATCACCTGGTTGTTGTTATATTCGGCAACGTCCATGTGGCCTTCGCTCCAGAACCGGTTCCACTCCGGCGACAGCATGTAGTAGCTCCAGGC
>JALHQM010000054.1 GCA_022841965.1 Hyphomicrobium sp. | reverse complement strand
TTACTCCCACTCGATGGTGCCGGGGGGTTTTGAGGTGACGTCGTAGACGACGCGATTGATGCCGCGCACTTCGTTGATGATCCTCGTTGCCACTCTGCCGAGGAAGCCCATGTCGAAAGGGAAGAAGTCGGCGGTCATGCCGTCGACGGAGGTGACGGCGCGTAGGCCGAGCACATTGTCGTAGGTGCGGCCGTCGCCCATGACGCCGACGGTCCGGACGGGCAGCAGCACGGCGAAGGCCTGCCAGATGGCGTCGTAGAGGCCGGCTTTGCGGATTTCGTCGAGATAGATCGCGTCGGCCTTGCGCAGAATTTCGAGCTTCTCGGGCGTGATTTCGCCGGGGATGCGGATGGCGAGGCCGGGTCCGGGGAATGGGTGGCGACCGACGAAGGCGTCGGGGAGGCCGAGTTCTCGTCCAAGAGCCCTGACTTCATCCTTGAAGAGTTCGCGGAGCGGTTCGACGAGCTTCATGTTCATGCGCTCCGGCAAGCCGCCGACATTGTGGTGCGATTTGATCGTGACCGATGGGCCGCCGGTGAAGGACACGCTTTCGATGACGTCGGGATAGAGCGTGCCTTGGGCGAGGAAGGCGGCGCCGCCGATTTTTTTGGCTTCTTTTTCGAAGACGTCAATGAAGAGGCGGCCGATGGTTTTGCGTTTGGTTTCGGGGTCGGAGATGCCTTTGAGTTCGCCGAGGAAAAGGTCGGACGCATCAACGTGGACGAGCGGAATATTGTAGTGGCCGCGAAAGAGGTCGACGACCTCGACGGCTTCCGACTGGCGCATGAGGCCGTGATCGACGAACACACAGGTCAGTTGATCGCCGATGGCTTCGTGGATGAGAACGGCGGCGACCGCGCTGTCGACGCCCCCGGAGAGGCCGCAGATGACGCGATCGGAGCCGACTTGCGCTTTGATCTTGGCGATCATCTCGCGGCGGTAGGCGGCCATGGTCCAATCGGATTTGAGGCCGGCGATCTTGTGGACGAAGTTGGCGATCAGCTTGGCGCCATCGGGGGTGTGGACCACCTCGGGGTGGAACTGCACGGCGTAGAAGCGGCGGGCTTCGTCGGCGACGGCGGCAAAGGGGGCGTTTTCGCTGGTGGCGATCACCTTGAACCCGTCGGGCAGGCGCGTGACGCGGTCGCCGTGGCTCATCCAGACCTGATGGCGCTCGCCCGTGCTCCAGACGCCATCGAAGAGGGCGGAGGGTTCGCGGACGTCGAGAATGGCGCGGCCGAATTCGCGGTGGTGGCCGCTTTCGACTTTGCCGCCCAACTGTTCGGACATGGTTTGCTGGCCGTAGCAGATGCCGAAGACGGGGATCTGAGCGTCAAAGATCGCCTGCGGGGCACGGGGGCTGTTTTCTTCGGTGACGGATGCCGGGCCGCCGGAGAGGATCACGGCCTTCGGGGCGAGGCGCTGGAAGGCGGCGTCGGCGCTCTGGAAGGGGTGGATCTCGCAATAGACGCCCGATTCCCGCACACGGCGCGCGATCAGCTGCGTGACCTGGCTGCCGAAATCGATGATGAGGACGCTTTCGGGGGGCATGGTGCGGGGGTGGCTCCGGCGGAAAATGGGGGCCAGGGACTTATCGTATCTGGCCCGTCTTGGGCGGTAGACCACCCGGACCCCGCAGCGTCAAGGCGGGGCGGCGCCGCAAGCGGGGGTTTCGCACGGGAATGGCGGCACGACGGGCTGTGCGCGTGATCGCGATCACGCACATTCGGCCCGGGGTTGGGTATGCTCAGAACCGACAGAGGGGGCACGGGTGGGGGGGCACGGGTGGCGATTGAAACATCTATTCTGACGGTCTTCACGGCGGCTATGTTGACGGCGCTGGCGACGGGGCTGGGCGCTCTGCCGTTTCTGTTTTTAAAGACGCTCGACCGGTATTGGGTGTCGATCGCCAACGCGATCGCGGGCGGGTTGATGCTTGCCGCGACGCACAGCTTGGTGGCTGAGGGCGTCGCGATCTCGCCGGAGCGGCTCATCCTGGGCATGCTGATCGGGTTGGCGGCGATTGTGGCGGCAAAGTCTTGGCTCGACGAGAAGACTGAATTGGATTTTGCGCAGCTTGGCGGACTGGATGCGCGCAAAGCGTTTCTGATTGTCGCGGTGATGACGGCGCATTCGTTTGCGGAGGGTGTCGGCGTCGGGGTGTCGTTCGGGGGGTCGGGGGAGTTGGCGACATTCATCACGGCGGCAATTGCCGTGCACAATATTCCGGAAGGGCTGGCCATTGCGCTGGTGCTCGTGCCAAGGGGCACACCGGTTCTTGTCGCGGCGGCGTGGGCTGTCTTTTCAAGCCTGCCGCAGCCGATTGCGGCTGTGCCGGCCTATCTGGCAGTTGAGCACTTCGCGCCGTTTTTGCCGGTCGGATTTGGCATCGCGGCGGGGGCGATGATCTGGATGGTGTTTTCCGAACTCATTCCCGATGCGAACAAGAACGCGCCAACCGGAACGGTGGGTATCGTGGTGACACTCTCGTTCACGGCGATGATCGGGTTTCAGTATCTCGTGCTCAAGGGTTGAGACGCCAAACCGAGAAATTCAGTGCGCCGGCGATGGAGACCCAGGCGAGATAGGGAATGAACAGATAGGTGGCGGTTTGGCTGACAGGCCAAGCGAGGACCATGAAGGCGACAATCGAGATCCAAAGCAGAATGAGATCGACAAGTGCGAGGCCGATCTCCTTGCGTTCGAACATAATATAGGACCAGGACATGTTGATCAGGAGGCTAATGCCCCAGACGATGAGGGCGGCCTTGACTCCCTCGACCTGCCAGACCTTCCAGCCGGCAATTGCGATCAACAGATAGAGCACCGACCAGGCGACGGGAAAAAGCCAGTTCGGGGGCGTCCAGGACGGCTTGTTGAGGCTGGCGTACCACGCGCCGGGTTGGAAGAGGGCCCCTGAGGAGGCTGCGGCGAACACGAGGGCGAGAAAAACGCCCAGGGGGAGATAGTTGCTCACGACCCGTCCTTCATCCGAAATTGCGTTGACGTTGAAAGTCTACGATGCCGGCGCGCGTTTGGATGGATCGTCATCACCCTCAAACGTGCGCTGACCGCTGTCCGTTCTGCGACATGAGCGCATCGAGGGTCTGGATGATGTCATCCACGTGCTCGAAAACCCAAAAATGGCCAGCGCCGTGGAGACTGTGCAACGTGCAGTTGGGCAGTTGGCGGGCGAGCCAGCGGGCGGCCTGCGGTGGGACGACATGATCGTCCGTGCCTTGCCAGACAACGGCGGGCGCGGTGACACGGCTAAAGTTGACACCCCACGGACGGCCGAAGATTTCCAGATCCGCTGTGCCGCCCGAGCCGCCTTGCCGAAAGGCTTCCAGTGTCATGGTGCGCATCGTCTGGGCCACGTCGGGCTTGGACAGGATGCGGGCATCGGTGGAGGTGGCAATCTTGGGCAGGAGGCTCGTGAACATTTCCGGGCCGTGGCGGAACATCCAGGCGCTGAGGTCGCCGAGAGGATGGGTTAGCCAGCTCTGATAGGGCATATGCATGAAGAAGCGGTCGTGCATGAACGACACGGGTTCGAGTTTGCCTTCGGCGCTTTCGGCATAGTCGGCAACCGGGCCCATCGGTGAGACGAGGGCCAGAGCGGTGACGCGATCTTTGAGGCTTTCAGCCAGGGCGACGGCGAAGGGACTGCCACCTGAGATGCCGAGAATGGCAAAGCGATCCAATGCGAGCGCATCAACCACTGTTGTGAGCCAAAGCGTGCGTTCAGCGAGGGAGGCGCCCACGTTCGATGGTGTGAGGCCGTAACCGGGGCGATCAGGGGCGAGGATGCGCAGTCCTTGCGCTGTGGCGGCCGCGCCGGCGGCGGCGAACATGAGGCGAGAGGCGGGCGCTCCGTGCAGCGCAACGACGGGACGGCCATCGGGCGCGCCATATTCGGCGAAGCCCACGGTGCCACCATCGGCCAACGCCAGAACCTGACTATCGCGCAGCATCTTACCCCCCGGCGCCATCGCCTCGACTTCGATCAGCTTGCGGCCTATCACGCTCGGACGCCGCGCCGCCACCCCCGGAGATGCCACACCCATGCTGTTGGTCAAAACACGCTTAGGACAAAGTTAGATCGTCGGTGCGGGAGTGTTCGCGGCGGAACCGATCATGGGAGGGACCGTGACGTCGCGATTTGGAATGGGTTTTGATCAGATCTCCACGGCGGCGCAGATCGCGGCGTTGCCCGAAGTGGCTCGGCTCACGATCGAGACTTCTACACAGGTGGATCAGGCAAGTGGACTATATGCCTACTGTGTGGACAACGCGCGTGTCATGAATCACGGGATGACCCGAATGATGCGGGCGTGGATGTCCATCGTGCGTTCGAGG
This sequence comes from Hyphomicrobium sp., assembly GCA_022841965.1. Classification (GTDB taxonomy): domain Bacteria; phylum Pseudomonadota; class Alphaproteobacteria; order Rhizobiales; family Hyphomicrobiaceae; genus JAGVSR01. Next base: position 12,364 of record JALHQM010000054.1, on the reverse strand, counting down.
GCTTTGATGCCACCATTCGCGATGTTGCCGAGGGAGAAGAGTTGAAGTGCGATTATCGCGCCTTGGATGCGAGTTATATGCAGAAATTCGTTGACTGAGCTGATCGGTGTCAGTGGGGCATGTGAGACGTTCGTGGCGAAACGCGCAACTCATCCTGTTGATCGGCGCGGCGACGGGCTTCCTCCATGCGTTGATGGCGGGCGCGCAGGCGAGGCGCTAATGTGTAAGCAATTGGCACTGCCAACAGGAAACTCATGGCCACCACGACCCATATGAGAGTTGAGGCTTCAGAAGCCAGCGAGGGGATGGAAAGAACCGCAATCGCGCCGATGCCGAATATGACGGCGTTGACCATCATATAAATGACTGCGGTGATGATCCAGCGACGGGACATGGCGCTTCTCCGGTTCGCGTTGCAGGTTCCCACCAGATCAACCGTTGGCGATGGTATTCGGTTCCCCATTCGATGCCGAAAGCCTGGGTGCGCCGGTGCGTCAGGCCTTGGCGCGGTCTAGGATGGCGATGAAAAAACCATCCGTGCCGTGGGAGGCCGGCGTCAACTGGAGCGTGTCGGTGCGGCCATCGGCGGAGAGGGGCGGTTCGGTGCCGATGCGCTCCTGCCAGACGGGACCGTAGGGTACGACAGAGAACTCCGGCGCGGAGGCAAGGAAGCTTTCCAGAGTGCCGCGATTTTCTTCCGGCAACAGCGAGCAGGTGACGTAGACGAGGCGGCCACCGGGTTTGGTCAGCTTGCGGGCGGTGGCGAGAATGGCTGCCTGTTCGACTTGGCGCTCTTCGATGTTGCGCGGTTTTAACTTCCACTTGCTCTCGGGGCGGCGGCGCCAAACGCCGGTGCCGGTGCAGGGGGCATCGACGAGCACGAGATCGAACTTGGGGCCCAGCGCTTCTAGCGCCTTCTGATCGCCGCCTTTGAGAATCTGGACGTTACGAACGCCAGCGCGCTTGACGCGATCGAAGATCGGTTTCAGGCGGTTGCGGTCGTCGTCGTAGGCGAAAATCTGACCGGTGTTCTGCATCCCGGCTGCCATCGCCAAGGTCTTGCCGCCAGCGCCTGCGCACATATCAAGCACCTGCTGGCGGGGTCCGGCGCCGGCGAGGAGGGCTGCCAACTGGGAGCCTTCGTCCTGGATTTCGCACCAGCCGGCCTGGAAGGCTGCTTCGGCTTCAAGGTTGGGCGTGCGACCGGTGCCGACGGGTGGGGGCACGCGAACGCCGACGGGAGAATGCGCGCAGGGCTCGGCACCGAATTCGGCCAGTGCTTTCAGAACTTTTTCATGCGTTGCTTTCAGCGCGTTGACGCGCAGGTCGGCAGGGGCACGTTCGGTCAGCTTGAGGCCTTGCTCGATGGCCGTGTCGCCGAAGGCTGCAATAAAACTTGGCCAGAGCCACTCAGGAATGTCGGCCTGGATGTGGGGGGGCGCATCGGCGAGCGGGCGGGTTAGGCCGGCGCGTTCGGTTTCGTTGAGCGGTTCGGGGGCGTGGGTCTCGCCGTCACAAACAGCGGCGACCGCGTCGGGCACCATGCGGAAGGCGGCGGGGGCGGCGCCAATGGCTAGGGCACGCGCGGTATCCGACTGCATGGCCCAAGCGATGGAGGCGCGGCGGCGGAGTGCGTCATACACAAGGCCGCCGATGGCATTGCGATCGCCGGAGCCTGCAAACCGGTGCGCCTTGCCCCAGTCGGCAAGCGCGATACCGACCGGCTGGTGACGCGTGATAATCGTATCGAGGATCTCGATGGCAGCCGCGATGCGCGCGCCGGGTTTCATGGGTTTAGCCTGCTGTGAAAACGTGCACGGCGAGCTTCACCCACATGGCGAGCAGCACGAGGTTGCTGAGGAGGTAGGCGACGAAACGGTGCGCGATCTTGTTGTACGTTGTGTGGATGGCGGCATGGACGATGCGGAGGATCACATAGACCCATGCGAGCGCGGTCATGGGGTAGTCGGCCGAGCCGGTCAGGATGGCGAGAATGACGGCCACGAAGAAGAGTATCGGCATTTCAAGCTGATTGTGAAATGCATTCGAAACCGTGCCAGCCCGGCCGACCCACGTCGGGCGCACGCCTGTTTCGTTGCGAATAACGGTGCCGGCGCGGATTGCGCCTACGCGCTCCTTGGCCATCCAGAAGAGCAAGAAGAATGTCAGCCCCGCCTGCACGAGCAGGGGTTGGACAATCGACAGATTGGGGTTCATCAGCGGTTCCTTACAGTCCGCCCGGGTAGTTCGGGCTTTCGCGCGTGATCGCGACGCCGTGGGCGTGACTTTCGCGCATGGCGGCGGGGGAGATGCGGACGAACTCGGCGTTGTTGCGCAGGGCGTCGAGGGTGGCCGATCCGGTGTAGCCCATGCCGGCGCGCAAACCGCCGACGAGTTGATGGAGGACGCCTTCGGCGGGGCCCTTGTAGGGAACCTGGCCTTCGATGCCTTCGGGCACGAGCTTCAGCGTATCTTTGACTTCCTGCTGGAAGTAGCGGTCGGCCGAGCCCCGCGCCATGGCGCCAACGGAGCCCATGCCGCGATAGGACTTATATGTGCGGCCTTGGTAGAGATAGGTGTCGCCGGGGGCTTCGTCGGTGCCAGCGAGCAGCGACCCGATCATGACGCAATCGGCGCCGGCAGCCAGCGCTTTCACGATGTCGCCCGAGAAGCGGATGCCGCCGTCGGCAATGATCGGAATGCCATGCTTTCTGGCTTCCGCCGAGCAGTTCAGGATCGCTGTGAATTGTGGGACGCCAACGCCCGCCACGATGCGCGTTGTGCAGATGGAGCCTGGGCCGATGCCGACCTTTACCGCGTCGGCGCCAGCGTCGATCAGGGCGCGGGTTGCGGCGGCGGTTGCGACATTGCCGGCGGCGACCTGCACGGCGTTCGACATTTTCTTGATGCGTGTGACCATTTCCAGGACGCGGATGGAATGTCCATGCGCGGTGTCGACAACGATGAGATCACAGCCGGCGGCAATGAGCGCTTCGGCGCGAGCGAAGCCGTCGTCACCGACGGTGGTGGCGGCGGCGACGCGGAGGCGGCCGGCCTCATCTTTGCAAGCGTTGGGATGCTTTTGCGCCTTTTCGATATCCTTCACCGTAATCAGGCCGATGCAATGGAAGTCGTCATTGACCACAACGAGTTTTTCGATGCGGTGCTGATGGAGGAGGCGGCGCGCGTCGGCCTGGCTGACCGAGCGCTTGACGGTGATGAGCCGATCTTTGGTCATCAGTTCTGAGACCGGCGTCTCCATGTTGGTGGCGAAACGGACGTCGCGGTTGGTGAGGATGCCGACGAGTTTGCCCTTGCCATCGGGCCTCTCAACCACGGGGATGCCGGAGATGGCGTTGTCGGCCATGAGCTTGAGTGCTTCGGCCAGCTTTGCGTCCGGCGTGATGGTTACCGGGTTGAGGACAATCCCGCTTTCATATTTTTTGACTTGGATCGTATGGGCCGCTTGGTCCTTTGGCTCGAGATTGCGATGCAGCACACCGATGCCGCCCTCCTGGGCCATGGCAATGGCAAGGCGGCCTTCGGTGACCGTGTCCATGGCCGCCGAGATGATAGGGATATTGACCTTAATCGACTTGGTCACCTGCGAGGCGACGCTGACCTGTCCCGGCATGACTTCGGAGGCAGCCGGGACGAGCAGCACGTCGTCAAACGTCAGCGCCAACGCCAAATCGTTGACGATCGGGCTTTTCGCCATGGGTTTCTCCTTGTCGGATGAGTGACAGAGCGGCCGTGTACCGGCCTGCAAATCGTGTCGGAAGCGCTATATCACCCGAGCTATGACAGGGGAAGTGCGGCTCACCGCGCGACCAGAATTCTCCAAAATTCTGGCGGCTCGCCCCTTGAAAGCGCGGGACACGTGCCCGTGTTGCAGAGCGATCCATCCGGGATAAACTGTTACAGAATACTGTTACATATCAGTCCGACTGATCCCCGGGACAGGAAAATTCGATTGGACCTGAGGATTGATCTTGGGTATCCAACGCCTGCTAGACACGTGCTTAGCAAAAAAATCGTTGGAGGAAACACCATGAAGACCTGGACCAAGCCCGCCGTTCGCGAGCAGGAAATCGGCCTCGAAGTTACGTCGTACCTGCCGGCCGAAATCGACGTCATCTAAGACGTCGACCGGCTCACTCTCTTAGAGAGTGGTCAATCGAACGGCGATCGCCTCCGCGATCGCCGTTTTTATTTTGCCTGATCGCTGACTTTGCCGCGAAAACCTGTTGCCACGACGTAGAGTTCAGCCGAGTCGCTCCGGCTCGCCGGGGGCTTGACGTGGCGGACGACGCTGAATGATTTTTTCAACATCTCGAGCAGGTCCTTTTCGGTGCCACCCTGGAAGACCTTGCAGATGAAAGCGCCGCCGGGCGAGAGTACGTCGCAGGCGAAATAGGCGGCGGCTTCGGCAAGTCCCATGATGCGCAAGTGATCGGTGTTGGTGTGGCCGACGGTGGGGGCGGCCATGTCGGAGAGCACCACATCGGCGCCGCCATCGCGCAAGAGCGCTTTTAATTTCGGTTCGGCGGTTTGGTCGGTGAAATCGAGTTCAAGGATTACGACGCCGGGGATCGGTTCGACGCCCAGATAGTCGATGGCGATGACCTGACCGCGCCCCTCGAGCGATTTGACTCGCTCGGCTGCAACTTGCGACCAGCCGCCAGGGGCTGCGCCGAGATCGATGACGCGTTGGCCGGGTTTGAGGATGCGATATTTGTCGTCGAGTTCGGACAGCTTGTAGGCGGCGCGGGAGCGGAAGCCGTCGCGCTTGGCTGCAACGACGTAGGGGTCGTTCAACTGCCGTTCGAGCCAGCGGACCGATGAGGTGGATCGCTTCGCGGCCGTTTTCACGCGGACGCGCAGCATGCGCTGTCCGCCGCCCGGGCCCTTGGGCGGAGACTTGCCTTTGCTTTTATTTGCCATCTGTCCAATCGCCTCTCCGGCGGCGGCGGCCGCTACGGAATGTATTATCTTCCATCATCAGCGAGGACAGGATGCCTTCGCGCAGACCCCGGTCAGCGACGCGCAAGCGTTCGCAGGGCCAAGCCCGGATGACCGCTTCCAGGATCGCGCAGCCGGCGAGAACTAGATCAGCGCGGTCGTGGCCGATGCAGGGTTCGGCGACGCGCTGCTGATAGGTGCGCGCCAAGAGATCGTAGGTGACCCGGTTGACGTCTGCGACGCGCAACCAACAACCATCGACTTTGCTGCGATCATAGCGCGGCAGACCGAGCTGGATGCCGGCGACCGTGGTGACGGTGCCCGACGTTCCCAAGAAGTGGACGGCACTGCCCTCGATGCGGCGGCGGAAATTGTGGCGCTGTTCGAAGGGCGCGATCAGCTCTGAGACGTAGGTGACCATGGCTTCGAAAACTTCGGAGGTGACCTCGCAGCCGCCGAAGCGTTCGGCGAGTGTCACGACGCCGACAGGAAGCGAGGTCCAGACAGATTGGCCGTTGCCACGGCGGACGCTCTCGATGATGCGTGCGGCGGCGTGGGGGCCGGTGCCGGAGATGCGGCGCAGGTCGATCCAGATGAGTTCGGATGAGCCGCCGCCAATATCGAATACGAGCGCATAGTCGACGGTGGTGTCGATCAAGGTCGCGCAGCCGGCGACCGCAAGGATCGCTTCTTCTTCCGGAGATAGCACCTCGATGTCGAGCCCGACTTCGCCTTTGACGCGGGACAGAAATTCGCCGGAGTTGGCGGCCGAACGGCAGGCTTCGGTGGCGACGAGGCGGGCGCGGTGGGTGCCCGCGCGGCCCAGCTTCTGGGCGCAGACGCGCAGCGCGTCGATGGTGCGTGACATGGCGGCGTCGGACAGGCGGCCCGATTGCGACACGCCTTCACCCAGACGGATGATGCGAGAGAAGGCGTCGACGACGCGGAAGCCGCGGCGGGACGGGCGGGCGAGTAGGAGACGGCAGTTGTTGGTGCCGAGATCGAGGGCGCCATAAACGGGAGGCAAGTGGTCGAGGGACGGGTGTGCGCTTACCGGACCGGAACTGGGCGCTTTGGGCGGATTTTCAGCCTTTTCCGGCTCGTCGGCGTAACCGCTCACGGTCTTGATCCCCAGAACCTGGTCCAGACCGCGGACTGCCGGGACCGGCGCGCGGACTTCTCATCAGGCTTCGACTGGCTGCTGCTTGAGGGCACTGTAGCAGGTGTTCTTTTCGGGTAAAGGGAAAGGGGTGGGAAACTTTGCAGATTGGGAAACAAGCATTTGCGAAGATCTATCAAGGGGATGGTTGCGACAATGGCGTTGGGCGCGGTGGGTGCCCAGGCGGGGGCGGCCGGTGAGATCGCGCCCGACGAGGCCGGGCGGCGGCTGAAAGAGGCCTATCCGGAGCATATTGCGGCGGTCGAGGACGGCGCCGTTGTGTGGCGCGATGGTACGAGGCTGGTCATCGACGACGGACGGGGGGCGAAATCCTTCGACGCCCTTGTTGGTGCGCCCGACTTGCAAGATATCTTCGCGATACCCTACCCCACGGGGCCATTGGGGCCGCCGGCGGTCAATGCTGATCCCGGGCGGGCGCGACCGGAGGCGTTCTTTGACCGGATGTATGGCAACTGCCGCGCGGGGGAGGTGGCTAAGACCCTCGTGGAAGTTCCGTGGATGCCATCGCGAGGGCGGACGCGGTTGAAGGTGACGTGGATCAACGGCGTGGCGGAAAAGCTGAAGGCCGTCTCGGACGAACTGGAAACGTTGCCGCGATCGTTCGACCGCTATCTCAATCCGGTGGCGGGGACGTATGCGTGCCGAGCGATTGCGGGGACTGAGCGACTTTCAACGCATGGGCACGGGATTGCGATCGACCTCGCATTGGAGCACTCGCACTACTGGCGATGGTCGAAGCCGGACGCGGCGGGGCGGTATGCGTGGCAGAACAAAATTCCCGAAGACATCGTGCGCATCTTTGAAAAGCACGGGTTTATCTGGGGTGGGCGCTGGTATCATTACGATACCATGCATTTTGAGTACCGGCCGGAACTGCTCGTGAAATGAAAAAGGGCGCCGCTCAAATGCGACGCCCTATTCATTTGGCTATGTTGGCTGGCGATCAGTCAACCATCGACAAGAATTCCTGACGCGTGATCGCGTTGTCGCGGAAAATGCCAAGCATACGGCTCGTCACGAGATCGGTGCCGGGTTTCATAACGCCGCGAGCGGTCATGCACTGGTGCTCGGCTTTGATGACCACGGCGACGCCCTGAGGCTTCAAGACGGAGTCGATGGCGTTGGCGATCTGTGCGGTCATCTTCTCCTGGATCTGAAGACGCTTGGCGTAGGCTTCGACGACGCGAGCAAGCTTCGAAATACCGACAACACGCCCTTTGGGAATGTACCCCACCCAGGCGTGGCCAATGATGGGCGCCATGTGATGCTCGCAGTGGCTTTCGAAGCGGATTGAGCGCAGAACGATCATCTCGTCGTAACCTTCAATTTCCTCGAAGGTTTTGTTGAGAATTTCTTCCGGGTCCTGATCGTAACCGCGATAGTATTCTTCGTAGGCGCGGACGACGCGCGAGGGTGTTTCGTGCAGGCCGTCGCGGGTGACGTCGTCACCTGCCCACGAAATGAGTGTGCGGACGGCGGCTTCTGCTTCGGCACGAGAGGGGCGAGCGATCGAAGGAGCAGGGGGTGTTATCAATTTGGTCGATTTACTCGTCATGGATGTCCAGAGTCCGCGATGAAGGAAGCTCAGTTAGCGTCGATTTTTTCTACGATGATATCTTATTGGCGGATTGCTTTGCCTGACTTGCTACGAGCGAGGTCCCAACGCCTGCGGCATGAAAGCAGGACTTTTAGCATGACAGCAACCGCCCGCGGAGATGCGCGTTTATCGCGGTAACCGCAGCATCCTTTGGTGGGATGGCCCATGGGACGACAATTCCCATTGCAGGGGCTCCCCCATTCAAAGTCAAGCAAAGCTGTTTTTTGGCTTTAAATCAATGATTAAGGCCTTGCGTTGTCGCTTCCGGCGCTGCCTTGCGCCGTCTCACCCCACCCGGTCGCTTGGTCAGAACCGATCTTCCGAACCGGGGGGCGAATATGCGTGGCACGCGAGTTGACCCCAGTCATTGCGCAACGCAATCTCCCATATCAGAACTATCAATTTCGGCCAGCCCAATCGTTTCGTTAGCACCGAGCTCATTCAACACCAACAGGACGGGAAAAATGATGCTCTGGTCAGAGCTCCGGGATCTCAAGGACGATATCGACTACGGCACGCCACCGCGAGGTGGCTCGCTGGTGAGCGTGACTATTGATGGCGTGAGCGTGAGCGTACCGGAGGGGAGCTCGGTTATGTTCGCTGCCGCCCAATCACGCCAGAACATTCCAAAGCTGTGTGCGACGGACACGCTTGAGGCATGGGGCAGTTGCCGGCTTTGTCTTGTGGAGATTGAGGGGCGCAGCGGATATCCGGCAAGCTGCACGACGATCGTGTCCGAGGGTATGATTGTCCGGACCCAGTCTGAGCAAATTCAGCGGTTGCGCAAAGGTGTGCTCGAACTTTACTTGTCGGACTTTCCCGCCGAAGACGTGGAAGGCGGCTGGAGCGAATTCCACGATGCGATGGCCCAATGCGGGGTCAGTTCCCATCCGTATGAGCCGACCGAAACACATCTCTCAAGCGCGATCGACACCTCAAACCCGTATTTCCTATTCGATCCCGCCAAGTGCATCGTGTGCAACCGCTGCGTCCGCGCATGCGAAGAGATCCAGGGAACCTTCGCTCTGACGATTCAGGGACGCGGCTTCGACTCCAAGGTTGCGGCTGGCCAAGATCAGCCGTTTTTTGAGTCCGAATGCGTGAGCTGCGGCGCATGCGTGCAAACGTGCCCGACGCAAGCGCTCGTTGAAAAGTCTCTGTTTGAAGGAGAATACAGCCGTGGCTAATCCGACAAAACCAGACAAGCAGGTTATCACGACCTGCGCTTATTGCGGCGTTGGTTGCGGGTTCAAGGCCGAGACACACCAGGGTCGCATCGTCCGTATGATTCCTTGGAAGGAAGGCAAGGCTAACCACGGCCACAGCTGCATCAAAGGCCGTTTTGCCTTCGACTACTATCAGAGCAACGACCGGATCACGACGCCGATGATCCGCGCGTCCATCGATGATGCATGGACGCCGGTCAGCTGGGAAAAAGCTATTCAACATGCCGCGAGTGAACTGCGGCGCGTCCAGGCCAAGTACGGAACGAAATCTGTTGGTGCGATTTCGAGTTCTCGCTGCACGAACGAAGAGATCTTCCTCGTTCAGAAGTTTGCGCGCGCCGTTCTTGGCAACAACAATATCGACAATTGCGCGCGGATCTGCCATTCGCCGACACAGTTCGGTTTGTCTGCGACGGTCGGCTGGGGTGCGGCGAGCCAGCATTTCGATTCAATCTTGCAAGCCGACGTGATCATGATCGTTGGTGCCAACCCGACAGAGGGGCATCCCGTCTTCGGTTCGTTGATGAAGCGGCGCTTGCGCCAAGGTGCCAAGCTCATTGTCATCGATCCGCGCAGGACCGAGTCGGTCAACTCGCCCCACATCAAGGCTGATGTGCACCTCAATTTGAGGCCCGGCACGAACGTTGCCGTTCTCGACAGCATTGCTCATGTGATCATTCGCGAGAAGCTCTACAACGAGGAGTTCGTGCGCAGCCGTTGCGAATGGGACGAGTTCGAACGGTGGGCCGCGTTTGTGTCATCTGAGCGTTACGCCCCTGAATCGATCGGGCCCCAAGCTGGTCTGTCGCCTGAGTTGATCCGTCAAGCTGCCCGGCTGTATGCGTCCGGCCCCAACAGCGCAATCTACTATGGCCTCGGCGTTACAGAGCATTCGCAAGGCTCTACCGGCGTCATGTGCCTTGGCAATCTCACGCTGTCGTGCGGGATGCTGGGGCGCGAAGGTGTGGGCGTGAACCCGCTACGTGGGCAGGGCAATGTACAGGGCGGGAGCTGCCTTGGAAGTTGGCCCCACGTCTTCAGCGGCTACCGCTTTGTTACCGACGACGAGGTGCGCGCGTCGTTCGAAAAGGATTGGGGCGTTACTCTGGACGCGGAGCCGGGTCTTAGGCTCCCGAACATGTTTGATGCGGCCATCGCCGGCAACTTCCGCGGGATGTTCATAATGGGTGAAGATCCCGTACAGAGCGACCCGAACCAGGGCCACATCATCCAGGCGATGCGGCAAATGGAATGCGTTGTTATTCAGGATCTCTTCCTCAACGAAACCGCGAAATATGCTCACGTCTTTCTACCGGGCAGTTCGTCATTGGAAAAAGACGGCACCTTTACCAGTGCGGAGCGGCGTGTGAACCGCGTCCGCAAGGTGGTTGAGCCATTGGCTGGCTACCAGGATTGGGAGATCGTTGTGTTGCTCATGAATGCCATGGGTTATCCAGCGCAGTACGCTGATGCTGGCGAGATCCTCAATGAGGTTGCACGCCTCTCGCCCGCATACAAAGGTATCAGCTTCGAACTCCTCGATCGCATCGGGTCGGCGCAGTGGCCGTGCGATGAAAATGCGCCGGAAGGCACAGAGGTCTTGCATCGCAAGACGTTTCCCCGTGCCAATGGACGTGGCACGTTCATGCTCACCGAGTATGTCCCGACCGCGGAGCGGACCAACGACACGTTCCCCCTGCTGTTGACGACCGGCCGAATTCTTACGCAGTACAATGTGGGCACCCAGACCCGCCGGACGGAGAACAATCGCTGGCATGCAGAGGACGTGCTGGAAATCTGCGAACACGATGCGAGCGTGCGCGGCATCAAGGACGGAGACCGGGTAAGGATCGCCAGCCGCTTTGGTTCAACCGAACTACGGGCGAAATACTCCGAGCGGGTCAGCGGCGGCGTCGTTTACACGACCTTCCATCATGCTGAGACGCGGATTAACGTCGTGACGTCCGATCTTTCCGATTGGGCGACCAACTGCCCTGAGTACAAGGTCACGGCCGTCGAGGTCGTCAAGGTTGAGATTGGCAGCAGTGCCAAGAAGGCCAAGAAAAAGAAGCGTGATGAGGTGGTGACCGCATGAGCCAGTCGGTAGCGCATCCCGAAGAGACGACATCAGCCCGGGCCGTCCCGCTCGAACGGCTGATCGTGATGGCGAACCAAATCGCGGATTTCTTCTCGCCCTATCCCGGACCGCGCCGGGCGGAGGGAATCCGCAATCATTTGCGGACCTACTGGGACCCGCGGATGCGCCAGGATCTTATCGATCACATTGCAGCCGGTGGAGACGGAGTCAGCCCGTCCATAGTTGAAGGTGCCCAACTGCTCACGACTGGGGACGACCGGAAAGGCTATTACGGTCCACCGAAGGCTTGAGACATGAGACGTGGGCTTTAGCCGTGGGCTTCGGTCTGGTGGCCATAGCCCATAGCCGTGATCTTCATGTCGTTGACACCCGTGCGTCGCGAGGTTTGGCCGCGTGAGGTGGGGCGCGCAAATTTGGAAATTTCTGAGGTGTTGGGGATTTTAATGGTGCTGCCGGAGGGGATTGAACTCTCGACCTCTCCCTTACCAAGGGAGTGCTCTACCACTGAGCTACGGCAGCTAACACTATGAAAAGGTTCCGCTCAAGGTGAGCAGGAGCGTCTCGAGAGACAGCTCGCGTCTCCATCCGCCGGATCATACTGTCCGATGGTTAGGAAAGCGAGAAGGCCTGTCTTCGCGGGCACCGTTTAGCCCAGGCGGCGGGGGGCCGCAACCGTCAATCTGGCGGGGAGATTTTGGCGGACGGGATTGGGCGCCTCATGCCGCCCGGTTGGGCGTGGCGCGGGCGAGGATGGCTTTGAGGTCAAAGCTGTCGAGACCCTGGCCGTAGGTGGAGCGGGCGGCGCCGCTAATGCGGGAGGCAATGAAGGCGTCAGCGATAGCGGCGTTGCCCTGGGACCGGAGGATGGCGCCGGCTGCGAGTTTGGCGAAGGCTTCGACGAGTTGCCGGGCCCGCCCGTCGAGAAGGCGGGGTTCATGGAGGACGGCTTCGAGGCGTTCGAAGCCGGCGGCGAGGGCGGGGTCGCCGGCGCAGGCGGCGCGCAGCTCGTCGGTCACCTGTTCGGCGACATCGGGCTCTTTCTGCAAGACGCGCAGGACATCGAGCGCCATGACATTGCCGGAACCCTCCCAGATCGCGTTGACGGGCGCTTCGCGGTAAAGGAGCGCGACCGGCCAATCCTCGACGTAGCCATTGCCGCCCAGACATTCCATAGCTTCGGCGATAAGCGGTGGGGCGATCTTGGTCACCCAGTATTTGGTGACCGGCGTCATCAGGCGGCGCCAAGCAGCCGCGCGCGGGTCGCGGGCGCGGTCGAAGGAGCGGGCGAGGCGGAAGGAGAG
>JALHQM010000053.1 GCA_022841965.1 Hyphomicrobium sp. | reverse complement strand
CTCCCCGAAGGCACGGAAATGGTGATGCCGGGCGACAACATCTCGATCGACGTTGAGCTCGTCTCGCCGATCGCAATGGAAGAAAAAGTTCGCTTCGCCATCCGCGAAGGCGGCCGCACGGTGGGTGCTGGAGTGGTCACCAAAATCGTTGAGTAAGTTGACAACCGGCATCCGGCAACAGGCAGCCGTCGCGACAGCGGCGGCTGCTTTTTTGTACCCAGTGCCATCCCCCAGCGAATAGGCTATCGATCGGATGCCGGATGCCGGATGCCGGATGCCGGATGCCGGATGCCGGATGCCGAGAGCGGAGCGAGACCCATGATCGTCACGACCACCAACGACCTCGTCGGCTACCGCGTCGTCCGCACGCTCGGCGTCGCCAAGGGGCTCACCGTCCGCTCGCGCAGCGTCGTCGGCAACATCGGCGCCTCCATCCAGATCCTTTTCGGCGGCAACATCACGGTTTACACCAAGCTGGCCGAGCAGACCCGGCAAGAGGCCTTCGACCTCCTGATCCAGAACGCGGAACAGATGGGCGCCAACGCGATCCTGGCTTTTCGCTACGATGCCAATGAGATCGCGTCCGCCGTGACCGAGGTCCTGGCCTACGGGACAGCCGTTGTCGTCGAGCCGATTTCCTGAGCAACTGCAAAAAATTCACCAACTCGGCGGTGACAAAGCCGAAAACATCCGCTAGAGGTTGCGGCCCTGGTCTGCTCTGGCTTGCAAAAGCTTAAGCGGCGGGCCTGTAGGGGTGTAGCTCAATTGGTAGAGCGTCGGTCTCCAAAACCGAAGGTCGCAGGTTCGAGACCTGCCGCCCCTGCCATTTGAATTACGAGCGGGCTCGCGGCGAGGGCGCCGGGCCGGTTCTGTTGGGATGGCGCTTCTGGAGGGAACCCTCCGGCGGCGCTGTGCTGTTTTGTCACAAGCGCCCGGTGAAGACAGCGTCGATGGCGATGTATAACCCGTTGCAGTTCATCCAAGAGGTTCGGCAGGAAGTCGCCAAGGTCACTTGGCCGACCTGGAAGGAAGTGTGGGTCACGACCGTGATGGTGATCATCATGGTGACGTTGGCGGCCCTATTTTTCCTCGCCGCCGATCAGCTCTTGGGTTGGTTTATTAATACGATCCTCGGTCTCGGACGCTGACCCTTTCGCTAAAGCTAGCTCGATTCCGCACAACGAGACGAGAGAACACGCGACACATGTCCAAGCGCTGGTACATTGTCCACGCCTACACGAACTTCGAGCGCAAGGTGGCTGAGGCCATCAAGGAGCGCGCGAAAGCCGGCGGGTTAGAGCACCTGATCGACGAGGTGATGGTTCCGACGGAAGACGTCATCGAAGTCAAGCGTGGCCGTAAGATTCACGCCGAGCGCAAGTTTCTTCCTGGCTACGTGCTGGTCAAGATGGAAATGACCGACGCTGGCCTCGTGCTCATCAAGAACACGCCGAAGGTCACGGGCTTTCTCGGCGCCGATAACAAGCCGATGCCGATCCCGGAAGAGGAGGCCATGCGCATCCTCAACCAAGTCAAGGATGGTGTCGAACGCCCGGCCCCGTCGATCATGTACGAGGTCGGCGAGCAGGTGAAGGTGATCGACGGTCCCTTTGCCTCCTTCCAAGGCGAAGTGGAGGAAGTCGACGGCGAGCGGTCGCGCCTCAAGGTCGGCGTATCGATCTTCGGACGCAAGACACCCGTCGAACTCGAGTTCCAGCAGGTGGAGAAAGTCCCCACCTAGACGTAGATCACTGCCGCTCCAAATGGGGCGGAGTCACGGCTTCCGGTGCGTTTTCGCCGGATGAACCTCGCCGCGCTGGATGTTCCGGCAAGGCGAAAAACCGCGGGAGAGCCGGAAAGCTCCAAACGGCGCCGGAAGGCTCGCTCAACCGCTAACCCTCGGATGGTCCGCTGCAAGGCGTTTCATCCGGCAAGTTCCAGGGGAACACATGGCTAAGAAAATAGACGGCTACATCAACCTGCAGGTTCCTGCAGGCGCCGCCAACCCGGCACCTCCCATCGGCCCTGCGCTCGGACAGCGCGGCGTCAACATCATGGAGTTCTGCAAATCCTTCAACGCCAAGACGAAGGATCTCGAGCAGGGCACGCCGATTCCGGTGAAGATCACGGTCTACTCCGACCGCTCGTTCACATTCGAAATGCGCACGCCGCCCGCGACGTTCCTTATCAAAAAGGCCGCCGGCATGAAGCCGACCGGCAAGCCCGGTTCTGGTTCCAAGAACCCAGGCCGCGATGTGGCCGGTGAGATCACGATGGCTCAGCTTCGTGACATCGCGAAGTTGAAGATGAAGGACATGAACACGAACGATCTCGATCAGGCCGCCAAGACGATCGCCGGCTCTGCCCGTTCGATGGGCCTCAAGGTGGTGGAGTGATCCGATGACAAAGAGCAACGTGTCCGCAGCCGACGTTAAGGCCACCCGCGAAGCGGGCGGCAAGCGCGCCTTCGCCATCGCAAAGGGTGTCAGCCGCACCAAAGCCTACGGCGTCGACGAAGCCGTCAAGCTCATCAAAGAGCGCGCCAAGGCGAAATTCGACGAGACCATCGAAATCTCGATGAACCTCGGCGTTGACCCTAAGCACGCCGACCAGATGGTCCGCGGTGTCTGCAATCTGCCCAACGGCTCGGGCCGCACCGCGCGCGTCGCTGTGTTCGCTCGCGGCGCCAAGGCGGAAGAAGCCAAGGCCGCCGGTGCCGATATCGTGGGCGCCGAAGACCTCGTTGAAACAGTGTCGAAGGGGCAGATCAACTTCGATCGCTGCATCGCCACGCCCGACATGATGGGCCTCGTCGGCCGTCTCGGTAAGGTGCTGGGCCCGCGCGGCCTGATGCCCAACCCGCGCGTCGGCACAGTGACGATGGACGTCGTCGGTGCCGTCAATGGCGCCAAGGGCGGCTCGGTTGAATTCCGCGTCGAAAAGTCGGGAATTGTCCATGCCGGCGTCGGCAAGGCCAGCTTCGGTGAAAAAGCGCTGGTTGAAAACATCAAGGCGTTCGTTGACGCCGTGGTGAAAGCCAAGCCCTCGGGCTCCAAAGGTACCTATTTGAAGAAGGTCTCGCTGTCCTCGACCATGGGTCCGGGCGTCAAGATCGAGACCTCATCTGTGTCATCGGGTCCGGCTGCCAACAACTAAGGCGGCCTGATCCTTTCCTCATCCGGGGCAACCCGGGTGGCCCGGAGCGTTGAAGCCGCAAGGTCATTCGCTCCGGTTCGACTGTCCGAGACTGTGGGTGCCGGAAAACCGGCTTGAACCGCCAAACGAGGAAGCGGGCCCGCAAGAGACAGAAGCGACCCGGGATGAAAACGCGCTGATGCGTCGTCCATTCCGGTTTGAAACTTCTGGGTCAGCACCGTGTCGTCCTTCACCCGAAGGCTTCGCGGAAGGACAGACAAAGCGCTGTGTTGAGGTGAAGGGAAACCGGAGCCAAGCGCAGCTGGTGCAACCCGCGAGACGGCCATTTTGGTCGCTCGCAACAAGGAGTGAGCAGTGGATAGAGCCGCGAAACGTGAGCTCATCGATCGCCTCCATACCGTGTTTGACGACGCGGGCGTGGTGGTGGTTGCCCACAACACCGGCATGGTGGCTGCCCAATCTGCGGAATTCCGTCGCGTTGTAAAAGACGCTGGCGGCTCCGTGAAGGTAGCCAAGAACAAGCTGGTGCAGCTCGCCATCAAGGACACCGCGACTGCCGACATATCTGATCTGCTGAAGGGCCCGACTGTTCTGGCCTATTCCAAGGATCCGATTGCCGCCGCGAAAGCGGCGGTCGCATACGCCAAGGGCAATGACAAACTCGTCATCCTCGGCGGCGCGATGGGCAAGACCGTTCTTGATGCGAAGGGCGTGAAAGCGCTCGCTGAGCTGCCGTCGCTCGATGAACTGCGTGCCACGCTGATCGGCATCCTGAACGCGCCGGCGACCAAAATCGCCCGCACGATCAAGGAGCCGGGCGGCCAGCTCGCACGTGTCATCCAGGCGAAGGCGTCTCAGAGCGACGCTGCCTAAGGGATCGAATGAGCAATCCACGCGGGTTTTTCTGAGTGATGGCCCGCGCTCAAATAGTTCAAACCGGAAGGAAGTAATCGAATGTCTAAGCTTGAAAAGATCGTCGATGATCTGTCGTCGCTCACCGTTCTCGAAGCAGCTGAGCTCGCAAAGCTTCTCGAAGAAAAGTGGGGCGTTTCCGCCGCCGCTGCCGTCGCCGTTGCCGCTGCCCCCGCAGCAGCAGCAGCCGCAGTCGAAGAGCAGACCGAGTTCTCGGTCGTGCTCGTCTCGGGTGGCGACAAGAAGATCAACGTCATTAAGGAAGTCCGCGCCATCACGGGTCTTGGCCTCAAGGAAGCCAAGGACCTCGTCGAGGCCGGCAACAAGGTCGTCAAGGATGGCGTCTCCAAGGATGACGCTGCCAAGATGAAGAAGCAGCTCGAAGACCAGGGTGCCAAGGTCGAGCTGAAGTAAGCACCTCCGTGCCCGGCGGCCGGCTCCGAGGAGCGGAGTCGCCGGGCACAATCAAAAACGTTTCTCCGGAGGATCCTGCGGAAATATCCGCAAAAAGGGTCCTCCGGTGAGCCGTTTCTTTAGACGGTTATCGGCACTAGCGGCGGCGGTCGCGGTGCACATGAAGCAACGAAGCGTGGGGATCGCGACCCGCGCGTCATGACAAACGAGGAGCGGACATGGCTGAGACGTTCAACGGCCGCAAGCGCATCCGGAAGAAGTTCGGCTCGATCCGCGAAGTCGCGGAAATGCCGAACCTCATCGAGGTTCAAAAGAGCTCGTACGATGACTTCCTAATGGTCAAGGAGCCTCCGGGCGGCCGCAAGGATGACCATGGTTTGCAGGCGGTCTTCAAATCCGTGTTCCCGATTTCCGACTTCGCCGGCAAGTCGACGCTCGAGTTCGTGCGCTATGAATTCGACGCGCCCAAGTATGACGTCGATGAATGCATGCAGCGCGACATGACGTTTTCCGCGCCGCTGAAGGTCAAGCTGCGCCTGATCGTGTTCGATGTGAACGAAGAAACCGGCTCCAAGTCCATCAAGGACGTCAAGGAGCAGGACGTTTACATGGGTGAAATGCCCCTGATGACCATGAACGGCACGTTCGTGATCAACGGCACTGAGCGCGTGATCGTCTCGCAGATGCACCGCTCGCCGGGCGTCTTCTTTGATCACGACCGCGGCCGCACGCACGCCTCGGGCAAGCTCCTGTTCGCCGCCCGCATCATCCCCTACCGTGGCTCCTGGCTTGATTTCGAATTCGACGCCAAGGATGTCGTCTATGTGCGCATCGACCGCCGCCGCAAGTTGCCGGTGACGACGCTTCTCTATGCGCTGGGCCTCGACGACGAACAGATCCTGTCGACGTTCTATCGCCAGATCTTGGTCAAGGAATCCAAGCGCGGCTGGAAGATGCCGTTCGACGCCGCCAAGATCCGTGGCATGACCCCGCTCGGAGACCTCATCGACGCGAAGTCCGGCGATGTTGTGGCCAAGGCTGGCGAAAAGATCACCGCCCGCAAGGCGCGTGAACTGGCCGATGCCGGTCTCAAGGAAGTGCTCGTTTCGCCTGAAGATCTCTCGGGCCGCTACATCGGCGAAGACGTCGTCGACCTGCAGACGGGTCAGATTTATGCCGAAGCCGGCGATGAACTCGATCCCAAGCTCCTGGCTGAGATCAAAGACCAGAAGATCAAGGAATTCCAGATCCTCGATATCGACCACATTAATATCGGGCCGTTCATTCGCAACACGCTGCACATCGACAAGAACTCGAACTATCAGGAAGCCCTGATGGACATCTACCGAGTCATGCGTCCGGGCGAACCCCCGACCATTGAAGCGGCCACTGCGCTGTTCCACAGCCTGTTCTTCGATAGCGAACGCTACGATCTCTCGGCCGTTGGCCGCGTGAAGATGAACATGCGCCTCGAACTCGATGCGCCCGACACCATGCGCGTGCTCCGCCGCGAAGATATCGTCGCCGTCGTCAAGACGCTCGTCGATCTGCGCGACGGCCGTGGCGAAATCGACGATATCGACCATCTCGGCAACCGCCGCGTGCGGTCCGTCGGCGAACTCATGGAGAACCAGTACCGCCTGGGCCTCCTGCGCATGGAGCGCGCCATCAAGGAACGCATGTCATCGGTCGATATCGACACGGTGATGCCGCAAGACCTGATCAACGCCAAGCCGGCGGCAGCCGCCGTGCGCGAGTTCTTCGGGTCGTCGCAGCTCTCGCAGTTTATGGACCAGACCAACCCGCTCTCCGAGATCACCCACAAGCGCCGTCTCTCAGCACTTGGCCCAGGTGGTCTGACGCGTGAGCGCGCGGGCTTCGAAGTCCGCGACGTGCATCCGACGCACTATGGCCGCATCTGCCCGATTGAAACGCCCGAAG
This sequence comes from Hyphomicrobium sp., assembly GCA_022841965.1. Taxonomy (GTDB): domain Bacteria; phylum Pseudomonadota; class Alphaproteobacteria; order Rhizobiales; family Hyphomicrobiaceae; genus JAGVSR01. The sequence continues at coordinate 10,410 of JALHQM010000053.1, read as the reverse complement.
GCCCCAACATCGGCCTGATCAACTCGCTGGCGACCTTCGCCCGCGTCAACAAGTACGGCTTCATCGAAAGCCCCTATCGCCGCGTGAAGGACAACCGCGTGACGGACGAGGTCGTGTACCTGTCCGCCATGGAGGAAATGCGCCATCACGTTGCCCAGGCCAACGCCAAACTCGACGCCAAGGGCAAGCTCGTCGACGAACTGATCACCTGCCGCTACTCGGGCGACGTGCTGCTCGTGCCGCGCGAAAAGGTCGACTACATCGACGTGTCACCCAAGCAGCTCGTGTCGGTTGCCGCCGCCTTGATCCCGTTCCTCGAGAACGACGACGCCAACCGCGCCCTCATGGGCTCGAACATGCAGCGTCAGGCGGTGCCACTCATCCGTGCCGAAGCCCCGTTCGTGGGGACCGGCATGGAAGAGATCGTGGCCCGTGACTCTGGTGCGGCCATCGCCGCGCGCCGTTCCGGCGTCGTCGATCAGGTCGATGCAACACGTATCGTTATCCGTGCGACCGAAGAAACCGATGCGTCCAAGCCCGGCGTTGACATCTACCGTCTGCGCAAATTCCAGCGCTCCAACCAGAACACCTGCATCAACCAGCGTCCGTTGGTGAATGTGGGTGATCGCGTCGACGCCGGCGAAATTCTCGCCGACGGTCCTTCGACCGACCTGGGTGACCTGGCGCTGGGCAAGAACGTGCTCGTCGCGTTCATGCCGTGGATGGGCTACAACTTTGAAGACAGCATCCTGCTCTCCGAACGGATCGTGTCCGACGATATCTTCACGTCGATTCATATCGACGAATTCGAAGTCATGGCCCGCGATACCAAACTGGGTCCTGAAGAAATCACGCGCGATATTCCAAACGTTTCAGAAGAGGCGCTCAAGAACCTCGACGAAGCCGGCATCGTCTACATCGGCGCCGAAGTGCATCCGGGCGACATCCTCGTCGGCAAGATCACGCCAAAGGGCGAAAGCCCGATGACGCCGGAAGAAAAGCTGCTGCGCGCCATCTTCGGTGAAAAGGCCTCTGACGTGCGCGACACGTCTCTGCGCCTGCCGCCGGGCGTTTCGGGCACCATCGTCGAAGTTCGCGTCTTCAACCGCCACGGCGTGGAGAAGGACGAGCGCGCGATGGCGATCGAACGCGAGGAGATCGAACGCCTCGCCAAAGACCGCGACGACGAAATGCAGATCCTCGACCGCAACGTCTACGCGCGTCTCAAGGACGCCCTCATGGGCAAGGAAGTTTCGAAGGGCCCGCGCGGCGCTCGCAAGGGCACCAAGCTCGACGACGCCATCCTCGATGACATCCCGCGCAGCCAGTGGTGGGAAATCGGTCTGGCCAACGAAAAGGCGCAGGCCGAACTCGAAGCCATCAATAAGCAGTATGAAGAGGCCAAGAAGAGCCTCGAGCGCCGCTTCGTTGATAAGGTTGACAAGCTCCAGCGCGGCGACGAAATGCCTCCCGGCGTTATGAAGATGGTCAAGGTCTTCGTCGCCGTGAAGCGCAAGATCCAGCCGGGCGACAAGATGGCCGGCCGCCACGGCAACAAGGGCGTCGTCTCGCGGATCGTGCCCTGCGAAGACATGCCGTTCCTCGAAGACGGCACGCATGTCGACGTGGTGCTGAACCCGCTCGGCGTGCCCTCGCGCATGAACGTCGGTCAGATTCTCGAAACGCACATGGGTTGGGCATGCCGTGGCCTCGGCCGCCTCATCGATGAGGCGCTGCAGGAGTTCCATGCATCCGGCAAGACCGATGCATTGCGCGAAGAGATGAAGCGGATCTACGGCAACAACGAGATCAAGGCGAACATCAAAGACGATGAACTCGTGGCCGCCGCAAATCTCTTGAAGCGCGGTGTGCCGATCGCGACGCCCGTTTTCGATGGCGCCCGTGAACCCGACATCGTCGTGATGCTCAAGCAGGCAGGCTTCGACGAGTCAGGACAGGTCACGCTCTTCGACGGACGCACCGGCGAACCCTTCGATCGAAAGGTCACGGTCGGTTACAAGTACATCCTGAAGCTGCACCACCTTGTCGACGACAAGATCCATGCCCGTTCGATCGGTCCCTACTCGCTCGTCACCCAGCAGCCGCTGGGCGGTAAGGCGCAGTTCGGTGGCCAGCGCTTCGGCGAAATGGAGGTCTGGGCGCTCGAAGCGTACGGTGCTGCCTACACGCTGCAGGAGATGCTCACCGTCAAGTCGGACGACGTGGCGGGCCGCACCAAGGTGTACGAAGCGATCGTCCGCGGCGACGATGCCTTCGAAGCCGGCGTGCCGGAAAGCTTCAACGTGCTCGTGAAGGAAATGCGCGCGTTGGGTCTCAACGTCGAACTCCTCAATACCGAAGTCGTGCCGCCCGAAGGTACGACCGATGCGCCCGAGCCGCAGCCACAGCTGCCGCCGCAGGCCGCTGAGTAGAAGAGAACAGATGCCTCTCCCCGCCACGATCGGTGGGGAGAGGTCCACCACTGCCCGAATTTTTGAGGGCGCGCTGTCCCTAAAGCGCTCCCCGAGGAGAGAAGAGCCCGATGAACGAGATCACAAACCTCTTCAAGACGCAGGCCCCGGCGCCGACGTTCGATCAGATCAAGATCTCGATCGCGTCCCCCGACGACATCCTTTCCTGGTCGTTCGGCGAGATCAAGAAGCCCGAAACGATCAACTACCGCACGTTCAAACCCGAGCGTGACGGCTTGTTCTGCGCCCGCATCTTCGGGCCGATCAAGGACTACGAATGCTTGTGCGGCAAGTACAAGCGGATGAAGTACAAGGGCCTGATCTGTGAAAAGTGCGGCGTCGAAGTCACGCTTGCCAAAGTGCGCCGCGAGCGCATGGGCCACATCGAACTGGCAGCCCCGGTTGCCCACATCTGGTTCCTGAAGTCGTTGCCCTCGCGCATTGGCCTCTTGCTCGACATGTCGCTGAAGGATCTTGAGCGCGTTCTCTACTTCGAGAACTACATCGTCATCGAGCCTGGCGTGTCGCCGTTCAAGGAGCTGCAGCTCCTGTCCGAAGAGCAATACAACACGGCCATCGAAGAGCACGGCCAGGACAGCTTCACCGCTGGCATCGGCGCTGAAGCCATCCGCGAGATCCTGTCGGCGATGGACCTGCCGAAGATCGCAGAGAATTTGCGCCAGGAAATCAAGGAAGCCACGACCGAGCTCAAGCCCAAGAAGCTCGGCAAGCGCCTCAAGGTCATTGAAGCGTTCATGGAGTCGGGCAACCGCCCCGAGTGGATGATCCTGACCCACGTTCCGGTCATCCCGCCGGAACTGCGCCCGCTCGTCCCCCTCGATGGCGGCCGCTTCGCCACCTCCGACCTGAACGATCTCTACCGCCGCGTCATAAACCGCAACAACCGCCTCAAGCGGCTGATGGAACTGCGCGCGCCCGACATCATCATCCGCAACGAAAAGCGCATGCTGCAAGAAGCGGTTGATGCGCTCTTCGACAACGGCCGCCGCGGCCGCGTCATCACGGGTGCCAACAAGAGGCCATTAAAGTCGCTCGCTGACATGCTGAAGGGCAAGCAGGGCCGCTTCCGTCAAAACCTGCTCGGCAAGCGCGTCGACTATTCAGGCCGCTCGGTCATCGTCGTCGGCCCCGAACTCAAACTGCATCAGTGCGGTCTGCCCAAGAAGATGGCGCTCGAACTCTTCAAGCCCTTCATCTATGCGCGCCTCCAGACGCTCGGTCAGGCCGCAACGGTCAAGCAGGCCAAGAAGCTTGTTGAGAAAGAAAAGCCGGAAGTCTGGGACGTCCTCGACGAGGTCATCCGCGAGCACCCCGTGCTCTTGAACCGCGCGCCGACGCTCCACCGTCTCGGCATCCAGGCATTCGAACCGCAACTGATCGAAGGCAAGGCGATCCAGCTGCATCCGCTCGTCTGCGCCGCGTTCAACGCCGACTTCGACGGCGACCAGATGGCCGTGCACGTGCCCCTGTCGCTCGAAGCGCAGTTGGAAGCGCGCGTTTTGATGATGTCGACCAACAACATTCTCCATCCCGCGAACGGCCAGCCCATCATCGTGCCGTCGCAGGACATCGTGCTCGGCCTCTACTATCTCTCGATCCAACGCGACAAGGAGCCGGGCGAAGGCATGATCTTCGGCTCGGTCGGTGAAATCCGCCACGCGCTCGAAGCCAAGGCCGTCACGCTGCACGCCAAGGTCAGGGCCCGTTTCCGCGCCGTTGGCCCCGAAGGCGAGGAAGTGATCGAGCTGCACGAAACGACGCCCGGCCGCATGTTGCTCGGTGAAGTTTTGCCGCGCCGGCCGAACGTCAAGTTCTCGCTGATCAACCAGTTGCTGACCAAGAAAGCCATCTCCGGCATGATCGATGCCGTCTACCGCAACTGCGGTCAGAAGGAGACGGTGATTTTCTGCGACCGCATCATGGCGCTCGGCTTCCATCACGCCTTCAAGGCAGGCATTTCGTTCGGCAAGGACGACATGCAGATCCCCGAGACGAAGGCCAAGATCGTCGAAAAGACGAACGACCTCGTCCTCGAGTTCGAGCAGCAGTACCAGGACGGCCTCATCACCCAACTCGAGAAGTACAACAAGGTGGTGGACGCTTGGTCGAAGTGCACCGATCAGATCGCCAAGGAAATGATCGACCGCATTTCGAATGCCGGCAAAGACAAGGATGGCCGCGAACGCCCCATCAACTCGATCTACATGATGAGCCACTCCGGTGCCCGCGGTTCGCCGACCCAGATGCGCCAGCTGGCAGCCATGCGCGGCCTCATGACCAAGCCGTCAGGCGAGATCATCGAAACGCCCATCATCTCGAACTTCAAGGAAGGCCTCTCGGTTCTCGAATACTTCAACTCCACCCACGGTGCCCGTAAGGGGCTCGCCGACACGGCGTTGAAGACCGCGAACTCCGGCTACCTGACGCGCCGTCTCGTCGACGTCGCCCAGGATGCCATCATCCTTGAAAACGATTGCGGCACGGACGGCGGCATCAATGTTCAGGCCGTCGTCGACGCCGGTCAGGTCATCGTTTCGCTTGCTCAGCGCGTCCTCGGCCGCACCGCCGCCGAAGACATTGTCGTGCCCGGCACCGGCGAAGTCCTGGTTCCTGTCGGCGAACTGATCGAGGAGCGGCACGGCGACCTCATCAGCAAGCACGAAGTCCAGGAAATCCGCATCCGCTCTGTGCTCACCTGCGAAACGGTCTCCGGCGTCTGCGCAAAGTGTTACGGGCGCGACCTCGCACGTGGCACACCCGTCAACATCGGCGAAGCGGTGGGCGTCATCGCCGCCCAGTCGATCGGCGAGCCGGGCACGCAGCTCACCATGCGCACGTTCCACATCGGTGGCGCTGCCAACGTTGTCGACCAATCGTTCGTGGACTCAAACTTCAACGGGTCGGTCAAGATCAAGAACCGCGCCGTCATGAAGGACAGCCAGGGTCGCCTCGTGGCCATGGCCCGCACGATGTCGATCATCATCTCCGACCAGTCTGGCAAGGAACTGGCGACCCACAAGTTGCCCTACGGCGCGCGTCTGCACGTCGATGAGGGTGACGAGGTCAAGCGCGGTACGCGTCTGGCCCAGTGGGACCCCTTCACCCGTCCGATCCTCACCGAGGCTTCGGGCACGGTGGCTTTTGAGGACATGATCGACGGTGCGTCCGTTCGCGAACAGACCGACGAAATGAAGGGCACCACAAACCGCGTCATTATCGACTGGCGTGCCACGCCGCGCGGCGCGGATCTGAAACCCGCCATCGTGGTCAAGGATTCGAAAGGCAAGCCGATCAAGGTCGCCCGCGGCGGCGATGCCCGCTACCTGCTGCCCGTCGAAGCCGTGCTATCCGTTGAGCCCGGCACCGACGTCAAGGCCGGTGACGTGCTCGCGCGTATCCCGCTGGCATCTGCCAAGCAGAGCGACATCACAGGCGGTCTGCCGCGCGTGGCGGAACTCTTCGAGGCCCGCCGTCCGAAGGATCACGCGATCATCGCCGAAATCTCCGGCACGATCGAATTCGGCAAGGATTACAAGAACAAGCAGCGCATCACGATCGCCCCTGACGAAGAAGGCGCCGAGCCGGTGGAATATCTCATTCCGCGCGGTAAGAACCTCTCCGTCCAACACGGCGACCACGTCGAACGCGGCGACTTCATCTACGACGGCCACCCCGCACCGCACGACATTCTGGCGGTCAAGGGCGTCGAAGAACTGGCCAACTACCTCATCAACGAGATCCAGGACGTCTATCGTCTGCAGGGCGTGATGATCAACGACAAGCACATCGAGGTGATCGTCCGCCAGATGCTGCAGAAGGTCGAGATCACCGATCCCGGCGACACGGGCCTCATCAAGGGTGAGCAGCTCGACCGCATCGAGATGGACGAGATCAACGTCAAACTCGAAAAGCAGGGCAAGCGTCCGGCCTCAGGCACGCCCGTTCTCCTGGGTATCACCAAGGCCTCGCTCCAGACGCGCTCCTTCATCTCGGCTGCATCGTTCCAAGAGACGACCCGCGTTCTCACCGACGCGGCCGTCATCGCCAAGTCAGACACCTTGGAAGGCTTGAAGGAGAACGTCATCGTCGGCCGCCTCATCCCGGCCGGCACCGGTGGCATGCTCCGCCGGCTGCGCCGCGAGGCAACCCGGCGCGACGAGCTCATTGCCAAGGAAAAGGCGAAGGGCGATGCAACTGGTGCACTCTCCGGACCGTCGGACGGGGGTGGTGCAGCCCGCCGGCGCCGCCGAGTCGCCGAGTAAGATTTTTTCACGCCCGATCAGGAACGGCCGCCCCTCGGGGCGGCCGTTTCATTTGTCGCAGCCCACCCATTGAATGAAAACGCGGTTTGGTTTCGGGAGCCGGTCAAAAAAGTGAAACACCTTGGCCGCCAAGTGTTGACCACGCTTAAGCCTCTGTATATAGACACCTCACTCTCACGGTAGGTCGTAGGCCGTTCGCGCACCAATACGCGCCCATAACGGACCTAAACACTGTCGTCTCTAAGCAGAGGACATTTCTGGACCAAGATCTCTGGACCGCCGTGCGGCGGACCGGACGATCCTCTGGTTTTTTCGTGTCAGGCCGCGCGCAAGCGCAGCCCGGCAGGATCGGCTTGGCGTTTGCGTGGGGCGATCCCACGCGGCACCCAACGACGGACGAGGCGAATGCCGACGATACAACAGCTTATCCGGAAACCCCGGCACCCGAAGACGTACCGCGAGAAGTCGCGGCACATGGAGCAGTGCCCGCAGAAGCGTGGCGTTTGCACCCGCGTCTACACGACGACCCCGAAGAAGCCCAACTCGGCTCTCCGTAAGGTCGCCAAGATCCGCCTGACCAACGGCTTCGAAGTCATTGGTTATATCCCGGGCGAAGGCCACAACCTGCAGGAGCACTCCGTGGTGCTGATCCGCGGCGGCCGCGTCAAGGACTTGCCGGGCGTCCGCTACCACATCCTTCGTGGTGTTCTCGATACTCAGGGCGTTGCCGCCCGTCGTCAGCGCCGGTCGAAGTACGGCGCCAAGCGTCCGAAATAAGCCTGAAGGATTTGAACCATGTCTCGCCGCCATAAAGCAGAGAAGCGTGAGGTCAACCCTGACCCGAAGTTCGCTGATCTCATTCTGTCGAAGTTCATGAATGCGGTCATGAAGGAAGGCAAGAAGTCCACAGCTGAGCGCATCGTCTATGGCGCGCTCGACTCGATGGAAAAGAAAGCCAAGTCCGACCCCCTCGCCATGTTCCACGCGGCGCTGGAAAACGTGATGCCGGCCGTTGAAGTCCGTTCGCGCCGCGTCGGTGGCGCAACCTATCAGGTGCCCGTCGAAGTCCGCGCCGAACGCCGTCAGGCGCTCGCCATTCGCTGGATCATCAATGCCGCGCGCTCGCGCAACGAAAACACAATGGTTGACCGTCTCTCGGGTGAGCTGATGGACGCCTCTCAGAACCGCGGTTCAGCGGTTAAGAAGCGCGAAGACACCCACAAGATGGCCGACGCCAACCGCGCCTTCTCGCACTACCGCTGGTAAGGCCGTTCGACTTTTAGGATTTTGAGGACCATCATGGCCCGTCAATACGCAATCGAGGACTACCGCAACTTCGGCATCATGGCCCACATTGATGCGGGCAAGACGACGACGACTGAGCGGATCCTCTATTACACCGGCAAGTCCTATAAGATCGGCGAAGTCCATGACGGCGCCGCGACCATGGACTTTATGGAGCAGGAAGCCGAGCGCGGCATCACCATCACGTCCGCCGCCACAACCTGCTTCTGGCCCGGCCGCGACGGCCGCAAGCGCCGCCTGAATATCATCGACACCCCTGGCCACGTTGACTTCACCATCGAAGTCGAGCGGTCGCTGCGCGTCCTCGACGGCGCCGTCTGCGTGCTCGATTCGAACCAGGGCGTCGAACCCCAGACCGAAACCGTCTGGCGTCAGGGCGACAAATACAACGTTCCGCGCATCATCTTCTCCAACAAGATGGACAAGACCGGCGCCGACTTCTTTATGTGCCTCGACGACATCAAGGACAAACTCGGCGCCCGCGCGGTTCCCCTGCAAATCCCAATTGGAGCCGAAGCCGATTTCAAAGGCGTCGTCGATCTCATTGAGATGAAGGCCATCACTTGGGACGGTGACGGCAAAGACGCCAAGATGATCAAGGGTGATATCCCTGCCGATCTCCTCGACAAAGCGACCGAGTTCCGCGCTGCCATGATCGAAGCCGCCGTCGAAATGGACGATGCGGTGATGGAAACCTATCTCGATGGCGTCGAGCCCGATGAGGCGACGATCCGCCGTCTCATCCGCAAGGCGACGATCACGCGCGCGTTCTACCCAATGATGTGCGGTTCGGCGTTCAAGAACAAGGGCGTGCAGCTTCTGCTCGACGCTGTTGTCGACTTCTTACCCGCTCCCTCCGATCGTGAAGCATACAGCGGCATCGATCCCCGGACCGGCACTGAATCTCCGCGCCATCCGACGGACGAAGATCCGTTGGCCATGATCGCCTTCAAGATCATGAGCTTCGAGCACGTCGGCTCAATCACGTTCTGCCGCATCTATTCCGGCAAGCTCGAGCAGGGCATGGCGCTGACAAACACCTCGCGCGACAAGAAAGAGCGCGCCGGCCGCATGTATCTCATGCACGCAGCCGACCGCGAAGAAATCAAGGAAGCCTTTGCCGGCGACATCGTCGCCTTGCAGGGCATGAAGGACGTGCGCACGGGCGAGACGCTGTGCGACCCCGCCAAGGCCGTCATTCTCGAGAAGATGGATTTTCCCGAGCCCGTCATCAATCTCTCGATCGTGCCCAAGACAAAGGCCGACCAGGAAAAGATGGCGATCGCGCTCAACACCATGGCGATCGAAGACCCTTCGTTCCGCGTTTCGGTCGATCAGGAGTCGGGCGAAACGATCCTCAAGGGCATGGGCGAACTGCATCTCGACATCAAGGTCGACATTCTGAAGCGGACCTACGGCGTCGAAGCCGATGTTGGTCAGCCGCAGGTGGCGTATCGCGAAACGCTCGCCCGCACCGCCGAGATCGACTACACGCATAAGAAACAGTCTGGCGGCACGGGTCAGTTCGCCCGCGTCAAGCTACGCCTCGAGCCCAACGAAACCGGCAAGGGCAACGAGTTCGAGACCGAGATCGTCGGTGGCACCGTGCCCAAGGAATACATTCCGGGCGTCGAAAAGGGCATCTCGTCGGTTTGGGGCAACGGCGTGCTGATCGGCTTCCCGATCGTCGACATGAAGGTCACGCTTTACGACGGCGCCTTCCACGAAGTGGATTCGTCGGCCATCGCGTTCGAAATCGCTTCCCGCGCCGCCATGAAAGAAGGCTGCGAAAAGGGGGGCATCAAGATCCTCGAGCCGATCATGGACGTCGAAGTCGTGACACCAGGTGATTTCGTCGGTGGCATCATCGGCGACATCAACGGCCGCCGCGGTCAAATTCGCGATCAGCAGATGCGTGGCAACGCCACGGTGATCCGCGCATATGTGCCGCTCGCCAACATGTTCGGCTACGTCAGCCAGCTGCGCTCGATGTCGACGGGACGCGCATCCTACACGATGCAGTTCGCCCACTACGCCGACGTGCCGCGCAACGTGGCTGAAGAAGTGAAGGCGAAGTACGCCTGAACAGGGAAACACGGTTCTGGTTGACTGAAGCGCCGATTGGCGCGGGGGCAACCGGGGTCAGGACTGACTGACGTGAGAATGTGCCGGATCCGGGGACGACGCTGGAACCGGCCGCGAATGAAAAGTTTAGACTGAGGAGAGCCGACGATGGCCAAGGCAAAATTCGAACGTAACAAGCCGCATTGCAACGTAGGCACGATTGGCCACGTTGACCACGGCAAGACGACGCTGACGGCGGCATTGACGAAGGTGTCGGCGGATCGCGG
>JALHQM010000052.1 GCA_022841965.1 Hyphomicrobium sp. | reverse complement strand
TTCTGCCTCGTCCCGCGTCCACTGCGTATGCTGGTTGACATCTTCGGTGCAACCCCAGCCGCACGTCCAGACGCCAGCAGGGCACTTGTAGGCCCTGCAACTCCCGTCCGCCTGCTTGGAATGGTAGCCTTCAAACTCTTGAATTAGCTCTTTAAGCCCCCTCTGAGATATTTTCATTGCAGCCCCGTCAAGCCGTTGCTATGTTCACTATATGCCGAGAAAACGCGACCATCACGAACGCTTCTCAGAGAAGTACGCAATCGACCCGGTTACTGGGTGCTGGAACTGGACGGGGTACAAATACCACGGGTACGGTATTTTAGCTGTTTCGCGCCGCCCGACAAAGGCGCACCGCATCTCATACGCAATGCACAACGGAGAAATCCCAAGAGGGATGATAATTTGTCACACCTGCGACAACCGAGCTTGCGTGAACCCTCAGCACCTTGTCGTTGGAACTTACACTGATAACAACCGCGATATGCTAACGAAGGGCCGACATTGGTACGCAAAGCGGACTAGCTGCGAGAACGGACACGCGTTTACCGAAGAAAACACCATGATGCGCACTGGCGGGAAAGCTCGGCGGTGCCGCGTCTGTTATAGAGACTACCACCGCGAGTATCAGCGCCAGCGTCGGGCTTCCCGGAAGGTTTAATCAGCTCGTCGATGCCGCGCTTCGATATTTTCATGAGATCCACACGGGGGCCAACGCATGATCACCACGAAACAACTTACCATCGCCGCACTCCGGCTTGCCATCGGTGCAAGCGCCATCGCTACTGCGCACATTCTACCCGATTTGCTCGCATGGGTCGCCAAGACAGGCGGCACCATGTTTGTGTTTATCGCCGCCTATGGCCTGATTGCACCCGTCGAGAACGCCGTTACAGGGCGGGTTGCCGACTGGCTCACCAGCGACGCGCCGCCATTCGAGCCCTACGCTACGTCGCTCGACAGCTATACAGACGAGATAATTTCTCTTACGTCTCCTGCGATGCCAGGACCGCCAGACGCGCGATGACCAACTCGAGATTTTTAATGCGAACGCGATCGGCCTCACGCTCGGCCCGTTCGGCCTCGAGCGCGTGCGCGATCTTCATAAGCGCTGATTTGGCCGAATCCGGCAACTCCTGCCGAACCACCTCGCGCGTGTGCTCGGATTTAACGAGGTCGCGGCCCCTGCGCCAATGCGTCAGGGCCTTTACGGCGTCGGCCATGCAACGGCCTCATAGGCAGCTCGCACGCCTTGCACTGTTGACGCTGATTTAACTGCGGCCTTACCCGCCAACCGCGTGCGCTCGATCGTATGCGACAGCGCCGCGAAAGATGCATATCGAGCCAGCACCAACGCCGCGCAATCATGGATCGTCGCTGTCTCTATGCCGACCGACGCAGCCAACGTGGGAAACTGCTCGAGCTGTTCGGCCTCGGTCATGGCATTGGCCGTTTGCTCGCCCATGGCGGACACGGCCTGAGCCTGAGCAAACTTTTCCTGATACGTCATTGCCATGCCGGCGCCCGGCGTGATGTAGCGCAGGCGCACCTCTTCCGCGTCAGCATCGATCTTTGCGGCCAAGGCCGCTTTAATGTCAGCCAACGATACGCCGCCGAACTCAATGACGTTGGCCACGTCGTCGCCGGTCGGCTCCGGCCCGTCCGTTTCGGCCCAATAGTCACGGCCCCCATAGGCCACCTGATAGCGCGGTCGCCCGTTGTCCGCCGGCCAATTCGGCTCTTGGCGATGTACTGCAAGCACGGTCATGGATTTGTCCCCCTAGCGAACACGACGCGCGCCGATGTGGCCATAAGCTGAGCGCGTGCTAACCGTAAACGTCGCCAGCGCGACAAGATAAACCGTGGTCGTTCCCGACAGCGAAATGCGCCGCGCCCCTGTTGGGAAGAACAGGTTAACGCCCGTTCTAAACGTGATCTGCGACAGGAAATATCCCCCCACGATCGACGTCGGAAGGGTCGCCGACGTGGTGCTGATTGCTCCCGCGACAGCCGTCGTCTCGGTTGACGCCCCGGTCGGCTCAAAACACACGATGCCCTCAACATCCCAGTCTCCGGCGGTCAAGCTGATCGACGTGACGTTAGCCGCCGTTGATGTCGTGAGCGACACCGCCGACCCAACTGCAACGGTCGAGGATATGTATTCTCCGACGTAGCCAGCCGAGGCGCTGTCGTTTGTATTCGTCCCCTCGATCGGCACGCCGCCGCCGCCTGACCGCGACAAGGACCCAGTCGTGTCCGCCACAAGTACGGGGGACGCTTGCACGCCCTTACCCGTGCCATCGGCGCGCACAAGCACGTTATCGGTCCCGAACGACGATGCCGCGGTGACGTCGCCCGTGCCGGCCACCGAGGCCCATGACGGATTAGCGGCTGCACCTCCGGTCTGGAGCACTTGGCCGGCTGATCCGACCCCGAGCGCCGTCCATTGCGACCCGTCGCGGTAAAGGATTTGGCCCTGCGTTGACGACAGGCCCTCAAGCAAGGCCCGCGCGGCGGCCGCCGCGGTTGAGGCTCCCGTGCCACCATCGGCAATAGCAACGTCCGTTCCGCCAGCTCGATAGACGGCGTTGCCCTCGATCGTGATGTCACCCGCGCCAGATCTGGCGATCGTGGTGTCAGATGCGTGGCCAAGCTCAATCGTGCCCGTCGTCGTGACACCCGATGTCGAAGCCGACAGCGACGTGCCGACCACTGCACCCGTCGAAGTGATCGCCCCGCTGGCCAGCGTTCCAACGCCGCTCATGTTGCCGCTATCGTCAACCGTGACGGCAGAGCCTTGGGCTTTCTTGGTGTCGGTCCCGTCCGTGCGCACCAGCCGGTTGTCGGTCGCGCCAAGCCCGCCCGTATAGACGCTTTCGCTTAGCGCGGCCTCGAGGTCGTCGAGCACCGCATTCCAGTCGGTTTCATCAACCGGCGTGCCTTCAACGGCCGGATTCCAGCTATTAGCGGGCGCCGTATAGGTGCCACTCGATCGGCTCATCTATTGTCCCTCGATCATCATTGGAGCGCGTGGCCGGGACGCAAGACGGACCATTTCGTTGCGCATGGATTCAGTCGCCGCGCCGCTTTGGCGCGATTGCTGGGCATTTTCGACGAGCAGCATCGGCAGGAACGATAACGAGCAATCCCATCGGTCCACATCCTCGCCCGTGCTCGGGTTTTTGCCGCGCACCAGAGTCCACCACGGGCAAGTCGAACATACCTTTGACATTGCTTTCTTATGTAAAGGGCACACAAGATGCGTCGGACCGTTCGGTATTTGCACGTTCATTTCCAATATTTCCCAGATGCAGGATCTAATCCCGTGATGCAATGATGGCGTCCACGTACTGGACGGCGAAGTTCATGGACGTTCCAGAACCGCCGAGCGGAACCACACCCGAAATCGTGGTTGTGGTCGTCGCCGATGCAGAAATCGCCGTTGCTGTGACAATGCCGCTCGACGAGCCGTCATTACGCAACGTCGTCGTGGCCGCAGTGCCGGCTATAGTACCGCCAGAAATGCTGACCGACGTCGCCGACACGGCCGACAGAGACGTTGACACAAGCCCGACGTCGGGAAGGTTTGCTTGCGTGATCGTCCGGGCCGTAAAGACGTCCGTAAAGGCCGTCGAGCCGCCCTGCCCGACCGTGCCGGATACGATGCGCAGCGCCTTGTTGTTGTGCGTTGTCGATTTGGTCCAGCCGGTCGGCGCTGCGGTCTGAATAAACAACATCACCGTCCCGCTCGGAAACGCGGTCATTTTGTTGCCGCCGGTGTCGAGGAAGTTATCAGGCCCAAATGACCCAATTTCCACGCCGCCGGCCACGACGCCGATCTGGTTGGTTGACTTGCGATAAAACCCCGTGTCCGTGTCAGCCCCGAAGGTCATGCCAGGCAGCGCCACCGTGCCCGACGCGGCCTTCATCTGCCCCGTCATGGCGGCTTGGCCGTCGCGTGGCAGGCTGTTTGTGATCTCGGACGCAATGTCCGTAAAGTTCGCATTCATCGCGGAAGACTCGATTGTCGAGCCCGCGCTGAAGCTGTTCGGTACGCTATGCGTGCCGCTGCCGTTTCGTGCCATCCGTTATTGCCCCTGTAGCGGCCGAGCCGCGTTGCCGCCCATATACGCCGCCATGAGCGCCTTCATGATCGCATCGCTACCAACTGCGGACCCGATGTCTGTTGCCACCTTGGCGCCCTTGCCAAGCCCATACGCGGCTTCGCCGATGACCCGCGGCGAAGCGAGCGGCATCATGGCTAGCGCCATCGGGTTCAAGGTGGCGCCGGCATTGATCAGACCCATTCCCGCGCCAACCCGAGCTATTCCCCGCGGCGCCCAATCGTTCATGGATTGACCGGCCAGAGATGGCTTCAAGTCGGGCTCGTACTTGTTCAACTCGTCAACGAGCTTGGTGCGTGCGCCGAAGTTGGTGTTGACGTTGTTGCGCATCGTCGAGCCAAGTTTACGCAAAGCCGTGTCGTTGGTGGCGCGGCCGTTGACCGACAGCGTGCGCCCAACCTCGTTGATTTGCTCAGTAGCTTTTGAGTAATCCGCCATCGTCTTTGCGTACTCGGGCACCTTGGAAACGATCTCATCCTTGATCGCGTTATAGATGCCACCGACGGCGCGGTGCTCGGTTGAGCCTTTCTCGAGCTTTTCGAGAATGCCGCCGACGCCCTGTTTCATCGCGTCGAAGGCTTCCGGCGTGCGGCGGACCTCGCGCGGGAGATTGCGGAACTCTTGAATTTTCTCCGCAGCCTTGCCAATCGCGCGCACCGCGTCGTCGTTCTTAGACACGCCGTTGAACGTCACCTCGTTCAATGCTTTTTCGAGAGCATTGACCACGGGCAGCATGGGAAGCGTGACGTTACTTTCCTTGGTCGACGCGATGCCGGCCTTATAGGCAGCGCTGCGCTCCTTGCCCATGTCGGCAACGGCCGATTTGGCCATAGCCACGATCTCGTTGACGTCGCCGCGACCGCGCATGTTCTCGGCAAAAGCCGTGCGGCCTTCCTTGCCCGCCCTGAAGGCTTCGCGGATGGGTTCCGCGCCTGTTCCAGCCGTTACGCCAAGAATCGGAGCCACGCCCTTAACCGTCCCGGCTGCGGCCTTGCCCGCCATGGCCAGCGGATCAACCGCACGCCCCACCGCTTGCGTAGCGCGCGCCGCCTGCCCGACCACGCCCGGCGCACGCGCGGGCAACGCCGCACCGCCCGTCAAAGCAAGCGACAGATCCCCCGCAAACCCGACAGGGTCTTTAGCAATCGTCTCTTTCAGCGCGTCCATGCTGCCGTAACGGTCAACGAAGAACTTGCCGACCGCGTTGGCCGCAGCTTCGTTCTCGGCTTTTTTGGCCGGGTCCTGCTGAATTCCGATCGCGCCCGCAGCCTTTGAACCAAGCCCATAGCCAAGGTTTCCGATGGCCTTGGCCGTTTCGACGGGTTGCAGGAACGGTTGCACGACGTCGCTTGCGAACTTGGCGGCGCTTGACGGGATGTTGCCGAGCGCTTCGCCGGGCACGTCAAGCCACGACTTAGACTTAGGCTGCACTACCTTAGACAAGGCTCGCTTCATTACGTCGTCAGGCGTCCCGTCCGGAAACTCAGCAATTGACCCGTCCGGCAATTCCACCTCTATCGGCATTATTCAAGCTCCCCGGTGGCAGGGTTGAAGCGGCGGCGAACGGGCTGCCCTGGAGTCAGACGCGCTTGCGACCTGTCCAGAACCGGCGCCGGATTCATGCCGATAGTTCCGCCCGCATTAGGGGACAACCCGAATTGCTTGATAGACAGATCGAGGGCCTTCTGGCGTCGTTCGACGGCGCCTTTTTGGAAATTCTCAAGCTGTCCAAGGATGCGCTTGAAATCGGCCTCGGACTGCGCTTGCTCCAGAGAGCCACGCACCGCTTGCAGATAGGTCAACTCTTGCACTGCAATTGCGCCGAGAGCGCCACCTGTTGGCGATTCCGCCCGCATGTTCGAGAGTTCGTCAAATCCGACGTTGGCAAGAATCGTCTTGACACGCTCTTTCAAAGCGTAGGCGTTTGTGCCAGGCACGTTCTTAAGCACGCTGCCGGCAACTCCCGTCGTCGACCCGCCAATCAGCTTTTTTGCTTCCTCGATCTCGCCGAGCACGATGTCTTTCTTGGCGTTCAACGATTCAAGCGCGGCCACTGACTTCGGATAGGTGGCGATAAACTCGCCGCGGGCCTGTCCAATCTTTTCCGCCGTCTCTTTACCAGCAACATCCTTCGGGATAGCAGCGCTAACCGGTCCTGCCGGGTTGGCAGCGTTGGGGAGCACAAATTCTGTTCCCGTGTCCTTCCACTGTTGAGCGCGCTTGACACCGATGTAGGCTTGCTTCCCTTTGTCATCCAACGAATTGTAGTATTCGTATTCTCTGACGCTTGATGGGGCTTCGCCAGCCTTCTTTTTGAACTCGGCAAACCCTGGATTTTTTAGGCTGTACTCGTAGTTTCTTACCGCATCGGTCTTGCCTGAATTCGGGTCCATCTTGCTGCCGAGCGCCTTTGTCGCGACCGACTGCATGATCTCGGGATTCTGCGTCATCAGCGCCCGGTCGCCTTCGGACAGACTGCCGAACGTGCCCGAGCCCGCCAAGGCTTGCGCCAAAGCGTCCTGGCGCGATTTCTCGCCCGCCGATGCAGCGGATTGGTTCATGCCGCCGACGCCGCCTTGCACGGCCCGCGCGAGCGCCTGTGTCCAATGGCCAACCGGCGACGTATCGATTGCCTGCCCCTGCAAAGCCAGTGCGAGCTTGCGCTGTGTCGCAATGTCGTTGGTCGTCGGGACGTTGGAAAACGGTGCTGGTTGCGCCATCAGAGCACCCCGTTTGCGTTGCCGCCGGTGCTGCTAAGTGCACCCCCCAGACCGCCGATCAATTTACCGCCAAGAAACCCGCCCAACGATCCGCCGCCCGTCATTGGGGCCATGAGCGCCGCGCCGGCCATGCCGCCGAGTCCGCCGAGCATGGCGCCCTGCTGCGCCTGTTTGGCTTTGTAAGCGTCCATCTGCTGTTGATAGTTCTGGCTGTTCAGCCCCGCCACATCCACGTTCTGCACACCGACGCCAGGCGTGTTGACGAGGTTCGGATTCATGGCGCCCATGCCGAACTGGACGCCGGGCCGCAACTCGCCCATTTGCTGCTGACGGCCGGCGAGGCTTTGGTTGAACATCTGTCCCTGTAGCGCCGCAGCCAAGCTGTTCTGTTGGTTGGTCTGCTGCTCGGTCACGTCCATCATTTGGTTTTTATAAGCCTCAGACGACGGGTCGAGGCCCATATTGGCAAGCCGCGTGCTCATCTGTTCTTTTTCGCGGGCCTGTCGTGGCGCCGAAAACGCCGTCGCCGAGTCATAAGCCTTGTTCATCGCGTCCATGGACGAGCCGATACCCTGCCCCGCCATGTCGAAATACTGCTGGCCCAACCCGCCAAAGCCACCGGCAAACTGCTGTCCCGTCTGCCCCATGCTTTTGTTCACCCCGAAAATGGGGTTGCCTTGGGCATCGGTGCCGCTTTGCGTATAATTCAGCGTGTTGCCAAACTGGTCAGTCTGGTTGAGGTGGTTAAACGCCTTGTTCTGATAGGCGTTCTTCGTGTTCTGGTTGGTCGCGTCCTGCGTCACTTGCCCGACGTTCATCGGTGCCGGCGGCTTTGACTTGCCCATCTTGTTTCCCCTTAAGCCATCGGCACCCGGCCGCTGTCATTCCGAATTGAAACCCGTCTTCCCCCGGCCCGAAATACTCGGGCGCCACGCACTCGAACCGCCATCCCCATTTAAGCGCGGCCTTGCGTACCGTCTTATTCCGCCGCGAGATCCGGCATTCCAGCCGCCGCCAGCCGATTTTGCGAAACGCAATCCAGAACACCTGCTTGGCGACGTCGTTGGAGATTTGCCCCCATACATGCAGCTCGCCCGCGCCCTCGTTGCGCTGTTCGAGGATCACGCAGCCGCGAAGCACACCGCCCGTGTCGATCGCGCCGAGCACCAGCGACGGTTGGTTGACCCATTGCACGCCATGCGTCTTGGCCAGCCAGTCGATCACCGTTGCCGCGTGACCGGAAACGAGCTTCATTGCAGCGTTGATAAGAAATCGCGATAGGTCGGGAACTGCGATTGCGGCGTACCGGAGCGCTCAAGCTGCATTAGCAGTTGTTCGTATTGCGCCATCGCTCCGGGCACGCGAGGCGCTGCCGGTGGCGGTGTTGGGTTGGCATTCCCCGGCGCAGGCATGATCGGGCCTTGCCCTGGAGCCATGACGGCCGGCGCGTTGCTGTTCGCGGACGGAGGTTGAGCGCCGGGACGCGCCGCGTAGGGAGCGCCTAGCGTTTCAAGTTGGCGTCCCGCGCCGAACGGTACGCTTGGATCGCGCATGATTGCTGGCGTGTTGCCTTTGTCCATCAGCGCCCGCGCCATGCCAACATCGCGGGGCATGCGGCCAAGGCTCGGATGCAACAGGCCAAGCGCCATCCCGAGCTGCGGCAGCATCGATGGCGGGTTGGTTGCGTGATCCTTCCACGGGCGCCCTTCCCACGCAGCCGACAGCGCCTTGGTGATCTTGTCGTCCATCAGATGAATTCCCCCGGCTCATAGAGCAGCACGAACCCTTGGATTCGCATCGTCTCGTCCGAACGGCCGCGCGAACCCCACAGCATGTCGCCCCATAGCCCGACGCCCCATGCGCCACCGCCCGAAGCAACGCCGGTCTGCGCCTGGAACTTGACGCTGCCGAACGTGCCAAGCCCGACCGTATTAGCCCAATCGTTGACCTCGACGTCGGTTCCAGACCACTGAGCGCTGTCCCAGATCGCCGCATCCCAAACCGCCGACGTCACGCCCGAGGTCGGCGCGATCGAACTCATGGCCTGCGTTTCGATAAAGTCGGTCGATATGCCGACGCTTGGCCGGTTGGTCGCTGAAACCGTCACCAGCGGCCGGATCATGCTAAATCGCTTGGTGTTGGCCGCGCCGAATGCCTGATAGGCCGCCTGCCCGACGGCTGTGATAGGGCTGTCAATATCAGCCGACCCGGTGTCGGCCTGATAGACCACGCCATCACCGCCGAAATACAAGTTGTCGTTGTAGACAATCCAGCAATTCGCGTTGTGACTGTCGAACTCGCACCAGCCGCCGCCCATGGTGTTCATGACGTACTGCTTAGACGCCGCGAGCTCGCTGGTTGGCACGTTGACGATCAGCCGTGTGCCCTTGGCGTAAACGCACAACTCCCAGCCGAACAAAGTGCCGTACTGCCGAGCCGCCCGGTTGAACTCCGGCGCAATGTTGTCCGTGATAGCAACCCGCGTTGCCTGGCTTTGGTCGACCGACAGAAGTTGCGAAAGCGGAAACACGCCCTCGAGCGTCATCAGCAGCAGGTCAGCGCCGTATTTGGCAAAGCAGCGCCGGCCGATCGGCGGCGGCACGTCGAACACACCGACCAGCGACCACGTATTGGCCGATGACGGGTCGGTGCCCTGGTAAAGCGCCACTTGCCCGCGGCTCGAGATGGCCACGAGGTAGTCATCCGCGCCGGCGCCGCCGTCTCTGGTCCACGTCGCGAGCGCCATAAGATAACCGCCGCGCGTAAACAACGACCCGAATTGGAACTCGGTTGCGGCCCCGGCGATAGCCTCGGTGCCGAGATAGGCGGCTTTGGTCGAGTCAACCAGCGTGAACCACAGGCGCTTTTTATGGCTGATCACATGCACGGCATTTGCCGCCGTGATGCCCGTGATGACAGGCGTGTCCCACACGGTTCCGTTATAATGGATCGGCGAATCCGTGCCGTTGACCATGAACAGGAACGACCCGGCCGACGTGGTGTGCTGGCACCACTGCCACCGATTGCTCAGCGCCCCCGGCGTTGCCGATGCCGTCGCCGTTCCCGACGTGACGTTCCAGATTGTGCCATCTGCGGCGGCGAACATGGCCGACCCGCTTGGACCCTGCCACACGGCCAACGTCTCGGCAGTATCACCAAGCCCGGTCGAATGCACCTTGTAGCCGCGGCGCACTTCGACCCAACCCGGTTGGGGGAACCAATTTTTGAGCTGCACCGCGGCCAGCGGTGGCATAGAGGCAAGCGGGTTTTTAGCGTCCCAGCCAGCCACCGGAGCCGGAACGGTCGTGGATTTGACCACCCGTTGGCGTGTTTTTTTGCGGCCGACAGGCTGGCGCAGCATCAAGATCATGAGAGCCCCTTAGTCCGTCAGCACGGCGCCGTCGTCGTCGAGCAAGCTGCCTTGGGTCGTGACACCGAAAATGCCCGTCACTGTGCCGCGCTTGAAGCGCCGCGGCTCGCCCATGCTCAAGACGCGCGTGCCCCCGTCCCGGCCCATCAGCGTTGCAAGCTGCAATTCGTATTGCTGGAACGCTTCCGAATAGTCGAGGCCGCGCGACTTCTGGAAACGCCACGCGATGCCCTGCGTTGTCGCTTCGACGTCAAGAAATGTGACGTCGTTATCGTCAAGGAACGCGATTTGATCGGGCGTGGTGTCCTCAGACCCGGCACACCAGTATTTTGAGACGTACTCATAGGCCACGGTTTCGCCGGCCTGCGGCACCGGCGCATAAAGCAGAGCCGAGCCGCGCACCCGGAAGGCGTCGAACACCACCGTTGACGCGCTGCCCTTGTATTCAGCCCACTCTTGCGGCGTCATCGGGCCGACGAGCTGGCGCGTGCGAGAGCGGTTAAACATCGTCTCAGGCACGAAACGGTCGAAGTCGTCTGGGATGGCGCCCGTCTGGCTTTCTTGCGCCACCGTTGTAAACGTCTTCTCAAACGTGATGCCCTGCCAGGAATGCCGGCGAGCCTGCTCGCGCCCCTCCTGATTGGCGAGCGCGAGCAGTTGCCTCACCTGATGGTCAGCCGAGCCGATAACCGATGACGGGCGCACTAAGCCGATCCGGTCGGCAACGTCTTGGATGATCGTGAGCAGGCTCGACATCAGGCAGCGGCCTCATCATGGATTTTGGGCGGACGTCCACGGCGGCGCGGGGCTTCCGAGCCATCCGCCTCGATGTCGGATTCGGCGGCCTGCATGCTGGCAATCGTGAGCTGGCGCAATTCCTCGAGCTGTTCGCGCATCTCGGCGATTTCGCGGTCTTTATCGGCCAGCGCCGACGCCACCTTGGCGCGGTCAGATCCAGCCAAATAGTTGGCCGCAAGCTCTTTCAGGCCGCGCACGTTGGGCAACGGGATCTTGCTCATGAGAGCGTCGTTGGCGTTCGCGACTTCCTCAATAGATCGCAGCCCCGCGGCCTTGAGCCCAGCCGCCTGGTCCGGCGTAATCCCCGGCCATGCGCCGAGCGGCGTGCCATCGGTTGGCAACTCCTCGCCCTTTTTCCACGCCTCATAGGCCGGCAGCACGGCATCCTTGCGCACACGAGCCGCCAGCCAGGCCGGGTTGTCCGGGTCGCCGTCCTCGCGCACCTTGAGCACTTCTGAGACCATCAGCGGCGTCTTGGAGCGCTGCGATTCGCCCGGCTGATAGACATGCACCACGTCATAAGACGCAGGCTTGCCGTCGCGGATGCGGAACCGACGCTCAAACTCCATGCGGAACGGTGCGTTAGCCATTAGACCCTCTTGATCACGAATTGCGATTGATGGCCCTGGTCCGCCTGCCATGTGACGGCAAACCCGAGCCGGATAAACAGATCCGCCCACCACGCATGCGGCTGGACGGTCAGATGCAGGCGTTGATTGATGACCGCGCCGAAGGCGTCGGGAACGGTCGCGATCTGGAAAAACACCGTGCCGGCCGACGTCATAATGTTGCGGATGACCGTCTCGACCTGATCCGGCGGGATGTGCTCCATCACGTCGGTGCAATAGCCGTAGGGCGCCCGCAATGCGCACGGTTCGGACAGATCATGATCAAGAAACGGCAAGTGCAGCGCCGCGTTGTCCCGGCAATTCGAGGCAAAGTCGACCATGAACACATCGACGCCAGCCTTTGAGATGGCCAAGGCGCCGCGGCCGGTGCCCGATCCAAAATCAAGCACCAGATCATCGGGCTTGACCACCTCAAGAAAGGTTGCCGCCGCTTCCTGGCCCGGTGCAAACTGCCGATAGCCGGGGATGGCCCACATGCGCTGGTATTTTTCGCGCTCGGGCAGAACATCAGGCGGAGTGTTCCACATATCCGGCAACAGGCCCGACCCGTGCACATGAATAGCGCACCCGGCGCCCTCGAGCAGCCGGCCGGTTTCTTGGAACTTTTCCGCCTGTAGCTTCATGGTTAGGCTGGTGCGATAATCGCGGCCGTTCCACGTCACGAGGCAATTCGGCTCGCCATCGTTCATCTTCTGATGAAACGCGTGGCTTTGTGCGTCCCGGTGCGAGCTGTCGTATCCGTAGATATGCATCGTGCGGTATCCGAGCACATAGGCCAAAACCGTCGACGTATTACCGACGGAAGCCGCGCCACCAACCAGCGCGAAGGGGTGCGGATACTCAGGCAGATCGTCGTCTATGCCTTCGATCTGGAGATGATAGAGCTTGGCGTGCGGCAGGGCTTCAAACACCGCCGGATGGCATTGCGAGGCAATCAGGTGGTCATGCGCGGGGCCAACGAGCTGCTTGGTTTCCTCGCGCGGGTCGATCATCACCTGATAGGCCGCCGTGACGCCGTGGTCATGCAAAAAGCGTGCGGCGCCGTTCATCGCAAAAATCGTGTGCCCCGCGTCTTGGTGCTGGCGGATTTCCCCAAGGCTTTCAGCCAATGACGGGCCAGAGCCGACCAGCACCGCAATCCCGGTGTGCGGGGCTTCACTTTTGACCCAACGGCGCATCATTTGCCGGGGGCGCGCGGCATTGGCCCGGATATTGGCGTGCAGGTCGTCATCCGACGTATTGCAGATGACATGCACGGGAAGGATCAACGGCGCGCTGGCGCCCGGATTCCAGTGTTTGACCTGCAAATTTGCAAACGGTAAATGCACGAATCCCCCTGTCAAAAAAGGCGGGGGCCGAAACCCCCGCCGAGTTGCGTTAGGTCACGCGGCCTTGTCCCGTGGGCCGGTTGACAACCAGAGTAACCGTGGTGCGTCCCGCCGTGGCCGAAGCCACCGCCGACACCATGGCGCCCTGAAGTTCCTGACCGGAGAGCGTTGCAACGGCCAAGCCGGAGCTCGAACCAACGGCCACCTTGGCCGCCGCCGCAAACGACACGGTGCAGGCTTTGGCTGCTACCGCAATGCCACTGATCTGATACCAGCCATATTGGTTGGCAACATTGGCTGACATCGCGATAGCCACCGGGCTCGGCACGTTTTCGCCGGCATACCCGAGGGCCGTCTGGTACGTGGTCCCGCGCCAGTTGACGATCGAGCCGACCACCGTCGAGGCAACGCCTTTCAGGTAGATGAACTCGCCTTCGCCGTAGGTCGGGTCATGACCGCGAACAATGGTCCCGAGCGGATGGTTCTGGACCGTGTCGGTCTCGGCGATCTGCTGGAAACCAGCGCGATCAATCGTATAAGCCATGTGCTGGTGCTCCTATTAAGCGAGATCGTGAACGCGGCCCTGCAGCGAGCGGTTGCTCGTGCAAAGCTGGCCCATCCAGTAGATCGGCACGACAACCGCGTCCTGGTTGATCGGGGTTTTCTCGTCGTCTTCGGTCCAACGAGCCTCGGGGTGCTCCATGAGGTAGAGGTCTTTCGTGTTCAGGAAATACTGTAGCTCGCTGGTCGTGCCGTAGTTGGTATTGTCGTCGAAGAGCATGCTGGCCGACTTGTACTTGAGCGCCGAAAAGCCCAGGTGGCCCATTTTCGCATCGCCGTAACGCTGCAAATCCTGCAACCCGCCCTCGTAAACAGAGTAGAGGTCGTGCGTCGATACGATCAGATCCGGCTTGTCGTTGCCGCGCGTGGTGGCGAGCCACTGCTTGTTCATCGCGACCTTGACGTTTGCGAACACCGTCGCGTCGGTCAAAATCTCGGTGAACTTATTTTTCCAGAAGGTGTACGTGCCGCTGACGATACCGCCGACCGTGCCCGTGCCGTCCGCCGTGATCAGATGCGCAAGGCCGCCGATCTGGTTGGGCAGAGCGCCGTCCGAATAAAGGTCGACCGACATATTGTTGGCCGCCGTCGCCATCGCCACGTCCATGCGGGCTTTGACGAGGTTGATCAGCCGTTCCTCGCTGTTGTTCATCTTCAGCTCACGACCCGAGGCCGTGACGTGAAGCGCCACCTGCCGCCAGTCGTATTTGGCAGCCGACAGCACGTCAGAAGCGCCTATGTTCAGCGTGTCGTAACCGCTGAACCGCTGATATGTCGCGTTTTCTGCCTGGCTTAGTGGGATAGCGATTTCAAAGCCGCCGGACGCGTCGGTTTTGATGTTGCCGCGCTCCTTCATAACGGTCAAAAGCCCGTTATGTTTTGTAACGTTATCGACGACTTTTCTCTTGTGGTGCCTAAACGTCGTAGTCACCATTTCCGTGAACGTAGCGTTTGCCGATGCCATTTAAGGCTCCTATCGAGACCGGGCTTTGCGGTACACAGACCGCAACATTGAATCGAGGTCGCCGCCGTCATCGGACGGTGCGGCAGACCCGGCGACGTTGACGCTTGCGGCAGATCGCGCCTTGGCGGCGGCTTCCTTTGCGGCAGAGACGCGCGCTTCCTCCTGTGCCTTCACCCGTTCCGCAACTTGCGCTTCAAGGCGCTTGGCGCGGGTCTTCTCGGAGGCCCATGCGGCGCGCTCGTAGGCTTGTTTGAGCAGGGCGGCAGGCTCGAGATTGGGCTGTTGCAGTCGGATGGCGTGTATCTCGGCGACAATATCGTCTTCGATCTCGGTCGCGTCGGGGTTTTGGGCTTTGAACTCATTAGCAATACGGTCAAACTCGCTAAGCTGGGCGGCCTCGGTCGAAGCGGCGCGGCTTTGCAGTTCGGATTGACGCTGGTACTCAAGCGCCTCGAGCTTACGCTCCAATTCGAGCACCCGCTGATCAGGCGGCGGCGCAAGCGGGTCGTAAATCTGGCCAAGGTCGACACCGTAGCGGTCTGCTAGGTGCTTGATCACTTGCGGAGCGTTGCCGGCGTCGAGCTGACGCGACAAGGCGAGCGCATTGTTGAGCCACTGTTCGGGACGCTGCCCGATCTGGCTCAGATAATCGGCGTGCTGCTGGAAAGCATCGCGGATCGGCTTGACTTCGGCCGCCATCCGGCCCGCCGCCGTCTTGATCTCGTGGAGTTCGGTTTCCCGCTGCGCAATGATCGGCTGCGCCTCAGGCGGGATCTTGGCCCACAGCGCCTTTTGTTCGGCTGTCCAGGCGCGTGGCGCGTCCACGACAGGCGCCGGCGCCGGCTGGGCTTCGACCTTCGGCGCGTCCGGCCTAGTTTCACCCTCGACCGCGGGCGCTTCGGCCTGTTTCACGGGTGTTTCACGTGAAGCGAATTTGCCGTCGTCGGCCCGTGCCGGGTTGTTCTTCGCCCAAATCTTGGCCAGGCTGTCGTCGATGTCCGCGGCCGGGCTCTCACTCTCAGGAGCGGCCGGCGCGGGCGCATCGGCGACAGGTGCAGGCGTGGTGTCGACTGGCGCTGGCGCGCCGCCTTGGGTCTCGTCGAGGCTCATGGGTTTCCTACTTGTAGTCTTCCGGCCGGTACTTCAGCCGCTTGTCGTGGAGGTCGCGGTTGTGGCGCTCGGCGGCGTTCTGGTCTTTGACCAGCTCAGGGTTGAGCTTTAGCCCGCGCTTGGCGGCAAAGCGGGCGTTCTTGAGCCCTCGGGGCTTGCGTGGAGGGTCCACTTCGTAGCAGCCGTTGCTTTCGAGGTCGTAGCGGCGGTGCGAGCGCGACGTGATCGGCTTGCCGTCGATCGGCGAGGCATATTCTGGGATGTCCCGCATTACCATGGGACAACGGATCTGCGTCTCGTCGGTTGCGAGCTGGTTTGCGCCGACCATCGGGAAGCCGTCGCGGTCCACCATTCTTCCGCCGCGGTAAACGTAGCGCGTCCTCATTTGCTGCCCATCCGTAGCTTGCAATAGCCAATCCCGATCAGCATCCCAGCCAGAACCGCCCATGCGTGCGTGACGATAAGCTCGTAGGTCATGCCTCGCCGGCCCTGTCTGATTGCTGGCGGATAAACTCGCGCGTTTTGGCCGCTTGAGCTTTGCGATCCTCGATCGCCGCGCGCCACACCTTCAGCCGCTCGGTCAGCAAAGCCGGGTTGTCCTCAAGCTCTTTGATCTCGTCTTCTGAAAGCCAATACCCGGTCATCATGCCACCCTGTAGCTGCCCGAAAGGATGATATCCGACGTGGCCGAAAAATTCGTATCGAGCAGCGCCGTTTGCGTTCCCGAAACGATGCGATAGAGCCGCGACACCACCGACCCGGCCGCAGTGCCTCCGATCACATCGGCCGTCACCATTTCCGGCCCGACCGTGCCGGCCATTGCCGTCATGCGCAGAGAGCAGGGATAGCCCGACATATTCGCATCAGCCGTGGCAAACGAGGGGAACCCGCCGATCGTGGCTGCGCCCGTAGCCGAGCCGACCGCCGAGATCGTGACGCGCAGATTGAACATCACCCGATCGCCGATGCGGGTGTAGTTGCCAATCTGGCGTGTGTAGGTGATGCCCGTTGATGCGCCGCCAAATAGCACGGTTGGGGTAAACGTACCTTCCTCGTACCAGTCGAGCCGGTTCGTGTCCGTGACGGCCACGTTTCCGACGCGAGAACCGAGCCACGACGTTGCTGCTGTCGTGCGCCGTGAGCTATTACCGGAGATCACAAGCGGCGAGGTGAATGTCGCGGTCGAGTAGTCCAAATCGGCGACGGTGCTCTGAGAGTTGACATTTCCGGTGATAGAACCCGTGCGCCACGTACCGGCGATCTTGACTTGCACATTCGTGTTATCTGCGAACGTGTTACCGTTAATCGAGAGAC
>JALHQM010000051.1:3560-17044 GCA_022841965.1 Hyphomicrobium sp. | reverse complement strand
GATTGGCAGCGCAGCGAGGAGGGGAATGAGGCTCGGGCCAGTGCCGACATCGATGATGTCAAGGTCGCGGACAGGCACCGTCTGCGCGTTGCGAAGGGCTTTTGCAGCCAGAAAGGTCAACGTGTCGTCGTCGGAATGGGGCTCACCATAATAATGTTGGAAGTAGGCTTCGGGATCGAAGTCGCCCCAGGGGGCGTGTTCGGACTTCAGTGCTTGGATCATGCTGGCTTCCCCCTCATTTGGTGCTGCCCCTCGCGGCTATTCGGCGGCGGCGATGCGTGCTTGCTCCGGCTCCGCGCGGGGAGCCGGTCTGTAGCTTTCGATGAATGTCTCGAGGGCTGCGCGCGGCATGGGCTTGGCGAAGTAGTAGCCTTGCATCTGAGAGCAGCCGTAGTCCGTCATGGACTGCGCTTCCGTTTCGATCTCGACGCCTTCGGCCACGATCTGCATGCCCAATCCGCTGCCGAGCGAGATCACGGATTGCACGATGGTGCGGAAGCTTGCCGAGCGCGACAGGCCGCTGACGAAGGAGCGGTCGATCTTGAATTTGTCGAAGTGGAAATTGCACAGGTAGGCGAGGCTCGAATACCCGGTGCCAAAGTCGTCGAGGGCCAGGCGAAAGCCGAGTTTGCGAATGCCGTCGAGGGCGGCGTGCGTGCGGTCGCCGGCATCCATGAGGACGCCTTCAGTGATTTCCAGGACGAAGCGCGCGGAATCGATTTTGTACTCGGCCGTCATGCGTTCCAGGATGCCGACCACATCGGACTGGCGAAACTGGAGGGGCGAGAGATTGACCGATACTTCGAGGTGTGGCCACGCATGCCAATCGCGCATGGCGCGGGCGAGGACTCGTTCGCCGAGCATTGGCATGAGGCCAGCTTGTTCGGCGATGGGGATGAACGTGGCAGGGGGTACGAAGCCGCGTTTGGGATCGTTCCAGCGGGCGAGCGCTTCGACGCCGACGATGGCGGCCGTTTCGCAACTGACGATGGGTTGATAGGCGACGTCGATGGCGTCGTTGGCGATGGCTGCCTGGAGATCCATTTCGATGGCGCGGCGCTGCTCGACCTGCTCGGCCATGTTAGCGCTGAAAACGATGGTGCGGTTGCGGCCAGCGTTTTTGGCTTCATATAGCGCGATATCGGCGTGGCGCATGACTTCGTCGACGGAGCGGCCGTGTTGGGGAGCAATGGCGATGCCGACGGATGCGGTGACGGTGACGGGCTGGCCTTCGATCTCGATGGGGGCCAGAAGGGCGCGGGCAATACGGGTGGCCAGAATTTGCGGGGCTTCGGGATCGGCTGACAGCCAAAGAATAGCGAATTCGTCGCCGCCGTAGCGCGCGATGAAGTCACCGGAGCGGACGTGGGCCCGGAGACGCTCGGCGACTTGTTTGATGAGGTTGTCGCCGGCGGAATGGCCAAGCGTGTCGTTGACGTCCTTGAACCGGTCGACGTCCATATAGGCGACGACGGCGTTCTGACCGGATGCGTCGGTGCGGGAGAGGACGCATTCGAGGTTGTCGGCGAAGTGGGCGCGATTGGGCAGGCCTGACAGGGCGTCGTGTTTCGCGGCGTAGCGGGATTGTTTTTCGGCTTGTGCGAGATGGGAGGAGGTGGAGCGCAGGCGCTGCAACATGGCGTGGGCTTGCGTGGCCGCCAACAGAAAGCCGATGGCGACCACGGGAAGGATGACGGACGTCAACGTGCGGCCGGGCTGCTCGGTCTTCCAACTGATCATGCCCGCAACCTGACCGTCGTCGGTTTCGAAAGGGATGGAGGCGTAGCCAGATTTGGCGACGGGGTTGTCCGCGAAGGTCAGGTCCTCAAGCAGAAGCATGCGCCCCTGCTCTTTCAGATAGGGTTCGTCGATGAGCTTGATGCTGACGAGCACGTGCGGTTGGCCGGCTTTCAACAGGCTCATGTCCACGTTGGGCATGATGGTGAGGGCTGTGACGACGGCCGGCAGGTTGTCGACCTCCAGCAGATGGCCGGTCCAGCGGGCTTGTGCGACGGCTGAACCGATGGTGCGGTAGTGGCCTTGATCGATGCCGAAGAGGTCGGGACGCTGGCGCAGCGGGCGGCCCTTGGTTTGGCGTACTTCGGCGACGACGGGCGCGATGACGTGGCGATAGCGTTCGATGTCGAATGGGGTGCGGCGGGCGCCGCCGGAGTACATGAAGAGTGGCGTGTCGGTGGGATCGAGGATGACCACAACGTCGTGGCCATACGTCTCGCTCAAGAAGATGCCGAATTCGCTGTCGAGGAATTCCGGGCTTGGGTCGGGATTGGTGATGGTGGTGTAGGCTTCGTCCCACCAGGCGACGCTCTTTTGCTCATTCAACATGCGCAGGATGGAGCGGTTCATGGCGTTGCCGAGGAGGGCCTCCTCGCGGGCGGTGGCGCTGGAGTTTGCAGTCCAGCCTGCGAACACGATCACCGACAGGAGAATGACGCCCGCCAGCGTGATGCCGATGGCGGTGAGGTTCATGAGGCGGCGCAGGTCGCCTTCCTTCGTGCTTGCGGCCATGGTCTGCGGGTTGTCGGGCATGTCCGGATCCTCCTGGGTTCCGACTTAATACCCGTTAAAGTGGAATAATGTCTTTCACGCAAGGAGTGTCCCACTCCGAGTTGACCGGGACTATAACCGTTTAACATTCAGAAAATCCGAAATAATATCTCGATCTGTCGATTGTCGCGCGTGTTTGCCTTGAACAATAATACAACTTAAGATATATCTGTTTACGCATTTTTAACCAAGTGCGAGCGGGCCGCCGCTCGCCGCCAGAGAGGACCCAATGTCTCGTTTTGTTGTGCGCACGCGGGCGGATTGCCCGGAACTGAAAAAGGCCGCCAGCGCCATCGAGCAGGCGGCATGGAATGACCTGGGATACTTGAATTTCACGCGGCCCCACTACGAGCTTTATGCGCAACTTCTTGAGACCTACGCCGACTATCAGCTCTGTCTGGTGGATGAGGAGCGTGGCTATCCAGTAGCGGTGGCCAACTGTGTGCCTTTGTCGTGCCGCGGGGTCGATGGGTTGCCGCCGGAAGGTTGGGACTGGGTGGTTGAGCGGGCGGCCATGCGAGGTGCGGACGAAGAGGCCGATACGTTGGGAGCGCTGGCGATCTCGGTGCCGGCCGTCTATCGCGCCAAGGGCTACGCGCGGCTGATGATCCGCGAACTTCTGGCGCTGGCCGAACGCAAAGGACTGAGTGGGCTTGTGGCGCCGGTGCGGCCATCGCTCAAGGCGCAGCATCCCCGCGTTGCGATCGAAGACTACGTGACGTGGACCGATGACCTGGGCCGGGCTTACGATCCATGGATCCGCAGCCATCTTGCATCGGGCGGCCGTCTGGTTGGTCCGTGCGTGCGTTCGATGGTCGTCGAGGAGCCAGTGGGCTTTTGGGAGACTTGGACTGAGCAGCGGTTCGAGCGCTCGGGCTCTTATGAGATGGCGGGAGGGCTTGTGCCGCTCGAAATCGATCTTGAAAGGCAACGCGGCCGCTATGCCGAGCCCAATGTGTGGGTTGCTTACACGGTCGGGTCCGCCTGAGGATTGCCGGAACGCGCGACTGCGTTCTTGCATTGACACCGCCGTCCCGCCGACATTCGGTGTCCCAGATCGTGGGGCGCGGACATGGTGGGGCGGCGGTGTTTTCATTGAGCAGTGAACGAGGCGGCGACTTTATCTCATCAGGGCAGCCGCGCGGATTGCGGACGCTGTTCTTTACTGAGATGTGGGAGCGCTTTTCCTACTACGGGATGCGCGCCATCCTCGTTCTGTTCATGGTCACGCCTGCGGAGCAGGGCGGGCTCGGGTTCACAACGGCGGAAGCTGCAGTCGTCTACGGCAACTACACGATGGCCGTTTACATGCTGGCGATCCCGGGCGGGTTTATTGCCGATCGCTGGTTTGGTGCGACGCGGGCGGTGCTGATCGGTGGCGTGATCATTGCACTGGGTCATTTCACGCTCGCGTTCCATAGTGCGGCGACGTTCTATGTTGGTCTAGCACTCGTTGCGCTGGGCACGGGGCTTTTCAAGCCGAGCATTTCGGCGCTGGTCGGCAGTTTGTATGCGCGCGATGACGAGCGCCGGGATGCGGGTTTCTCGATCTTCTACATGGGGATCAACATCGGTGCATTTCTGGCGCCGCTGGTGACGGGCTATCTGGCGCAAGGCGTGGGTTTCAAGGCGGGGCTGACTGCTGCGGGTATCGATGCCGGTTCGAGTTGGCATTTTGGTTTTGCGGCGGCCGGCATCGGTATGGCGCTTGGACTGGCAATTTTCTGGCGGCAATCGCGTTTGTTCGTAGCCGCGGAAGCGGCCCTGCAGTTGAGCGAAGGAGATGCCGGGGGCGAGGTGCAAGACGCGACGGCGTGGCGGGATACGATCGCGATCATCGTCGGCACGGGTGTGTTGGCGGCGATGATGGTGATGTCCGATTGGCCGGGATATGCGTGGCTGCGGACTTTGGTGTTGCTGGCACCCGTTGTGGCCATCGTCTGGTTTGCGACACGGCCAGCTGTGGAGCAACGGCGGATCGCTGCGATCCTGGTGTTCTTTCTGGCCGCCATGATCTTCTGGGCAATTTTCGAGCAAGCGGGGCTTTCGATTGCGCTCTTTGCCGACCGGCTGACGCTCAATGAGGTCGCGGGACAGAGTTTTCCCTCGGCGTGGTATCTGGCGCTGAATTCGTTGTTTGTCATTCTGCTGGCGCCATTGTTTGCCGCGCTATGGATTCGCATGGGCGGCGCGCAACCGTCCAGCCCGGTGAAATTCGCGCTGGGGCTCGGCTTTCTGGCAGCGTCATTTATGTCGATGGTGCCGGCTGCCTTGCTGACGGCTGCGGGCAAGGTCAGTCCGTTGTGGTTGGTGGGGCTTTATTTTTTACAGACGGTGGGCGAACTGTTGCTGAGCCCGGTGGGTCTCTCCACGATGACGAAGCTGGCGCCCGTGCGCGCGACGGGGCTGGTGCTCGGCGTCTGGTTTCTGGGAAGTGCGTTTGGGAACAAGCTGGCGGGCGTGCTCGGCGCGAAGTTCCAATCGGAGGACGCGGAGGCGCTGTCGCACTTTTTTCTTGAGCAGGCGATGTTCGTCGGCCTCGCGGCGGTGGTGCTTCTTGCGCTGACGCCGCTCGTCAAGTCGTGGATGGGTGGTGTGCGCTAATCAGGATGCGGCGTGCAGGCGTGCGAAGCCGGCGTCGAGATCGGCGATGAGGTCGTCGACGTTTTCCAATCCGGCGTGGAAGCGTAGCGCTTGTCCCTCGGGCTGCCAGCGTGTGGCCGTGCGGTAGGGGGTGCAGTCGAAGGGGATGACGAGGCTTTCATAGCCGCCCCAGGAATAGCCCATGCCGAACAGTGTGAGGCCGTTCAGGAAGGCCGCCAGTGCTGGCTTTGGGACTGGTTTCAAAATCACAGAAAAGAGGCCGGTGGCGCCTTTGCAGTCGCGCTTCCAGAGTGCGTGGCCGGGATCGGTGGGGAGAGCCGGGTGAAGGACGCGGGCAATTTCGGGCCGTGCGCGCAACCATTCGGCGAGGCGCAGCCCCGTCTCCTGATGGCGGACGAGGCGGACGTCGAGTGTGCGCAGGCCGCGCAGTCCGAGGAAGGTTTCTTCCGAGCCGGGGCAGACGCCGAGCGTGCCGGCTGCGCGCTCGATATGTTTGGCGGCGCGGGCATTGGACGTGATGAAGCCTAAGAGCGCGTCGGCGTGTCCGACGAGATACTTGGTGCCAGCTTCGATGACGACATCGGCGCCCAGTGCTAAGGGCTGACAATAGAGCGGGCTCGCCCAGGTATTGTCGGCCAGCACCCAGACGTTCTTTTTGTGCGCGGCTTCGGCGATGGCGGGGATGTCTTGCATCTCGAAGGTTTGCGAGCCGGGGCTCTCGACATAGACGAGCCGCGTGTTGGGCCGGATGAGAGTTGCGATGCCCGCACCGATGAGCGGATCATAGTATTGCGTTTCGACGCCGATGCGCTTGAGGAGGTAGTCGCAAAACTGACGTGTCGGTTCATAGACGGTGTCACTGATGAGGATGTGGTCGCCGGTTTCGACAAACGCGAGAAGTGCGGTTGTTACCGCCTGATAGCCGGATGCGGTGAGTTTGGTGTCGGCGCCACCGGCGATTTGCGTGAGGGCGTCCTGCAACGCGCGGACGGTCGGTGTGCCACGACGGCCGTAGGTGTAAGGCTGGGACTTGGCTTCGAGGCTTTCCAAGGTTGGGTAGAGGACGGTGGAGCCGCGATAAACGGGCGTGTTGACGAAGCCATGATGGGCGAAGGGGTCGCGTCCGAGATGGATGATCTCCGTCGCGGAAGCGCGATGGGCGTGGGTTTCATCGTCCTTGTTGCCCATCTGTTGGTCTCCTTGTTGGCGTGCGTGCCTCTTTCATGACCGTTGTGGCACGCGCCGCGCGGATTGCGCCGTTTGAAGCAACTCGACGCGGCGGTCAAGCCCTTGACCGGGCGGTGTCGTTCGGGCTTGTCTGTAGGTCCAGCGGACATTGTTCAGTAAGATGGCTGTCTTTGTCCGCGCCCGGTGTGCTGCTGGTCTTAATGGGCCGCTGCACTCGGGTCTTTTTTGTTCGCGTGGCCCGAGCGCCAAGAGAGTGGCACGATCATGAGCGCGTGGAGGCGAGTTTGGCAACAGGTCGCGGTTTTCGTAACTGCGATCGGGTTTGTGTGGGGCTGGCCGGCGGGCGTCGCGGACGCGGGCGTTCTTCAGACGGTGCGTGAGCGGGGGCATCTCGTTTGCGGTGTCTCAGAGCGCATGCCCGGGCTATCGGCCGTGGACAAGTCCGGCCGCTGGAGCGGGCTTGAAATTGAATTTTGTGGGGCGGTGGCCGCGGCCGTGTTCGGTGAGCGCGACAAGGTCAAGTTCCGGGCGGTAGCGGCCGGCGATGGACCGCGTGCGTTGGATGCGGGCGATGTCGACATTTTGCTGGGCGGGACGGTGTGGACACTGTCGCGGGAGGCAGACCTTGGACTGCGATCGGCGGGAGTTCTGTTTCACGATGGCCAGGGGCTGCTTGTGCCGCGGTCGTTCGGTGTGTCGAGCGTGCTCGAGTTGTCGGGCGCATCGATTTGCGTGCAGAAAGGAACGGCGGCCGTTGCGGCGGTGACGTCATTTTTTGATGCGCGCAAGATGCGTATTCAGTCGGCGTTGTTCGAGTCGTGGGGCGATGCGGTGAAAGCTTATGTGGAGGGAACGTGTACGCTCTTGACGGGTGACCTACCTTCGCTGGCCGACGAGCGCAGCCGCATGGCGTCACCGGCTGATCATTTGCTGATGGCCGAGCTTGTGACACACGAGCCGACCGGGCCCTTTGTTCGGCAAGGCGACGACCCGTGGCTGACGCTCGTGCAGTGGACGCTATTCGCTCTCATCGAAGCTGAGCAGATCGAGTTGACGCGGGCGTCGCTTTCTAATGGCGATCTGACGAGACAGGCGCGTGTGCAGCGGTTCCTCGGCAAAGATGCAACACTGGCGCCCAACTTGGGGTTGGCCGCCAACTGGACAGAACGTATTGTTTCGGAGGTTGGCAACTATGGGGAGATCTACAACCGGACCCTGGGGGAGGGCTCACGGTTAAAGTTGCAGCGAGGTGCGAATGGGTTGTGGACGAATGGCGGGCTCATGGCCGCGCCGCAGTTCCGTTAGACTAGCTTGGGGAAAGTTACGGGACACGGGCTTGAAACGTGCATAGGGGGAGTGGGGCTCTGAAGCCATGGACATCCGCGTTTCACTGGACGGCGCAGCGGGATTGCTCCTCGTCAGCGTCCCGTGGCTGCTGTTGTTGCTCGTGGCGTGGTTGGGTCGGCGGCGGCGGGCGATCAAGGATGTGCCGGTGGATGCCGGACGGGACAGTATGCCCCGTGCAGTTGAGCCTTTTGGCATTATGACAACACCCGCATCGGAACATATGGACCTGTCCGTCGCGGACGGAGACTTGGCTGGGGCGGCACCGCTGACAAGTGGGGCGCCGGCAGCGCCGGACCATTCCCCGCAAGACCAGGAAGAGGCGCTCTCGGCGGTCGTCGAAGAGGCGAAGTCGGCGCGGGACGATGCCCTCTTGTCGCGCTCCAGCGTCGCGCTGGCGAGGTTGCTGCTGGCGCGCTCAGCGCGGCCGCAGGCATCTACCTTGCTGCAATCGGCGGTGATGGCCGCGCGACGGGCGAAGCTGCCTGTGGTGCATGCGGAGGCGCGCATTGAACTTGCGGAACTGGCGCTCATCGAGGGGGATCTGACGTCGGCGTGCGAGCATTGGCAAATGGCCAAGCTGATGTTTCATGAGACGGGACGGCGGTCCGATCAGGAGCGGATGGCGGATCTGATGCGCATTCACAGGTGTCCGACCGATTGGATCCTGACGAATTTCTGACGCTACTGAACGAGGAGTTCGACGTCTGCGGTTTGGCCGTCCTGGACGGTGAAATCGCGACGGAACGCCCGATTCTGATTGCGGGCGATGACGGTATAGGTGCCCGGTGCAAGGGTGTGGGCGGGGAGTGCGCCGACACTCTCTTTGACGATGCTGCCTTGGGGTGTTTGAACCGTCCATTGGGTGTCTGGCAAAGCTTCGCCCCCGGTGCGCTCGACCAGCTTGAACGAGACCTTCGCAAACGTGTGCTGGATCTGGGCTTCCGTGAGCTTGCCGGCTTCGACGGTGATATCGCTTCTGACGATGGCGTTGGCGTCGCCGAATGTCGAAACAATGTGATAGATGCCGGCGTTCAGGCGCACGACGAGGCCGGGCTTGGTGCCTTGTAATACGACGCGGCGCTCGTCGGTCTGATCGCGGTCGGTCAAGATGCTGTAGGTCACGGAACCCTCGGCTGCAGGCTTGCCACCAAGCATTGCCGTGACGCGCAAACCTCCAGCGTTGAGGACGAATTTTTCAACCTTTGGCTCAGGAGCCGGCGCATCGTCGACGGCGATCTTGCGCGTCAAGTGCGCACGTCCGAACGCGGCATTGACGATGTAGGTGCCGGGCTTGAGCGACAGCATGGGGCTGGGAATGCGTTCGGTGAGAATGAGTTTGCCCCGGCGATCGGCGAGGTTGGTTTCCTCATAGACGCGCCAAACGACGCCTTGTTCGATCCGCTGGCCATCGTCGGTCAGGAGAGCAATAAACTGAACCGGCTTTTCGCCGGGTTTGACCGCTTCGGTTTCGCCAACGCGCGGCACCACGGTGACGTTGGCGTCGGGGGTGGGCGCGGGTGGTGCGGTCAAGTCCCAGCCTTCGAGCGGGGAGCCGGGAGGAGCCACCTGGGCAGCGCTCGGGGCCGGTGTGATCGCCATAAGGCACACCATGACTATCGCCGACAAATTGCGTAGCGGGTGTGCGCCCGCACGTGGACGGGCAAGGGCTCGGGCGGGTCGTCGCTGGGCTTTGGACATGTGCAACATGAGCCTAGTGTGCGGTCGTAGTTGTTCAATCCTGGGCAAGCGTGGTCGAAGTGTGGCGCGGCCAGTGCTCTGGCATCAGCGCCGTGGCTAGGGGTCTGAAATATCCACGGTCATCGGCGCGCCCGGTTTGACGCTGACGGATTTCTTGCCCGTGCCGCCATCGACTTCGATCACGTAGTCTCCTGGCGCGACCAATGCCTTAAAACCGTCGCCGGAGCGCGAGCGCCAAACAACGCGACCGGATGCATCGCGCATGGCGGCCTGGGCGGAGGCGCTGGCGATCCCGGCGATCGACACTTCGACGGCTTGCAAGTTGAGGTCTGTGGTGACGGCGCCGCCGGCGGTCAGATCGACGATTTGCTCGGCGCGAATATTGGACATGCCCAACTGGGCTTCGACGCGATAGCGTCCGGCGCTCAGGATGAAGGCCGGAATCGCGGCGGTGCTCTGGCCGACCAGACGTTTGCTGGTGCCGGCTTCGTACACGCGCGTGACGGTCGCGCGGGCTTTTGGTGCCATCGCTTCAGGTATGGTGGGTTTGACCGTCAGTTGGCCAACTCCGAGAACGAGGGTTCGTTTGACGATATCGCCCGATGAGATGGCGACCTGATCGCGGTGCTCGGCGGCGCCGTGGCGGGCGGTGATATAGTATGTTCCCGCCTGCAGGGTGAATGTGGCGAGCATGGCCGTTGATCGGGCGACCTCGCGGCGGCCTTCGGGCGCGGCCGGGTCGTCGGCGGAAATGAGATACAGCACGCGGTCAAGTGCCGGCCCGCCGTCGAAGGCGGTGGCCGATAATTCCAGACGGCCGGTATTGAGAACGAGGTCGGCGCGGGCTGCGGCTCCGGCGGCGATGTCGATGGTTTGGACAGTTCGGGCTAGCCCATCGGTGACTTCGACGGCGTATTTTCCTGCGGGTACGAGGAGTTCGGCTGTGGCTTCCCGCCCAAGCCACACAACAGACGCAGGACCAGTGCCGTCAGCGCTCATGGTGGAAATGGTCATGACGGGTGCGGAGAGTTGATCC
This sequence comes from Hyphomicrobium sp., assembly GCA_022841965.1. GTDB lineage: Bacteria > Pseudomonadota > Alphaproteobacteria > Rhizobiales > Hyphomicrobiaceae > JAGVSR01. Next base: position 6,603 of record JALHQM010000051.1, on the reverse strand, counting down.
CCTTGGCGGCTTGCCGTTGCAGTAACATCGAGACGGCCACCGTCGAGCGGGATGCGCTTTACGGTTGGACCATCGTCGCTGACGTCGATGTCGAGCGTGCGTTGGATTAATCCATAGGTGACGGCGACGGTGTAGCGGCCGGGGTCGACGGTTTCGTTGATTTCACGGCTCTTGCGTTCAACGAGAGGGGCAGAGTCGGGCGCGGCGCCGACCTTCGTGATGCGCCAGGACATGGCTGCTGCGATGGGCTCGCTGCCGTCGCGCAACGCGGCGGATAGGCGAAGGCCGGGCGGGCCTTTGGCGGCGGCGGGGGGAGCAACGGCTGCTGGGGCTGGGACGACGGCTGTCGCATCAAGAGCGGCCGCTGTGAAAATGCCTGTCAGAGCGGCTGCAATTCCTGCTTGGTCTGTTGCGTCGAACTGCAGGCCCTTGGTCGTCGCGGCGAGGCATTGCATGCGATCGCGCTCGGGCTTGGCGAGACCAAGGCTGAGGACGTGGACTTTGAGCGCGGGATTGGTTTTGGCGATATCAGTGGCGGCGGCACAGACGTCCTGGCTGCAGTTGTCGGCGTTATCATGGATGAGCACGATGTGGCCGCTCGCGCCCGCGCCGATCGCTTTGGCACCCTCGCGGATCGCGGTGGTGAGCGGGCCTTTGCCTTTGGGGTTCAATTGCTCAAGGGCGGCGATGGCCGATTCCGAGCCGCCGGCCTCGATGGGAGTGATGATTTCAACATCGCTGCAATCGCCCTTGCGGCGCTGACCGAAGGAGCCAAGCCCGATGCGCGATTGCGTGGGCGCTGCCAGGAGCCGCTCGCGCAGGAGATCGCGCACGCCGTAGAACTTGGCCGTCTCGTCGCCCTCCATCTTGCCCCACATTGAGCCTGAGCCGTCGACGATGATGAGGACGGGCGGAGCGGTGTCGGCGACAGCGCGCTGGGGTGACAGCAGACACATCGTTGCGGCGATGAGCAGATGGAGGCATCGACGAAGAGCCACGTCAGGGTCTCCTAGTGCGAGGGACGAACATGCTGCCGAAACGCTGGCGACGCAGCGACGCGATTGTAACAGAGTGCGGGTTGGGATAGCGAGAGGGCCGATATGGGCTGTCCCAAGCCCCTGCAACTTTAGCGACATTCGAGATGTGACCCATGCCGGACAATACCACCATCACCCTTTTGCGAACCCGCCGCTCCGTGAAGCCGGACCTCTTAGTCGCGCCGGCGCCGTCGGCGGACGAGTTGGACACGATCCTGACGATTGCCGCGCGGGTGCCCGATCACAAAAAGCTGGCGCCGTGGCGGTTCGTGATCATCGAAGGTTCGGCGCGGGAGCGGCTTGGGGAGTTGGCGGCGGAGGCCTGCCAGCGGGAAGAGGCGGAGGCGCCGTCGCATGTGCGGCTGGAGACGGAGCGGAAGCGATTTCTGCGGGCACCGCTGGTGATCGCCGTTGTTTCACGGGTGAAGGAAACGCGGGGCGCGCCGGAGTGGGAGCAGATCCTGTCGGCGGGGGCGGCGTGCATGAACTTGTGCATCGCGGCTAACGCGCTGGGCTATGGCACGACGTGGATCACGGAATGGATTTCGTATTCGAAGTCGTTCGGTGAAGGGTTTGGGTTGGCCGCGAATGAGCGGATCGCAGGGTTTGTGCACATCGGTACAGCGACGGTGAAGCCCGACGAGCGGGAGCGGCCGGTTCTGGCGGATGTGGTGATGCGCTGGGGGGCGTGAGGGTCGCGCTTGAGGCCGCGACGGAGTTCATTCGATACGCTTGGCCGTGAGCTTGCGAAGGCCTGGCATTCTTATTTTGTGCTGAATCCGGAAGTCGCTGTTTTTGCTGCCGCGTGCGAAAAATTGCACGGCGTCCCGAGAACTACGGCATCTCACTCAATCGACAGCCCCACCAACGGCTTCTTAGTGGTGAGAAGCCGTTGGTGGCCTTTACCGATGTGCCCCACAATGTCTTGATCGAAGAGTTTTCAGTGGCCTGGGCAACGTCGAGCACTGCGAGCTTGCCATGGAGACCGGCGAGAGGATGACTACCACCCGTATCCGAAGTACGGGCCGCCGCGATGCCAGCGACCATAGGGAGATCCGAAGCGGTTATAGAACGGATAGCCGTAAGGACTCGTCGAGTAGTAGTACGGAGAATCGTAGAACAAGGGCCGATTATAGTAAGAATGGTAAGCCCAGTAGCGAGGACGCCATATGCGCCGCGAAGTGTTGCGTTGGCGATAGTGCCGTTGCCGAGAATGTCGCCGTTTATGCACCAACGTCACCGTGCTGGTATCGACAGTCGCAGATTTTGTCGACAGTGCTGTGCCGCCGAGCGGCGCTGCATTCGATGTCGACGTAACCGCAGTCGCGCCCAATAGAGCTATCACTGCAAGAGCAGATTTCAGTTTCATGTCCGCCTCCTCGCTAAAGTAAGGAAAGACGTCCCCCTGTCGCTGAGTGTGCCCGCGTCGGTTCGAGCGTTGCAAGCGAAAACGACTTCACTGCACCGCTTCTACTTTTCGCGTTCGAGCGCATAACCACTTGCTTTGGTGCAGCAGGGCGGAGAACCATTGTTATGCTCGCGACGCAGACTAGGCGCACTCGTCAGAGATCGGGCGAGCAAGGTGGCCGCCGGAAAGGCGAGGTTTGGTCGGCGCGATTTTTGCGTTCTGAAAAGAGTGCGGTGATCGGCTCTCAAGTGCCCTGCCACCGAAGCCGACTCCCCGTCGGACCGGGACCTCATCCAGGAGCATACATCGCGTGTCTTTCGCGACGGGCCAAAATGGCGGAGCCAGCGATTGAGTGCCTCCCGTCGCGGTTGGACTAGAAGCTGTCATCAGCGACTTGAATTGGCTGTGTCTATGAAGCTGCGCGGAAATCATCATGGCGCACAAAAAAGAACACATGCGCGCAGAAAGCACACTCCTGCTGACCGTCCTTGCCACCGGGTCGCGGTGCCGTGCGGCCTTCCTCTGCAAAGCGCACGGCGTGATCTAGCCGTTAAAACCGGAACTGTTCGGCGATGACGCGTTCGTCGAGGGAGTGGCC
>JALHQM010000051.1:0-3460 GCA_022841965.1 Hyphomicrobium sp. | reverse complement strand
TTGCTGTGGCAGCGGCACGGGACCCGAACGGTCGAGGCCGCTCGGCTTACATCCGGCCGAGGGGATGCAAGAACAGCATCTGGACCGAGCGCTGCGACGTGTACCGGCGCTTCACGGGCTTGGGACGCGCCGGCGCGGCCCAGGTCCGCTTAACCTTGGTGATTTTGCGCGGTATGGCTGGCGCTGCGACGATGGGGCGGGGCGTGTCTGCCGGGGTCAGGGCTGCGAGGCGCTGCTCGCGGGCGGGCGGCACGGCCGCTGGGGCTTGCCAAGGCAGCGTTTCCGGCTGCGTTTCTGAGGTGATGACGGGGGGGTTGGCAACGTTGGCCGACTGGAGCGGCCCGCCGATGGACATGCGTCCTGGCAGCGGTTCGGAGCGCACGGCGGCGACAGCTGCGGATTGCTGGGCGCGGGGCTCGGAGGCTGGCGGGGCTGTGTCGGCGTCTTGGTTGGCTGCGTCTGCGACGATCGCGCGGGCGATGCAGCGATCGCCGGACAGCACTTCGTTGCGGCCGCATGAGGGTCCGCAGACGGCGTGTGTTTGCCCCTTGATGAGAGACAGCAGGAAGACATCGGGCTCGGTGGTGGGCAACTGGGCGTTGACGCGCGCCATGAAGGTCGCCATCGCGCTGCGCGACCGGTCGCCCCAGCTACCGTCGAGGCGGCCAGAGTAGCAGCCGACGCGCTTCAATTCGGATTGGATCTCGCGGGCGAGGCGGCGCTGGACGCCGGCGCCAGGGATGGGGCTCGGTGCGGTTGCGATTGCAGGCTCCGGCGTGGGTGCTGCAACCACGACTGCGGGAAGGGCTGCGGTTTCAAATTCGGTTGTAGGAGCGGGCGTCGCGGCGGCGGGCGATGGCGGGCGTGCCACGGTGACCGCAGCTGGTGACGCAACGGGGCGGCGCAGGCCGGGGAGTTCGGCGGGTACCGTTTCAGGCTCGAGGATGGTGGCGCGGGCCACAATCCGCGTCATGGCCGCCATCTGCTCTTCGCGGTCGGAGGGGGACGGCGCGTATTCGCCCGCCAAGAAGGCCAGCCCGCCACCGACGACCAGCACACTCAATATCCGTTGCATCGAGGCCTACTCCACCTTGGGGCCTGATCCTGAACTAGGTCCTGGAAACTGGTGCCTAGTTTCGAGCGCTCGGTTGACGGGCCGGGTCTTGGTTTTGGGGCCTGGTTATGAGCCGGGCGCGGACTTTGCCTGGACTGTAACCGGGGCGCGAAAGCGTTAAAAAGACATTAACGCACCTTCACCGGCGCCGAAAGTGGTCATTTGGCACTAAGTCTTTGTTTGACTTCGCAGGTTACCGGGCAGGCTGCTGGACAGGCTGCAGGATCGCCACCGTCTGGTGTGTACCCGAAGCGTCCGTGCCCGGTTGATGGCTGCGAGTTATTGACAGCCGCTGGGAGGCTTTGGGGATAAGTGTTGAACAACTGTGCCGAGGGCTGTGGATAGCGTGGGTGTGACCCAATGTGTCGTGCGGGCCACCGTTGCACGCTGGTTTTTGGGTGCTTCAGTCTACAGTTCTGATTCCCTTAACAAAAGATTTCGAATCACATAGCCTCCCTCGTTGAGGGGAGTGTGTCGCGTATGACACTTGTTTGCTTCGGCCCTTCGTCTTTGTTTTTCCACCGGCTGGCTTTAGCGGCAGTTCGGCCTGTGAACAAGACGAGGAAAAGGTTGAAGGTCCAGCAGGTCTCGAGGCTGTTCTCGTCATTTTAGCTGTCCGCGCCGGGGTGCCATTTGGGGATGGTCTCGGCTGCTCAAACGGGCGGGTTGGATGACGTGGAGAGGTTCGTGTCAGGTGAGCTGGCTTCCGTTCGTTCCCTCACGGACAACAAGAAAAAAACGAGCCGGGACGAAGGGGGGTTATCCTGCGTCCGACGGGCTCCGTGCAATGGAGAGGGCTATGCGACACCTCCTGGGTGTACTCGGCGTTCTCGCAGCGGGCGTTCTACTCGCCGTATCCGCTGCGATGAACTGGCGTTTCGGCTATCAACTCGGAAAAACCGAGCTCGACGGCTTAATCTACGGTTCGGCTTCGGCCGCCGCAGACTGTCTGAAAGCGTTGGTTCCGTTCTTTTTCTTCGCCGCTATCAGAAACAAAATGTGGTCGCAGGCTGCTGCGGCCGCGGTGGTCGGTATCGTGATGACCGCCTACTCGCTCACGTCGGCGCTCGGCCACGCGGCCTTGAACCGTCTGGACACCACCGGCCAACGCGCCGCTGAAGCCCAGACCTACAAGGATCTGCGTTCGGATCTCGCGCGGGCGCAAGAGCAGCTCGGTTGGGTGCCACAGCACCGGCCGGTCAGCGTCGTGCAAAGCGATCTTGATAACGCCCAGAACCAGCGCCCATGGGCCTGGACAAAGGGTTGCACGGATGTGACGGGCAAGCAGGGGCGCGACTTCTGCCAGTCCTATCACGGTCTCACTGCTGAAATTGCTGCCGGACGTGAAGCTGAGAAGCTGTCGGTTCGGATCAGTGATCTCTCGGGCAAGCTGTCTAACGCGTCGGGTTCGGCTGTGATGGCTGAGGCTGATCCGCAGGCTGCGGTGCTCGCGAAGCTTTCAGGCTTCAGCATCGACACGATCCAGATCGCGATGACTGTGTTCATCGCTCTGCTCCTCGAAGTCGGCTCGTGCTTTGGCATGTACGTCGCCTTCAGTCAGTGGCGCATGTATGACGACGTGGCTCCGGCCGCACCCGTCATGGCTGCGATTGCCACGCCTGTGATCACCGCTGCGGCAGCGGTGGCGGCCCCCGTCCGTGAGACGGTGCCCGTGCAGATTTCTGCAAAGCCGCGTTCCGGCGCCAACGACAACAGAACGGCCCCGGCCACTCAGCGTATCGTACCCATGGCTCCCGAAACCGATGTGGAGCGCTTCTACAAGGAGAGTGTCCAAACGCAGGACGGTTCGAGTATGACGGCAACCGAACTGTACGAAGAGTATTGCGCATGGTGTGAAGTGAAGGAGAAAGAACCGCTCGCACTACCTACCTTTGGACGTGAGTTTGGTGATCTGGGAGTTCAGAAGGCCAAACTTGGTGGAAGAGTTCGTTACATCGGTATCGCTCTGAGGAGCGCACGGGACCTTGAGGAGGATAAGAAGCTGACTGTCTTCAAGGACAAGGCCGCCTAGTGATAGGCTAAGGCAAGGGCCGCGAAAGCGGCCCTTTTCGTTTGTGGTGGGGCTCAGCGCAGGCTGGGCCCTTTTTTCATGTCTGGACGGACGCAAACATGGTTGCCAATTGGTAAACAAATTTATTCGATCGGAGAAGTGCTCAATCAATATCATTTTCAGCAGTAATTCTATTTTCATCCGCTCAAATCGAGATGCGAACAATTCGAACAATTCAAGTATCAATTGGCACATATGAGCAGAGCAAAGTGCATCCACATTCTTAGACGTGGGAGCAATCTAATGGCACTGAACCTTCTCCAAATGCGGCGCGA
>JALHQM010000050.1:10547-18236 GCA_022841965.1 Hyphomicrobium sp. | reverse complement strand
GGCATGTCGGGCGACGCCTATCATATCACGGCGCCGTCGGAGTCGGGCGATGGTGCGTTCCGCTGTATGCGGGCCGCGTTGAAGAACGCCAAGATCAACGCATCGGACATCGATTACATCAACGCGCACGGGACCTCGACGCCGATGGGTGACGAGATTGAATTGAGCGCGGTGGAGCGGTTGTTCGGCAATACGGCTGCGAAGCTCTCAATGTCGTCAACGAAGTCGGCGGTTGGGCATTTGCTGGGGGCTGCGGGAGCGGTGGAGGCGGTGTTTTCGCTGCTGGCGTTGCGCGATCAAATTGCGCCACCGACGTTGAACCTCGACAATCCATCGGTGGAAACGGCGATCGATCTCGTGCCGCACACGGCCAAATCGCGGCAGATCGATACGGTGCTGTCGAACTCGTTTGGGTTCGGGGGGACGAACGCGTCGTTGATCATGCGGCGGGTGGCCTAGTGGTTGCAGCCGGCGTTTAAGGTCTGGCGGGTTGGTTGTTGGCGTCTCGGCGGGATTGGCGTTGTTCCGCCATAATTTGTTCCGTATGGCACGCTTACTGAGCAGGCAGAGGCCGGACGGATGAGTGCGCCGGCTTCTCGCGCCACGCCCGGGACGGTCGAGGAGACGTGATGATCCAGCGCCGCGATGGTCCGCCGACGCACACGCAGAATCCGACGATGCGTCCGCGCAGTCCGTCGGAGGCGCTTGAGCCGACGCGCGCGCCGCAGCGGCCGAGGGGCGGCAAGATCCGGCAGCCCTCGCGCGTGCTGTCCACCATTGCGCGTATTGGAAGTGCGATTATCACGCTGTCTGTCGTCACGCTCGTCGTGGCGGGTAGCGTGGCGTTGCTGTTGGGACATTTTTATGAGCGGCCGGGGCCTCTCACGCAAGCGCGCAACGTCGTTATCGAAAAGGGTGCGGGGCGGATTGAGATTGCCGAGCAACTGGAGCGTGACGGCATTATCTCAAGCCGGTGGGCGTTCGTGGCCAACCATCTGCTGCGTAATGTGATGAGCGGCGGCAAGCCGGTGGAGATGAAAGCCGGCGAATACGAAATCAAGGCGGCGGCCAGCATGCGCGATGTGCTGGAACTTTTGGGGGAAGGAAAGTCGGTTCTCTACAAGGTGACGTTGCCGGAGGGGCTGACCAGTCAGCAGATCGTGGAGCGGTTGCTGGCGGAGCCCAACCTGTCTGGAGAGATCACACAAATTCCGCCCGAGGGTTCCCTGTTGCCGGACACCTATCGCGTGTCGAAGGGCATGTCGCGGCAGGAGTTGCTCGACCGAATGCAAGTGGAGAGCGCGGAGTTTCTGGCGAAAGCATGGGAGAAGCGGGTGGCCGATCTGCCGGTTGCGACGCCGCGTGAGGCCTTGATCCTGGCGTCGATCGTGGAGAAAGAGACAGGGCAGGCCGATGAGCGGCAACGGGTGGCGGCTGTGTTCGTCAACCGGCTGAAGAAGAAGATGCGGCTGCAGTCGGACCCGACGATCATTTATGGGATCGTGGGGGGGCGTGGGCCGCTGGGGCGCTCGATCACGCGCACCGACATCGATACGAAGACCGATTATAATACGTATCGCATCAATGGCTTGCCGCCGGGGCCGATCTGCAACCCAGGACGGGAGACGATCGAAGCGACGCTCAATCCGGCCGTGACGAACGACCTCTACTTCGTGGCCGATGGGACGGGCGGGCATACGTTCTCGGAGACGTTGGCGGCGCACAATGCGGCCGTTCAAAACTGGCGCAAAATCGAGAAGACGCAGACCGGTCAGGCGCGCAACGCCGGCCCGGGGGTCGCAGAGGACGACGCGGCCGATCCGGCGGCAGGCATCGCTGCCGGAGCTGTCGCGGTGCCGGGCGCTGTGGCGGTTCCTGCGGAGGCTGCTGAAGCGGCTGTTCCTGCGACGGCGGCCGTGGCCCCGGCGGCTGCTGGTCCTGCCGCCAAAAAGAGCAACATTCCACTTCCCGTTCGCAAGCCGAAGACGCCCTAGGACTTCAACGGCTCTCTTAGCCTGGCGTTGTGCGATCCCTTGGCGGAAGGGGGCGGTGCGGTTAAACCCTGACATGGTGTTTGCTGCCGCTTACCGCTTTTCGTCCGCCCTTGGGGTTTCATGACACTCAATAGTATGACTGGTTTTGCCCGCGCGGACGGCTCTGCGGAGGGCGTGCGTTGGTACTGGGAGGTCAAGAGTGTCAACGGGCGCGGGCTCGACGTGCGCGTGCGCCTACCGCAGGGACACGACCAACTCGAACCGAAGGTGCGCGAGGCTGCGGCAAAGCGTTTTGCGCGTGGCAGCCTGACGATCAATCTCAATGCCCAGCGCGATGCGGCGGCCGTCGAGGTGCGCGTCAATGAGGCGGCACTGGCGCAGGTGTTGCGCGCGGTGGACGAGGTGCGGCGATTGACGGGTGCGCCACCGCCGAGCGCCGATGGGTTGCTGTCCTTGCGTGGCGTGCTGGATGTGACAGAAGCGGATGGCTCGCTTGATCCGGTCGTGGCGGCGGCGATGCTGGGGTCGCTCGATGCGGCGCTGGATGCGCTGGCGGAGTCGCGCGGTGCGGAAGGGCAGCGGTTGACGGCGGTGCTAACCGCGAACATCGACGAGATCGAGCGGCTGACGCGGCAGGTTCAGTTGTCGCCGTCGCGGACGGTGGAGGCGATCCGGGCGCGTCTGTCGGACCAAGTGGCGAAACTCGTGGACGCGAGCCCAGCGCTCGATCCGGCGCGATTGCATCAAGAGGCGGTGTTGTTGGCGACGCGGTCCGACGTGGAGGAAGAGATCCAGAGGCTGACGGCGCATGTGGCGTCCGCGCGATCACTTTTGTCCGAACGGCAGCCGGCTGGACGAAAGTTTGATTTCCTGGCGCAGGAATTCAATCGCGAGGCCAATACGCTGACCTCGAAGGCGATCGACATGGACGTGTCGCGCGCGGGTCTGGCATTAAAGACGGTGATCGATCAATTGCGCGAGCAGGTGCAGAACATTGAATAACGCTGGCTCAACAACTCCCCCGCCGATGGCCCGCCGGGGCGTGCTGCTCGTTTTGTCGTCGCCATCGGGCGCTGGCAAAACCACGCTGTCGCGTGCGCTGCTTGACGGCGATCCGGGTATTCGGCTGTCGATTTCCGTGACGACGCGCACGCCGCGTCCCGGCGAGGTTGATGGCAAAGATTATGTCTTTGTCGATCGGGCGCGGTTTGATGCGATGCGTGCGAACGGCGACTTGCTCGAATGGGCCACGGTGTTTGGCAATTCGTATGGGACGCCGCGTGCGCCCGTCGAAGCGGCGATCGCGCGGGGCGAGGACGTTCTGTTTGATATCGATTGGCAGGGCGCGCAGCAGTTGTCGGAGAAGATGGCTGGCGATCTGGTGCGCGTGTTCATTCTGCCGCCATCGGGCAGTGTGCTTGAAACGCGGTTGAAGGGCCGGGCACAGGATCCGCCGGAGGTGGTGGCTAAGCGCATGGCGGAGGCGTCGGCGGAAATCAGCCACTGGGCGGAATATGACTACGTGATCGTGAATGCGGATTTGGGTGTGAGCATCGAGGGTCTGCGATCGATCCTGGCGGCTGAGCGTTTGAAGCGCGAGCGGCTCTTGGGGTTGTCGCAATTCGTGCGCGATCTTCAGTCGGGATTGTGAGCGCCGCGCTCGAAGAGGTGAGCGAGGCGGGCGAAATCCTCGACGGTCAATTGTTCGGCGCGCAACTCCGGAGAGATGCCGGCTTCGCGTAGCAGCAACTCAGGCATGGGCGTGAGGGTTCTCAAGGATTGGCGCAGCATTTTGCGGCGCTGGCCGAAGGCGGATTGCGTGACGCGGCCCAGCGTTTTCACCGAGCAGGCAGGCGTGGGCGTTGCGCGCGGTTCGAAGACGACGACGGCGGAGGAGACCTTCGGCTGTGGCGTGAAGGCGGCGGGTGGAAGGGTTAGCGCGATGCGGGGTTTGGCGCGCCATTGCGCGATGACCGCGAGGCGGCCATAGGTTTTGGAGCCCGGTTCGGCGACGATGCGCTCGGCCACTTCTTTCTGGAACATGAGAGCCATGCGCTGCCACCACGGTGGCCAGGGTTCGGTTTCGAGCCAGCCGACGAGGAGCAGCGTCGCGATGTTGTAGGGGAGGTTGGCGGCAATCGCGACATCGCCTGGCGCGTTCGCTGCGAGGGCTGCAAAGTCGGTTGCAAGTGCGTCGCCGGCATGGACTGTGAGGCGGCCGGGATAGGCAGCCGAGATGTCAGCGAGCGCTGCGAGGCAGCGGGCGTCGCGTTCGATGGCGATGACGTGGTGGGCGCCTTCCATGAGGAGCGCGCGCGTGAGGCCGCCGGGGCCAGGGCCGACTTCGATGACGGTCGTATTGGTGAGCGGCGACGCAAGGCGCGCGATACGGCGCGTCAGGTTCAGATCCAGGATGAAGTTCTGGCCGAGGTTTTTCTTGGCGATGAGGTCGTGTGCGCGCAGCACATCGCGTAGCGGGGGGAGGCCGTCGTCCACCGGCGGGCCCGGTGGCGGTGTGGCGGTGGTCATGCGGCAAGCGCCCGCGCGCGGCGGCGGTCGGCTAATTCGGAGGCCATGCGGATCGCGGTGATCATGCTTTCGGGCGAGGCGATGCCTTTGGCTGCGATATCAAACGCGGTGCCGTGATCGGGCGACGTGCGCACGAAGGGCAGGCCGAGTGTGATGTTGACGCCGGTGTCGAAGGACAATGTCTTGATCGGGATGAGGGCCTGATCGTGATACATGCAGATGGCGGCGTCGTAGGTTTTGCGGGCGCCCGCGTGGAACAGTGTGTCGGCGGAATGGGGGCCAGTGACGGACAGGCCCTCGCGGCGCAATTCTTCGATGGCGGGCGCGATGAGGTCGATATCTTCGCGGCCGATGGTGCCGCCTTCGCCGGCGTGGGGATTGAGGCCGGCGACCGCGACGCGCGGCTCATCGATGCCGAAATCCGCTTTCAGGCTGCGCCAGGTGATGTTGATTGTCTCATAGAGCAGGCGCTTGGATAGGGCGCGCGGCACGTCGGACAGCGGCACATGGATCGTGACGGGGACGACGCGCAGAAGGTCAGAGGCGAGCATCATGACGGGATGATGCCGTTTGCCGGGGACGAGAGAACCGGCGAGCGCTGCCAGAAACTCGGTATGGCCGGGATGGACGAAGCCGGCGGCGTAGAGGACGGCTTTGGCAATCGGCGCGGTGACGACGGCTGAGGCTTCGCCGGCAACGACGGCGCGGACGGCCTGTTCGATGGCGGAGATCGTGCCCATGGCGTTTTCGGGCAGAGGTTGGCCGGGCTTGACGTCGCGGGCAACGGCGATGGGAACGACGGGGAGGTCTGAGGAAAAGCGTGACGCGGCTTCGCCCGGGGCTGTGATTTCACTGATCTTGAGGTCGATGCCGAGCAACTTGGCGCGTTCAGCGAGGGTCTTCGGACAACCGTAAATGGCGAACGCAGGCAAGCCGCGATCGGCGCGGTGGGCATAGGCTTTGAGCACGATTTCCGGGCCGATGCCGGCTGGGTCACCCATCGTGACGGCGAGGGGAAGCGGGCGCTGCGGTGCTGTGGGGGACATTAGCGGTACTCGATGGCCGCGTCCTGGCGCAGGTCCTTCAAGTGTTTTTTGGCCATCACTTCGAACTCCTTCTGGCGCAACTCTGCCTGGACAGTTTGACGCCGTTCGAGGTCGGCCGCCACCGTTTTGCGGCCGCAGACAGCCCAGATCTCAACGCCTTCGGAGCCCACCGTGGGGGGCAGCAGTTCGCCGTCTTGGGCCGAGAGAAGGAGGGAGCGGGTTGGTTCGGGAATGGCGGCGGGGAGACGGCCGCCGAGGTTGTCGAAACGTGCGCCAGCGATGGTGGCCGCGTTGGCCGACATCTGGGCGCAGCCGCCGCCGCGCTGGGTGAGACCATCACCCTCGGCCATGCGCTGGGCGATGACCTTCTGGTTCACGCCGGCGGGGATCGGCAGCACGATCCGCTGGACCTGCAACTCGATGCCGTCGCCGGTGGTGCCGGGGGAGTTGGCGACAATGCGGTCGACGTCACGGTCGGTGACTGCGATTTGTGCGCCAAATTTGCGGCGGATGACTTCCTGCCAGGACATGTTGGCTTTGAAGCGCTGGCGCATCACGGACGGATCAGCCCCCATCTTTTTGAGATGAGCCTGGAATTCTGCCGCCGTCATTTTGTTCTTTTCGGCGATGGAGCCCATGATCTTATCGACGTCCTCTTCGCCAACGACGACGTTAAGCTTCTTGGCTTCCTGGAGCTTCAGGCGTTCGTCGATGAGTTCTTCCAGCGCTTCCTTCTTGATGCCGGGCATGACGCTCTGACGTGCGCTTTCGACGGCCTGCTGCTGAAGGCCCTTGGCAAAGTCCGTTTTGCGCTTTTCGAAGATCGCGATGATCTCTTCGCGCGATTTGCCTTCGTTCTCCTTGACGGTTTTTTCGAGGATTGCCTTCAGGCGGTCGTTGGTCGACTTGGCCTTGATGAGATTTTTGAAGTTGGCTTGAGCGCGTTCGCCGATGTTGGCGTTGCCCATGCCCATGAGGCGCTGACGCTGCTGGATTTCGTAGCCGGTGATGGGTTCGTCATTGACGAGGACGGCGATCGACTGGGCGCCGGTGACTCTGCCGAGCGAGCCATCGCTCGGCTTGATGGCGGCCGATTTGGCGCCCGAGTCCGGCTTGGCGGCGGGTTTCGCTTTGGGTTTGGCGGCAGCGGGTGGCGGGTCCTCGTTGGGGACGACCACTTCCGGGAGGGGGGCTGCTCCGGGTGGCGACGTGCCCGGAGGAGAGGTGACGGTGACGCCCTGCTGGGCGTTGGCAAGCGCGGGCCAGGGTCCGGTCGCAAGTGCTGCGGCCAGAAGCAGAGGGCGGAGGGTTTTGAAGCGCGGAGAGGGGCGCATGCGAGGTTCTGACTTCTCCGATGTCGCGGCCCGACAATTGGGCATGGGCCGTTGGCAGGGTGCCGGTTGGATTGAGGTGCCGGTGGTTCGAGCGGCTCGCCGGCTGGCTGGGACCAGGAGCGCGCGAGTCGCCGGTTTCAGTGTACCCAGCGCCTCGGTCCGAGAATATCCGGTTATCCACTGTAACCGTGGCCGGGACGTGGCAAGAATTTGGGGTGGTTAATCGCTAAGGAGCGGTTCCAGGGGCTTGCTGGTCCGAGTTCACGTAGTCGAGGACGTTGCTCTTATAGTTGAAGCCGCCCAGGTGTTTGTACTCGAGGCGGAACATGACGGTCTGGTCGGGCTCGATATCCCGGGCCTCGTCGCGGATATGATACTCGTCGTAGGACACCGACAACATGAAGCAGTCGTCCTGGTAGCGGATCGACATCGTGTCGGTGATGAACTGGCTCTCGTCGAGGTCGTAGCGCATGCCGCCAAGGAGCGACCAGCGGTCGGTCAAGCGGAGGCCAAAGAGGGCGCTGACGTCCTGCTCGGCGCGGGTGCCGAACTCAGGATCAGCGAATGAGTAGGTGTAGGTGGCGGCCATGGCCAACGGGCCGTAGTTGACGGCCAGCGTGGCGTCTTCGCGTTTCAGAGTGAAGTTTTCGTCGTCGAAGCGGCTCTGGGAAATGAGGCGGAAATTGTCGGTCGGAGCGATGTAGGCGCCCAGCACGTAATCGGACGTTGCGGTTTCGAGACCGCTGTTGGGCGAGAAGATCGGATTGCAGTTATCGTCGACACCGG
>JALHQM010000050.1:0-10447 GCA_022841965.1 Hyphomicrobium sp. | reverse complement strand
AAGGGCGTGTAGGTGATGCCCATCTGATCGGTCAGGCGGCGGCGCCACTTCACTTCCATGGAGGCGCGCGACACTTCTTGATCGGCCGTCCCGAGCGAACCATCGGAGCGTGACAGGCTGAGCGCATTGCCGGCCAGCGAGAGTTCGCCGCCGACGACGGGCGCATCGACGATGTAGTTGTAGTCGATGACGGGATGGACGCGGCTTTCGGACTGGGCGGTGTCGTCGAGCAGAAGGCCGCCGAACTGATAGAGATTGGTAGCGAAATAGTTCCGGTCCGACATGCCGGTGAAGTACAGGTTATTGATACGGTCGGTCAGCAGGATGCTGTCGAGCTTATAGAAGCGCCGGAAGGTGTCGTCAGTTTCAAGGGTGACATCCCAGCCGGCGCGCCACCAGCTGGCGAGCGAGAAATCGCCCTTGGTGACGATGCTGCCGCGGAAGCCATCAAGCTCCCGCTGGTTGGCCGCATCGGTGTCGAGGTCGCTCCCGTCCTGGTCGATGCCGGCGAGTTTGATGGAATACTGGCCATTGGCGAAGCGCTGCCGCCAGTCGCCCATCCAGAGGACGCCTTGGCCGGTCATGTAGCGCGGATGGAAGGTGAAATCGTAGGACGGCGAGAGGGCGAAATAATACGGGATCTCGGTGAAGAAGCCGAGATCGCCCGAGTTGCCCATTTCGGGGGCGAGGAAGCCGGACTTGCGCTTCACGGTTGGATCGGGGTGCTCGAAGTAGGGCAGGCCGAAAATCGGCACGCCAAACATTTCGAACTGGGCATCCTGGTAGCTGATGGTTTGAGCGACCTGATCATGCGTGACGGTGCTCGCCGCGATGCACCACAAGGGCGGCTGCGTGCCGTCGGTGCGGCAGGGCGTGAACTTGGCGTTTTTGAATTCGGTGACGTTGCCGTCGCGGCGGATACCCTGTTCGGCGGAGATGCGCGAGTCGTCGACCGCGACCACGCTCAACGACTGGACGAATCCATCGCGGAAATCATCGGTGAGGGTGTAGCGCTCGGCACGGACGATATTGCCGTTGGCATCGCGCAAAACGACGTTGCCTTGTGCGGAGAGCGTGTTGGCTGCCTGGTCGTAGATGACTTCGTCGGCGGTGAGATTGTTGTTCTCGTACTGGATCTCGACGTTGCCCTTGGCGATGACCTTGGTGCCTTCGCTGTCGTAGACGAGTTCGTCGGCCTGAAGGTGAAGGGGCAGACCGCCATCGAACTTCTGCGTTTTGCCGAAGATGCCATCTTTGGTTTTGGGAAACGCAGCTTTCGGTTTGGTGTTCTGGGCGGTGGCTGGCGCGGCCGTGATCAGCTGGGCGGTGATGCCGGCGACGGATGCGAGCAGGCCAAACGCGAGCGCGGCCGACGCAACCATAAGGCTGCGAGCCGTCGTCGGTTTCCCTGCTTCCAATGCCTGCGATTGTCGCAGAGCACGCATCACTCAGCCATCCTCCTGGTGCAGAAGCACCGTTGTTGTGGCGACCAGCGCCAAGGTGATGGGGAACCAGACTGCGATCCTCGGGGCGACAAGACCTGCCGCGCCCAATTGTCGTGAAATCTCAGCCAGTAGGAAAAATCCCAAGCCCCCGATCATCCCGGTGACGACCATAGTCTGGACGCCGCCAGAGCGGAATGACTTAAGCGACACAGTGGCCGCCAAAAGCACCATGACCACGCACAGGAATGGCCTTGACAGGAGAAGCTCGTACTGGAGGCGCAGTGTGGCGGTGGAAAGTTTCGCTTTTTCAGCCACTTCGATCAGGCCGGGCAGTTCCCAAAACGAGACGGCGATGACCCGACCAAGCGCGTCGGAAACGCGCTCGGGAGTCAGGTAGGTTGAGAGCAGATAGGACCCGTAGGCGACCGGCTCTTCGCCGAGTCTGGCCACCGTGACGCCTTCGAGCTTCCAGAAGCCGTCGAGCAAGGTGGCCTTGGAGGCGTCGACGCGTTCTTTGAAGCGGCCTTCGGTGTCGAAGACAAAGCCGGTGACGCCGGTCAGTTCGAGGCCGCTTTTGGCGGCGGATGCCGCTGTCAGGACGGATTGGCCGTCGAGGCCGTCCTGCCGCAACCAAGAGCCAGCGCCGCCAGACTGTAAGAGATTGACCTCACGGCCAAAATACTGATTGAAGAGCGTATCGGCATAGGCGCGTGCGGACGCAGCCATGGGATTGTACAGTGTAATACTCAGGACGCCCAGAACGAAGGCGACCAGGATGCCGGGGCGCAGGAACTGCCAGGCCGACATGCCGGACGCGCGGATGACGGCCAGTTCGCTTTTGCGCGACAGCATCAATAGGGCGCCGATCGAACCAGCGAGAACGCCGAAGGCCAGCAGAAACTCTGTGTAGGCAGGGAGGCGCAGGAGCGTGAGCCAAGCGACTTTCCAGCCGGCAACGCCGCCGTACTTTCCCGATTGACGCAGCATTTCCACCAGATCGATCACGAAGATCAGGAACGAGCAGACCAGGAACGTTAGGGCGATGGCGCTGAGAAACCGCTTGGCGACATAAAAACCGACCGTGGTTGGCCAGAGGCGAGGGATTCGCATCAGGTGCCCCGCGCAGTTTTGGGCGCGCGGGTCCACAGGCGGCTGGCGAGAACTGCGGCGCTCTCGCTGATTGCATCAAGGGCGCGGCTGACACGGCCTTGGCCGGGGCGCTGCTGGCCGGTGCGCAGTATGACAAGGAGGCTGATGGCGATCGCTGTTAGCGGCAGGAGATAGAGCAGCGGGATCATCATCGCGTTGACTGAGACGACGTTGTTGAGGCCGAGGCCTGCGAGGCGAAGGCCGGCGCCGGCGGCAAAACCGGTGACGACGGAGCGGGTGCGGTTCGTTCGGGTCGATTGCGCGCTGCCCGCGGCGGCAAGCGCGATGAAGACGAAGGCCAGGGGATAAAGCGGACTTGCGAACCGTTCATGCAACTCGGCCTGGAATTGGCCCGGATTGCGTTTGTAGAAGCGGCTTTCGGGGTCCGGGTTGACCAGTTCAGAGTAGTAGCGTTCGCGGGGGCGGAGGTCCTTGTCGTCGCTGATCTTCTGGTCGAACGCATCAAGATCGAGCGCGTAACGGTCGAAGGCGACGATGCGCGGGGGTTGTTTGATATCGTCCTGGGACAGGACGTGGCCGGCGCTCATGATCATGTAGGCGCCGCTGTCTTGTTTTACGATCTGACTGCGTTCGGCCAGATAGGACATCGCGCTCTTGCCAGAGCGCGTGTCGTGCATGATGAGGCCCAGGATATCGCCATTGGGCGCGCGTTCGCGAATATGGAATGTGACGCCGCTTTCGGGGCTGGAGAATTTTCCCGGTTGGAGCACCTGAGAGAGCAGATCGGTGCGGACTTCGACGACATAGTCGCGGAGCATGCGAAGGCTCCAGGGCATGCCGATGTGATTAACGAAGGCAACGGCGCTGGCGACGATGGCGGCCAGCAGGAGCAAAGGGCGGGCGACGATCCAGATGGTGCCGCCGGACGCCGTCATGACAATCAATTCGCTATCGCCGTTGAGACGGTTCAACGTGTGCATGACGGCGATCAGCAAAGCGAACGGCGCGATGAGGGCCAAGAGGTTGGGGACGCCCAGCGTCGTCATGGCCATCAAAGTCCATGCGTTCTGACCTTGGCTGGTCACGACTTCGAACTGGCGCAAGGCCAATGCGATCCAGACGATGCCCGATAGCGACGACAAAATGAGCAGAAGGGCGCCTGCCGCCTGCCGGAATACGTAGCGCGAGAAAATCGTCGTCATGCGCGTTTGGACCGGCTCGCTCGCGGATCGGTGGGCGGGCCATCACTTGGCGGTAGGCGGCGTTAACCGTCAAGATGTGAGCCCCCCGGCTGAGCATGGAAACTGTCATCGTGGCGTGGCCAAAATTCGGCGCGGGATCAATACTTGGCACCTAACGACTTGGATTCGGTCCGATTGCTTAGCTTTGGGCCGCCGGGGGGCGTTGGCCGCCAGGTATGGCGGCACCCGATGGGGCAATTTACCTATCAAGGTGTTCGCGCAACTTGCGCAGCGTCGGGAAGCGGATAATCTTCTGCCTGACAACGCCTTCACCTCCCCGAACTCAAGCTAGGCTTGGATCCGCGCCCATGGCGCGGTGACACGCTGCGGCCCTGTCCGAGGACTTCGCCGCCGACCCTTGCTCGGGTCCCCACCGCAGCCATGGAGCCCCATGTTATGTCCGCTTTCGAAATTTCGTTCGCGCCGCTCAATTCCGCCCTTGAACCTGCGACGGTCGCGTTTGCGGGCGGCGAACTCGCGCTTGGCGACAGCATCAAGGGGCTGGATCAGAAGTGCGGCGGGCAGATCCTGAAAGCGGCGGCGGCATCGGGCTTCTCGGGCAAGTCCAAGTCGGCGTTTGAAATGCTGGCGCCGTCGAAGCTGGACACGGGACGGCTGATTGTAGCGGGGGCTGGCAAAACGGGTGATCTCACCGATACCGATTGGGCCATGCTTGGCGGCTACTGTTATGGACAGATCACCCAGCGCAAGACGCCGCGGGCAAGCCTGATCGCGGATTTCGACGGCATTGGCGACAAGAAGCCCGCCGACATTGCCGCGCTCATGGCGTTCGGCGTGCTGCTGCGTCACTACACGTTCGACAAATACAAAACGAAGAAGACTGGTGGCGAAGACAGCGCTGCTGGCAGCGAGGGTGCTGAAGCAGCAGCGAATGGCCTGCAAAAACTTGTGATTCTGACGGCGGATCCGGATAAGGCGCGGGCGGCGTTCGTGCGCCAGCAGGCCGTAGCTAACGGCATCATATTGGCGCGCGATCTCGTCAATGAGCCGGCCAACGCGCTGGGGCCGGTTGAATTCGCTGATCGCGTCAAGGAATTGGAGCGCGTCGGGCTCGACGTTGAAATTCTCGATGTGGACGCGCTGGCGGCGCTGAAGATGAACACGCTGCTGGCAGTGGGGCAGGGGAGTGACCGGCCGTCTCGGGTCGCCATCATGCATTGGAACGGCGCGAAATCTAAGCGCTCAAAGCCGGTGTGTTTCGTCGGCAAGGGCGTCGTGTTCGATACGGGTGGGTACTCGATCAAGCCGGCTGGCGGCATGGAAGACATGAAGGGCGACATGGGCGGGGCCGCCGCTGTCGTTGGTCTCATGTCGGCTTTGGCTGAGCGCAAGGCGAACGTGAACGCGGTTGGCATCATCGGGCTGGTGGAAAACATGGTGTCCGGGAACGCGGTGCGTCCCGGGGATGTGGTGACGTCCATGTCCGGGCAGACGGTTGAAATTCTCAACACCGATGCGGAAGGGCGGCTCGTGCTGGCGGATGTGCTCTGGTATGCGCAAGAGCGCTACAAGCCCAAGCTCATTGTTGATCTGGCCACCTTGACGGGGGCCATCATGATCGCACTTGGCAAGGAGTATGCGGGGCTTTTCGCCAACGACGACAAGCTGGCGGGAGACCTGATGTCGGCCTCGAAGGCGACAGGGGAGAAGCTCTGGCGCATGCCGCTCGACAAAGCGTTCCACCGGATGATCGATGGCAAGACGGCGGACATTAAAAACATCGGCGGGCGCTGGGCGGGGTCGTGCACGGCAGCGGCATTCCTGGAGCGGTTCATCAAGGACACGCCTTGGGCGCATCTGGATGTCGCCGGTACGGCGATGGATTCGGGCCGCACGGATATCAACACGAGCTGGGGTTCAGGCTGGGGCGTGCGGCTGCTCGACCGGTTCGTGGCGGACCATCATGAGAAGGGGTGAGAAGTGGGGATAGGGAGTGGTAGTAGGCAGGAGGCAGGCGGATTGGCGGATCTAGATCGTTGATCTAGAGTTGTTCTTCTTATCTATTTTCCATAATATATATTATGCGAATGGTTTAGGTGGCGGGAGGGCGGCTGGCGGACGGTCGCCCTTTTGGCTTTTGGCCCCTCTTGTTCGAGGTCACTCGATTTTGAGTGAAACACAACGCTCGCGGTTCTGCCGTCAGGCGGGTTCAGCGCGGCGGACAAGGCCGGCGATGACGGCGGCGTAGAGGGACGCCACGAAGCCGGCCAGGACGTTGACGCTGACGATGATGCCGATCGCCCTCGCCCATGCCGGCGGCATGTAGGCGGACAACAGGGTGACGACGAAATCATCGAAGGCTTGTTTCAGGCGGAAGAATAGTTCGCTCGTTTGCTCGACGGTTGGCACCTTCGGCATTTCCCAGACGATGGTCCAGCCGATGTCGCCGACGGTGGGCGACGGCACGAGGCCGTAGAGCGCCAGGAACGCGATGATCGCCGAGAACAGGAGGCCTAGCGGCGGGCCGAGGCGGAAGAAGCCCCAGCGTTCGGGGCGGGCATCGAGTTTGATGGCGAGGACGCGCAAGAGGCTCGCGCCAGCGTAGATCGTGAGGCCAAAGGCGATAGCAACCCAGAACAGCCGGCCCTGGTCGGTGCCGGAGAACGTGAACAAGGCGGCGACGGCGGCGAGCAGGCCTTTGAAGAGCGCTTCGCCAAAGCCGACGACGGGCACGAACAGGCCGCGCAGGGCATTGCCGGGGCCAAAGTAGAACGGCATTTCATTGCGCAGCCGCAGGATCTCCAGGCGCAGGCCGAGCCCGAAGGCGAGGATGCCGGTGGCGAGCGCGAACGCGACGGGATGTGTGAGGCCGGCCCAAGCGACCGCGGCGCAGGCGGCGATCTCGAATAGGATGAGGATGAGGTTTAGGATCACGCGCATACCGGCTTCAAGTCCCCTCGGCTCAGGGCGCACATCCCCTGCCCTGCCGGTCATCATAGAGAACGGCGAGGATGGCGGGAAGTGGAGCTGCGTTGACGGAGGGGCGCGGTCGCGACAGGGTTGCGTGCGCTGAGGTGGGAGGACGGGATGCATTGGGTTGCGCGTGTGGCGCTCGGATTGTTCGCGGGGTACGCGCTGGGCGCGTTGAGTGGTTACGCGGGCGTGCAGGCGTTCTCCGGCAATATGCATGACAAGGACTTGGAAGCCGCGATGACGGCCGCGTTCGCGACCGGGCCACTGGGAGCGGCGCTCGGTGTGGCGATGGCGTTGTGGATGGCGCGTCGGAGGTAGGTGGTCAGCTCACCGGTTTTTCGGTGGATTTGCACGTCGCGTCGCCCACGCGGGTGAGGGCGGCGTGGAAGGGGAAGGAGCGGCGAAACCAGCGGAATTCGGGGCCGGTGTCGCCGACGAGTTCGATCATGGCGGGAGTGTCGTCTTCGGCAGCCATCAGATGCGCGTCGATGACGTAGGTCTGGGTCTCCTTGCCGAGCGAGAGTTTGCCCTCAAAGGCGTCTGTGCGCTTGGTGTCGGTGTGGGTCTTGAGTTGCATGACCTCGGCGGCGCAGGCGTTCTGCTTGTCGACTTCAATGGCGCACCAGCCGCTTGAGCACGCGACGATATCGACGACGAGTTTGCAGTCGCCGTCTGCGCAGCGTGTGGCGTCGTTGCGGATGACGTGGGGCGTGCCGCTCCAGCGGCCGGCGAGCGATGGAGTGCTGAGGGCTGCGACGGCGACGGCTTTGGTCTTCGGCATGTCGCCTGCAAGCGCGCTGGTGGTTGCGAGCACTGCCGCAGTGACGCCACAGAGCGCGCCGACGATGGCGCCGGTGATGCCGATCATGATGCGCGAGACCATGCTTCCCTCCCCTGCCCTCCGTGAAGCTCGTTTGACGTTGGCTGCGCGCGCGGCGATTGCGGGCGGCCTCATGCTGTCGATGATCGTGGCGGTGGTGGCGTTGGGTTCAGGGACGGGGGCCATCGCGCTTCCTTTCGAAATGTCGCTGGTGGACCGGCGGCTGCCGGTCGTTTTCCGCGTGCACATGCTGGCGTCGGCGATCGTGCTGCTGCTGTTGCCTGTGGCGCTCGCCTTGCGGTTTAGGCCACGGCTACATCGTAAGATCGGCTGGACGTTGGGCGCTTTCGTGGTGGTGGGAGGGCTGACGGCGCTGCCGGTTGCCATATTCAGTTATTCGTCGTTACCGGCGCGGGCGGGATTTTTCGCGCAAGGCGTCGTGTGGCTGTGGCTGTTTTATGCCGCTGTGGTGGAGATCCGGCGCGGGGACCGGGGGCGTCATGCTCATCTGATGCTTGCCATGGCGGCGGTGACGACGGGGGCTGTGTGGTTCCGGCTGATCACGGGGTCGGCAATTTTGTTGGAGTTGCCGTTCGAGCCGATTTACGCGGCGGCGTCTTGGGTGGCGTGGATCATTCCGTTGGGGCTGGTGTGGCGGTATGCGGAGGCGCTGGACGCTTGGGCGTTTCAGCTCCCTCCCCTCGCGCCGCGGGCATCCATCGGCTAGAACGCCGGGCATGACACAGAGCAATCCTCCTTCCTCCGCCGCAGAGGCACTGAAGCGCCTGATTGAAATCATGGCTGCTTTGCGCACGCCCGAGACCGGCTGCCCCTGGGATCTGGAGCAGACGTTTGAGACAATCGCGCCTTACACGATCGAGGAATCCTATGAGGTCGCGGATGCGATCACGCGCGGGGATCTCGCCGATCTGAAGGACGAGTTGGGCGATCTGCTGTTGCAGGTTGTCTATCACGCACGGATGGCGGAGGAGCAGGGTGCGTTTGCGTTTTCAGATGTGGCAGACGCGGTGAACGCCAAGATGATCCGGCGGCATCCGCATGTGTTCGGGAGTGTTGAGGAGCGTGCGGCTGGCGCGCTGCCGGATTTTTGGGCGAAGATCAAGGCGGAGGAGCGCGCGGCGAAAGCGGCCGAGCGGGCGCGGATGGCGCAAAGGGGTCAGACCCCTCAGAAGGGGTCTGACCCCATTTCTCCACTTTTGTCTGACGTGCCGGTTGCTCTGCCGGCGCTGACGCGGGCGATCAAGTTGCAGGACAAAGCGGCGCGGGTGGGGTTTGACTGGCCGGATCTTGGTCCGGTGTTTGCCAAGATGAAGGAAGAGATCGCAGAGTTGGAGGAAGTTGCGTTCTCGGACGCTGCGTCCGACTCGGCTGCGGCGATTGAAGAAGAGATGGGCGACATGCTGTTCGTGATGGCGAACATTGCCCGGCATTTGAAGCTCGATCCGGAAACGGCGCTGCGTAAGGCGAACGACAAGTTCACGCGACGGTTCGCCTACATCGAGCAGCGGCTCGCGGAGATGGGCAAGACGCCGGAGCAGTCGTCTCTCGACGAGATGGACGCGCTGTGGGACGAGGTGCGGGCAAGGGATAAGACGGGGCGGGATTAGTTCTGCGGTAACATCGCTGGGCTGATGTGTTCGGGCCGCACGCCGAGGCCGATGATGCGGGCGGGAAAGCGGGCCAGCCACGGAACAGCGCCGACGAGACGCAGCATTGCAGGTGGCTTCAGCTCTCCGGTGGCTGTCAGTGCAGGCGCGATGATGTTGTCTTGCATGACGAGTTGGAGGCGCTGGGTCATACTGGTCGGCCATTCGCGCCGCTGCTGCACAGCTTGTAGATCCGCATCCGTGAGGGTATTCGAGCGCAACGGTTTGGCTAGAAGATTTGCTGCGGCCACCGCATCCTGAACCGCGAGATTAACGCCGACACCGCCGACCGGGCTCATGGCGTGGGCAGCATCGCCGATGCAGAGAAAGCCGGAACGCCACCAGGTCTTGAGGCGGTTGACCTGTACGGTGAGCAGCTTGACGTCGTCGAAGCTGGCAATCGCATTGGCGCGCTCTGCTTCAAACGGAAGGACGCTGGCGACGGACGTGCGGAACGCCTCCAATCCGGCCGCACGCACGCGGTCGTTGTTGCCCTTGGGGATGACGAAGGCACACTGCCAGTAGTCACCGCGATTGAGCATAATAGAAATACGGCCGGCATCGAAGCGGCCTTGGGTTTCGTCCGTGTCGCTTGCGTGACGCGGGAGGCGGAACCAAAGAACGTCCATCGGCGCGCCGAGGTCCTCGTTTGGGAGTGCGGAGGCGTCGCGCAAGACTGACGTGCGGCCGTCGGCGGCGACGATCAGACCGGCGCGAATGTCGAAAGGGCCATCCGGGCCATCGGCCCTGACGCCGACAACCCGCTCATTTTCGACGATGAGTTCGCGCGCTTGTGCGCGCATACGCAGCGTGAAGCTGGGGTATGCCGATCCCTTGCGCGCGAGGAAGTTCAAGAAGTCCCATTGCGGCATCATCGCGACGAAGGGGGCGGCGACTGGCAGGTGGGAAAAGTCGGCGACCATGACGGTCTGGTCGCCGAATTGGCCGCTCAATTTGCGAACCGGGGTGTGCGGCAGTTGCAGGAATTCTTCTAGCCAGCCGAGTTCGTGCAGGACCTGCATGGTCGAGGGATGGATCGTGTCGCCACGGAAGTCGCGCAGGAAGTCGGCGTGCTTTTCGAGGAGCATGACCCGCACACCCGCGCGTGCGAGGAGCACACCGAGCATCAGTCCGGCCGGTCCGCCGCCAGCGATGCAGATTTGGCAATCGGCGCTTGCTCGATTGGGTTGCATCGACCGAATTTAGCGCAGATGCGCGCTCATGCGAAGC
>JALHQM010000049.1:17173-18521 GCA_022841965.1 Hyphomicrobium sp. | reverse complement strand
GACCGTGGTATGCGTTCGCACATGAGCGGTACGGCGACACGCATCCTGGGGCTTGACCCGGGCTTGAGGCGGACGGGGTGGGGCATCATCGAGAGCGATGGGGTCCGGCTGTCCTATGTCGCGTCGGGCGTAATCACGTCGGACGGGGATGATGGACTGGCCTACCGGCTGGCGGAACTCTACCAGGGCATCGTCAGCGTGATCGCAGTGCATAAACCTGCGGAAGCGGCGGTGGAAGAAACCTTCGTCAACGAGAACCCGCGCTCGACGTTGAAACTGGGGCAGGCGCGCGGCATGGCGCTTTTGGCGCCGGCGATGAAGGGGCTGCTGGTGGCGGAATATACGCCGAACCTGATTAAGAAGAGCGTGGTGGGGGCGGGGCATGCGGAGAAGCATCAGATCCAGGCGATGATCGGCTTCCTGCTGCCGCGCGCGAAATTCGAAAGCGCGGACGAGGCGGATGCCTTGGCCATTGCGATCTGCCATGCGAGCCACCGGGCGTCGCGGGCGCTGGCGGCACGGGTGGCGCGGGAGAGTGCACGATGATCGGGAAATTGAAGGGGCTCGTGGATGCGATTGGTGAGAGCCATGCGATCATCGATGTGAATGGGGTTGGCTATGAGGTGCAATTGTCGTCGCGGACGCTGCGGAAATTGAAGATCGGCGAGGTGGCGTCGCTGACTATCGACACGCACGTGCGCGAGGATGCGATCCGGCTGTACGGTTTTACGAGCGAGGTCGAGCGGAGCTGGTTTCGCACGTTGCAGACGGTGCAGGGGGTCGGCTCCAAGGTGGCGCTGGGTGTGCTCGGCGTGCTGTCGACCAATGATCTGGCGAATGCGATTGCCTTGCAGAATTCGGCGGCGGTGGAGCAAGCACCCGGTGTGGGCAAGAAGCTCGCGCAGCGGATTGTGGCGGAGTTGAAGGACAAAGCGCCGGCGCTTTCCGTGGCGGGGCTCAACGTGGGACCGGCTGTGAAGGGCGCGGCGGCTGGCGCGGACGACGGTCCGGTAGCGGGGATGGCTGCGGCGGAGGCGATCTCGGCGTTGTCGAATTTGGGTTACAATCCGGGGCAGGCGTCGGCCGCGGTGGCGGCGGCGCTGAAGGAGTTGGGTGCGGCGGCGGATACGGCGCAGCTGATCCGGCGGGGCTTGAAGGAATTGGCGACGCGCTAAAGCGCGTTGGCTCTGGCGCAAGGCTTTTGACGCCGCAACTGGCGCGCTCTAGCTTTGTTATTTGACCGACGATTCACGCTTCGGACTGATAGGTTCCGAAGCGATCGTGGTCTTTTTGATGAGACCGACGATTCACGCTTCGGACTGATAGGTTCCGAAGCGATCGTGGTCTT
>JALHQM010000049.1:0-17073 GCA_022841965.1 Hyphomicrobium sp. | reverse complement strand
GACCGACGATTCACGCTTCGGACTGATAGGTTCCGAAGCGATCGTGGTCTTTTTGATGAGACCGACGATTCACGCTTCGGACTGATAGGTTCCGAAGCGATCGTGGTCTTGTTGCCTTGGAGGCTACCATGCGGGTTTTGACGATGCTTGTGGCGCTGGCGTGGATGGCGGCGGTGGTTTGGTACGGTTGGATTGGCCTGCCGCAGTTGCCGCTGGATGTCAGTGCTTCCGATCCGGCGACAATTGATGCGCTCAACGCGGCGCGGATGAAGCATGGGTTGGTTTTTGGAGCCATTGCGTTGCTGCCAGCGCTTATCGTTGCGACCATCGGCCGATGGTTAACGCGGGGCCCGTAAAGCCCCCGATATTAAGCATTCTTCTGAGGTATTTCGTTTACGTCTTGGCGACGATCATGGGGTGCCAAGTGGATATTCTTGTCGCTTGGTCTGTGCTTTCTCGTGGAGATCGTTTGCCATGATCGTTCGTTCCCTCGCGCCGGTTGGTGTTGCGGTGGAATCCGCCGCTGCAGAGGCGCGCTCATTCGTCGAGCGCCGCATCGCAAAGCGCAAATCCGTCGCGACCAATGCCTTGATCATCAGTCCGGATATCAGTGCTCCGATAGCATGCATGGTCCGGGATATTTCGCCGACCGGCGCGCGCCTCGAACTCATTAAGTCTGTCGAAAATCCGCTGGGGGGACGGGCAAAGCTGCCAGGATCGTTCACGATCCGCTTGCGTCTTGATCGCATGGAAGTGGATTGCGGGATTGTGTGGCGGAATGGGGCGTTTGTCGGGGTTCGATTCCTGGCGACGCCGCGGACGTCGGTCCGCAGCGGACGGTAATCGCAAGGGGCTGCCATAAATTGAGCCGGGCTGCGTGATCATCATCGAGATCATCGATGACGGGGGCTCGCACGTGGCTGATGCACTGCACTCTGATGGGCACTCCGATGCGCCTACACGCGCGACGTGGGGCCAGCGCCTCGTGGCGCTCTCGAAGGCCGTGGTGCCGACCATCTTGATCTTTCTGGTGACTGGGCCGGTGGTTGGATATTTCGCTATCATGCTACCGATCGCTTTGACCGCGATCGAGGGACCGCTGGGGCCGTTCGAGGGCTTCCTGAGCACGTTGGCGTTTCTGCCTCTGGGGGCGCTGTTTGCCTACATGCTCGGATACGCACCGGCGCTGGCGACGGGGGCGGCGGTTGCTGCTGTCGATTGCCTCGTTGATCTGGGCACCTACCGGACGGCGGTGGCCATCATCATCGGTGCGGGGGTGACATTGGCCCTCTTCTACTGGGCGTCTGATCTCTCTGAGAGGCCGCGCGTCGATATGGTCGGTGGTGCCAGTGCGGTTGCGGCCTCGGTCGGTGCGTTTGCGGCGGGTGTGTGTGCGATGATCGCGCCCCGGCGCGTGCCAGCTTGGCCAGCGGCTTGACGGGCGGAGCGAATAGCGCCACGAACAAAACATGACCGATCGCTTGATCACCTCGGCCAAACGCGAGGTCGATGCCTTCGAGGCGTCGATCCGTCCGCAGTCGCTCGATGAGTTTATCGGGCAGGAGCAGGCGCGCGCCAATCTCAAGGTTTTTATCCAGGCGGCGAAGTCGCGGGGCGATGCACTCGATCACGTTCTGTTTGCGGGGCCACCGGGTCTCGGCAAGACGACGCTGGCGCAAATCATGGCCAGGGAATTGGGCGTTGGGTTTCGCGCGACGTCGGGGCCGGTGATTTCCAAGGCCGGCGATCTGGCGGCGCTGCTGACGAACCTGGAAGAGCGGGATGTGCTTTTCATCGATGAAATTCACCGGCTCAATCCGGCGGTAGAGGAGATTCTCTATCCGGCGATGGAAGACTTCAAGTTGGACCTGATCATCGGCGAGGGGCCGGCGGCGCGGTCGGTGCAGATCGATCTGGCGAAGTTCACGCTGGTGGGAGCAACGACACGGGCGGGGCTGTTGACGACGCCGCTGCGCGACCGGTTCGGGATTCCGGTGCGGCTCAATTTTTATACGAACGAAGAGTTGGAACTGGTTGTGGCGCGTGGCGCGCGGGTGCTTGGTGCGCCGTTGCGGGCGGACGGGGCGCGGGAGATCGCGCGGCGGGCGCGGGGGACACCGCGAATTGCGGGCCGATTGCTGCGGCGGGTGCGGGATTTTGCATCGGTGGCGGGTGTCGAGATGATCGACGCTGGCATCGCGGATACGGCGCTGCGCGCGTTGGAGGTCGACAGCGAGGGGCTCGACGCGCTCGATCACCGCTATCTGATGTGCATCGCCAAGCACTACGAGGGTGGGCCGGTTGGTGTTGAGACGCTGGCGGCGGCGCTGTCGGAACCGCGCGATGCGATCGAGGAAATCGTCGAACCCTATCTGTTGCAGCAGGGGTTCGTCGGAAGGACGCCGCGGGGCCGTGTGATGACGCTGAAGGCGTGGCGGCATCTGGGGCTGTCGGGGCCGTCGCGCTCTGCGGGGCCTGATCTCTTCACCGATGCGGATGGAGCAGACGACGCGTGATAACGCGGCGGACATTTCTGCGCGGGATCGGGGTGGCGGTCGGTACCGGACTTGGGCTGGCGGGATATGCATTCGGCGTTGAGCCGTTGTATCGATTGTCGGTGACGACCTATCGGTTGAAGCCGAAAACGTGGCCGGACGGCCTTCGCGTGAAATTCGCGATCGTCGCGGATTTACATGCGCACCGGTATTCCATGCCGATTGCCCGGATCGAAGAGATCGTGGCGGCAACAAACGGTCTGCAGGCCGATGCGGTGCTGCTGCTCGGCGATTACATGTCGGGGAAACACGGGCGGTCGCCGCGGATCGCGGCCGATGAGTGGGCACCGGTGCTGGGACAGTTGCGCGCGCCGCTCGGTGTGCACGCGGTGCTTGGCAATCATGATTGGTGGGATGAGGCGGAAGCGCAACGCTTGCGGCGTGGTCCGGTGTCGTCCCGGCTGCAATTGGAGAAGGCCGGCATTCCGGTTTACGAGAACGACGTAGTGCGGCTCGTAAAGGACGGGCAGGGATTTTGGCTGGCGGGGCTTGCCGATCAAATTGCGTTCGTGACCAACGTTGTCGATGGCCGAATGGTTTTTCAGGGGCTCGACGATCTTCCCGGCACACTCGCCAAGGTGACGGACGACGCGCCGGTGATCTTGATGGCGCATGAGCCGGATGTTTTTCCGAAGGTACCGGATCGCGTGGCGCTGACGATTTCTGGCCATACGCATGGTGGGCAGGTGCGGCTGTTCGGCTGGTCGCCCATTGTTCCGTCGGAGTTCGGCAACCGTTTTGCCTATGGGCACGTGATCGAGGATGAGCGGCACTTGATTGTTTCGGGCGGGCTTGGGTGCTCCATTGTGCCCGTGCGATTGGGCGTGCCGCCGGAGATTGTCGTGATTGAACTTGGAGCGGATGCGTGAGCCAAAATTCGGTGTGGCCTGATCTGGCAGGGCGTCTCGAGGAGGATGACACGGGGCGGTGGCATGTGCTGCCCGTGCGGGTCTATTTTGAGGACACGGATGCGGGCGGGATTGCCTATCACGCATCGTACATCCGCTGGTGCGAGCGGGGGAGGACGGATTTCCTGCGGCTCTTGGGGACCGATAGCCGGCGGTTGATCGATGGGTCGGAGAGCCATGAACCGGCGGCGTTTGTTGTGCGGCGGATGAATTGCGAATTTCTGCGGCCTTCGCGGATGGACGATATTTTGGAGGTCGAGACGCGGGTCAAAGCGTTGGGCGGGGCCAGTGTGACGCTTTTGCAGACCGTGAAGACCGCCGGCCGGGCGGTGTTTGAGGCGGAGGTGACCGTTGTGCTCGTTGCCGTTTCGGGCAAGCCACTCAGGCTTTCGACGGCGATCCGGACCGGGTTCGGTGGGGTAACGGCTGGACAATAGGGCGTGCGCGGCGGAAAATAGCCGCTTGTAGACCTGCGTACCGGGGTGCCCATGACAACGAACACCGACGAAGACGGCATCGATCTCGACATCAAAGATGCGATGGAGGGCTATCAGCGCTTCCGCCGGAAATTTGACCAGGACAAGGCGTTTTATTCGCGGCTTGCCACATCCGGACAGAAGCCGAAACTCCTTTGGATCGGGTGTTGTGACAGCCGGGTGGTGCCGTCGCAAATCACGTCGGCCGACCCGGGCGAACTGTTTGAAATTCGCAACATCGCCAACTGCGTGCCGCCGTCGGGGGCGAATGAAGATTCCGTGGGGGCGGCCATCGAGTACGCGCTGGGACACCTGGGCATCGACGACATCGTCGTGTGCGGACACACGGGCTGCGGGGGCATTCAGGCGCTGCTAGAGCCGATCCCGCCCGGCCAAGAGGCACACTTGGGGCGGTGGGTCGACTACACGCGGCCGGCGCATGATCTGGTGCGGGCGGCGGGTATCGAACCGCAGAATCGGCTGATGGCGACAATTGCCGCGCATATCCAGTTCCAGATCGACAACTTGATGACCTACGAAATCGTCCGCTCAGGCGTCGCCGAGGGGCGCGTCGGGCTGCACGGCTGGCTCTACGATATGGAGAGCGGGGAAGTGGTTGTGTACAGCCCCGTCAGCGGCGAATGGCGGGAATTGCTCGCGGAGGCGGCTGAATAGGCGCGGCTGAGGCTTCGGCCCTTCCTTCAAATCCATGATACACAACTGCGAATCGGCTTACCCCGGTTTGGGCACAAGCCTCTGTTTTGTCATATTGCGCGGCAACATGCGGGTTGGCGGTATCGGGGGATACGGGGCTAACACACCGTGTGCGTGACGAACCTGATCCCGGCGCCTCGGTGGCTTGGATTCATCGCCAGTTGCGTCTCGACTTCACTTCTCGTGCTGTCCCCCTCAACGGATATACGGCGGAAGACCCATGAACCCTACGGATGTCGCGCAGGCGACCCTCCCGGCCGCAACGCCGGGTGTTTCGTTTTACGAACTCTTTATCCACGCTTCACTCACCGTGCAGGTGGTGATGGTGGCCCTTTTCCTCGCCTCGATCTGGTCGTGGGCGATCATCGTCGAAAAGTTGTTCGCCTTCCGCAAGGCTCGGCTCGAAGCGGACCTCTTCGAACAAACGTTCTGGTCGGGGCAGTCGCTTGACGAACTCTACAATCAGCTGTCGCGGGCACCGACGATTTCGATGGCGGCGCTGTTTGTTGCAGCCATGCGCGAGTGGAAGCGCTCGGTGGAAGGCAACATCCGCGCCATGGGCGGCATTCAAATGCGTGTGGAAAAGGTGATGGATGTGACCATCAGCCGTGAAATGGAAAGGCTCGACCGGCGGCTTCTGTTTTTGGCCACGGTGGGATCGACGGCGCCGTTCGTGGGATTGTTCGGCACGGTGTGGGGCATCATGGTGAGCTTCCAGGCGATTGCGGTGTCGAAGAATACGAACCTCGCGGTTGTCGCGCCGGGTATCGCGGAAGCGCTGTTTGCCACCGCAATTGGCCTTGTTGCGGCCATTCCGGCGGTCGTTTTCTACAATAAGTTTTCCGCCGATAGCGCTGCCATCAGTCAGCGACTGGAAGCGTTTGCGGATGAATTTTCGGCCATCGTCTCGCGCCAGATCGACGTCAGGAGCTAGGCCGTTATGGGCGCCAGTATGAAGATGAACTCTGGCGGTGGCAGCGGGCGGCGTAAGCGCCGTGGCCGCAAGGCGCCGATGAGTGAAATCAACATCACGCCGATGGTCGACGTGATGCTTGTTTTGTTGATCATTTTCATGGTGGCAGCACCCATGCTGACAGTGGGCGTTCCCATTGAATTGCCTGGATCACAGGGCAAACAGCTGGAGAGCTCGAAGGAGCCGCTGACAATATCGGTCGCGGCCAATGGTGAGACCTTTATCGGCGAGACGAAAGTGCCGCTGGCCGAAATCGCGGAAAAGCTGAAAGCCATCGCCAAGAACGGTGTGGAAGAGCAGATCTACGTGCGCGGCGACAAGGGCATCGACTACGGCACCGTCATGAAGGTGATGGGCCGCATCAGCGCGGGCGGATTCAAAAAGGTTTCGCTCGTGACGGAAGTCGAAGACGGAGGCTAGAGCAGCAGCTGTGCGCGGCGGGCTCTTCATATCGCTCTTGATGCATGCGGCGTTGCTGGCGTGGTCGATCATCACGATCCAGCAGACGCCCGAATTGATGCGTCCAGAGCCGGAGCCGATCGCGGTGGCGATGATCACGCCGTCGGAATTTCTGCGCATGAAGCAGGGCAGCGAGACGGCGAAGGAACTGGAAGCCAAAGCCAGCGAGAAGCCGTCTGACGTGCAATCGAAGCTGGAGGCGGAGAAGCCCAAGCCTGTGTTGGCGCCGACGCCGCCGGCCGAGCCGGAACCGCCCAAGCCCGAGCCTGCGCCTGAGCCGCCCAAGGCTGCGGAGACGCCGCCGCCACCACCCGAGCCGCCGAAGCCCGATCCCATTGCGGAAAAGCTCGCCGAGGCGCCGCCGCCTCCGCCGGGGCCGACGCCGGATGAATTGAAAAAGGCGGAAGACGAAAAGAAAGCTGCGGAAGACGCGCAGAAGAAGGCTGCGGAAGAAAAGAAAAAAGCAGACGAGAAGAAGAAGGCCGAGCAGAAGAAGAAAGCTGACGAGGCGAAGAAAAAAGTCGCGGAAGCAAAGCGTAAAAAGGAAGAAGAAGAAAAGAAGAAGCAGGCGTCCGTTGCCGACCGGATGGCGGCGCTTCTCGACAAGGATCCGACCAAGAAGGGGGCTCCGGCATCAGCATCTGAGCCGACGTCGCCGACCGATTACCAGGGGCCGACGGCGGGGACGGCGACCGGTAACGACACGGTTCTGTCGGTGCGCGAGCAGGATCTGCTGCGGGGCATGCTCAGGACGCAGATCGCGCGGTGCTGGCGATTGCCGGGCGCGGGTGGTGGGACGGAGACCCCGATCGTGACGTTGCGTTGGAAGATGCGCAAAGACGGTACGCTGGAGGCCGATCCACGGGTGGAGAAGGCGGCGTCCGGGCCGTTGGCGGCGCTCGCCACCGAATCGGCCATGCGCGCGGTGAAGGGGTGCCAACCGTATGACCTGCCGCCGGATCTCTTCGAGAGCGGATGGCAGGAGATCATTTGGGAGTTCGATCCCAGCGAGATGCTGTAGGGAAAAGGAAAGTCAGATTTTCCGCCGCGCTTTGACCCTATTCGCCGGTCACATGCAATTGTATCGGTTCGCTTCGAACAGCCGCCACCTCCGGCCGCCCATCAGATGACGGAATTCATGATCTCTTTCTTGTCCACCTCTTCGCGCGCGATCCGCCTGCTGCTGGTCGCCACGCTCTTCACGCTGGCTTCGATCCCGCCGGCATCGGCGCAGTTGACGGGCCGGCAATCGGAAGGGTCGCTGTCGCCTATTCCGATCGCCATTCCGGAGTTTGTCGGGGACAATCCGCAGCTGGCAATCGAGATCTCCAATGTGGTCGCGAACGATCTGGAAAGTTCCGGGCTTTTCAAGCCGTTGGATCGAGCGTCGTTTTTGGAAGCGGTGCGCGATATCAATCAGCCGCCACGGATGGTGGACTGGCGGTCGATCGGGGCAGATGCGCTGTCCGTCGGCCGGGTGACGCGGGATGCGAGCGGGCGGTTGTCGTCGGAATTCCGGTTGTGGGACGTGGCGACGGGAAAGCAGCTGGCGGGGCAGCGGTTCGCGACGTCGGAGGCCAACTGGCGCCGTGTCGGGCACATCATCGCCGATCAAATCTATGAGCGGTTGACGGGTGAGAAGGGCTATTTCGATAGCCGCGTTGTGTTCGTCGACGAGACGGGTCCGAAGGACAAGCGCGTGAAGCGGCTGGCCATCATGGATCAGGACGGCGCGAATGTGCGCGTGTTGTCGAAGGGGTCGGAAATCGTTTTGACGCCGCGGTTTTCGCCGACGCGCAACGAGATCACCTTCATGTCCTACACCCGCGATCAGCCCCGCGTTTTCCTGCTCAATCTGGAGACGATGCAACGCGACGTCGTGGGCGAATTTCCTGGCATGACGTTCGCGCCACGGTTCTCGCCGGATGGACAGAGGGTGATTTTTTCCATGCAGTCGGAGGGGTCGAGCTCGATCTTCGAGTTGGATCTCAGAACGAAGCAAACGCGGCGCGTGACACAGACCGACGCCATCGATACCGGACCCAGCTATGCGCCGGACGGGAAGCAAATTGCGTTCGAGAGTGACCGCGAGGGGACGCAGCAACTTTACCTGATGAACTCGGATGGCTCAGGCGTGCGGCGGCTCAGCTACGGCGAGGGGCGATATTCGACCCCCGTTTGGTCGCCGCGCGGGGACTACATCGCGTTTACCAAGCAACTCTCGGGGCGGTTCCTGATCGGCGTCATGCGCCCGGATGGGTCGGGCGAGCGTGTTCTGACGGAAGGCTTCCACAACGAGGGGCCGACGTGGTCGCCCAATGGTCGGGTGGTGATGTTCTTCCGGGAGGGCCAGGGCGCCACCGGGGGGGCGCGAATCTATTCGGTCGATATCACCGGCTACAACGAGCGGGTGATTCCAACCCCGTCGTTTGCGTCCGACCCAGCTTGGTCGCCCCTCCTGAACTGAAACAGGGGTTAGGGGAACTTTAAGACTTTTAGGGCAATCTGACGGTCTGACCGGGGCTTCACGGCTCCGGTATTTTATTGTGTTATGTCCGATGGTTAGGGCGCACCGCCAGCGCGGCGGCTCCTACCTGAGGAGCGTAAAACACGGCGTGTCATTTTCGCATCTACTGGGGTGGAAAACGGAGCGTTGAACGCCTCAATCCTTGATCGAATACGTGCATGCCGGTACCCCAGTATCTGGTTGGGCGTCCAACGTAACAGGAGATCGCTATGCAGGGTTCTAAGGGGCTGATCGTTCTCTCCGCTGCACTTGTAGCTGTTGCACTTGGCGCTTGCCGTCGCGAAGAAGCGGCACCGATGAAGCTCGGTGCTGAAGTTTCGGCCGCCACGGAAGTGGCACGCTAATCCCTCCCGGATTTTTCTGGGACACTATCAGGAGAAATACTATGAAGGGCGCTATCGTTCTCGCTGCCGCTATCGTGGCCGTTGCTCTCGGTGCTTGCCGCCGTGAAGAAGCTGCTCCCATGAAGCTCGGCGCTGACCTGCCGGTCGCTTCGGAAGCTCGCTAAGAGTTTTCTGGGGTCTTTCCGGTCTTCGGACCGGATGATCGTGAGATTAAGACCGAATTGCTTGCGCTCACGCGTCTGCAATTCGGTCTTTCTCTTTTTATGGCCCCGTGGTTTGCCGCGTGATGCGGGTTGCGATTGTCTGGTTTGCCCAGGCCGTGCGCGGCGGTCTTCGCCGCGGGTAGCGTTGCAGAAATTCCTCGCGGCGGGTTTATCCCCAAGGTTGTCCGGTGCCGTCCCCGTGTGCGACAGAGCAGACGGTGGGCGAAGCGGGCGTGACAGGCTAAGCATTTTCAAACAAGCGCAGTTCCGGCTGAAGACTTTGGCGGATTGCACTCGTCTTGCCGCCATAATTCAGTGGCACCCAAGTGGCGAGGTCTGTTCGACGCGTCGGTCATGGGTTGCTGGCGTGGGGCCAACTCCTGATAGCAGATGCGCTTTTGCCTGATGGCTGGGCGCGATAGCTGGCGGATGAGCGCGAAGAGGTCGCTGATGACATTTCACTCCCTGGCCAACGGTTTTGTCCGCATTGTGATCCTGGCGATCTGCGGTCTTGCGCTTGCCGGTTGCGCGAACAAGCAGGAGGGGCCTGATGGCGCCGCCCTGGGTCCGGACGGCAAGGGGCCGGTTGTGCCGGGAACGCCGCGTGATTTCACCATCAACGCGGGCGATATCGTCTACTTCTCCTCGGATAGTTCTGATCTGACGCCTGAGGCGCAAACCACGTTAGCCAAGCAGGCGCAGTGGTTGAAGCAATATCCGCAGTTCACCATCACGGTTGAAGGACATGCCGACGAGCGCGGTACGCGCGAATACAATATTGCGTTGGGTGCGCGGCGCGCGACGGCCGTTCGGACCTATTTGACGACGGCGGGTATCCCGGCCAATCGCATGCGCACGATTTCGTACGGCAAGGAGCGGCCGGTTGCGGTTTGCGACGACATCTCATGCTGGGCACAGAATCGCCGCGCGCAGACTGTTCTGAATAGTCGCGTCGCCTCCTAGGCGGTTGCCAACCGTTGCGGCGGGGTGAGGCGCAGTCCCGCCGGTTTGCACTAGATTGTCCAAAGCTCACGCGGGCTCGCCGCGCGCTCTTCCGCTGGCACAGTTTAGCCCCATTGCTCGGGCATTCCGTGATGTCCGCCCGATGCTCGGGGCGGTTGGGGTCTGGTATGTCCATTGGCTGTGCAATCGGGTCGATCAACGCGCCTGCGAAAGCGGGACTGCGATGGGCTGGCTTCGCGCGCGGGTTGGCATCTCTCTGTTGGGTTGTTTTGGTGACTGCCTCGCCGGTTCTTGCGCAGGATGACGGCGCGATGGATGCGAGCGAAACGTTGCTCGGAATTATTGAAACGCCGCCCGACCGGCTGGTTCCGCAATCGGTGCCAGACGATCCACGCTCGGCGGATGCGCTCTTTGCGGCGGGCATGAGTGAATTGCAGGCGGCGCGTTTTGATGATGCGCGGCGCTTGTTTGAATTGTTCGTGGTGCGCGATCCGCAGCACCCGTCGGTGCCCGAGGCGCGGCGGCATCTATCCGAGCTCTATCAGCTCGACTCGCAAGCGGCGCCGGAGACACTCCCAGCTGAGACCGCCGCGACGCCTGAACCCCGCGATCAGCTGGCTCCCGTGGCGCGGATTGTCTCCACGCCACGTTCCGTCGGGGGACGTTTGGAGGACGGCTTCATGTTGGAAGCCGGAGATCGGGTGTTTTTTGCTGCACGGAGTGCGGAATTGGGATCGCGCGCGCGCACCGTTCTGGCCGCGCAGGCGCGCTGGCTCAAGCGCAACGCCTCACTGTCGGCCGTCATCGAGGGGCATGCCGACGATCCGGCACTGGATGGCGATGGACTCGACAGGCTGGGTACGGAGCGCGCACTGGTTGTGTACCAACGTCTCATCGAAGAAGGTGTTGCGCCGGAACGACTGGCGATCGCGCCGCACGGCAAGTCGCGACCCGTGGCGAATTGCGATACACCGGACTGTGCGGCGCAGAATCGCCGCGCCGTAACGGTGCTGACGGGGCAACGGGTGAGCGAGTTGCCAGTGGCTGATCCGCTGATTGGGCCACGGCGGCCGTAAGCTCGAGACCTTCTGCGGATGCGAGCGACTTTGATGAGACCTAATCTGTGCGAGCTGACATGATTTTTAAGAGACGCATTGGGCTGACGGTGGCGTTGGCGACCTTCGCCGTTCTGGCGACGGGAGCCGTGGCGCAGGAGACGGCCCCGGCTGCTGCGCCAGCGGCGCCTAAGGCGAAGACGGCTAGTGGCGATGGCGATCTGCGGCGGCGCGTGCAGCAGTTGGAAGAACAGATCGTCGATATGCAGGTCGTGATCGGTACGCTTGAGTCGCTTGCGCGGTCGGGCGGCGGCACAGCTGCGCCTCGTGTTGTTGCGCCGGTCGGAGGCGGGGGCGCAGATGCGGCGCGGATCGATGCGCTGGACATGCAAATCCGCGCGTTGACGTCGCAAATCGAGCAATTGCAGTCGGGGCGGGGTGGGGCCGCCGCTCCGCCGCCTGCTTATTCAGCCGCACCTGTGACGCCACCGCCGTCATCTTCGACGTTTGGGTCAACGACGCTGAACGCAGGCGAGGCTGATCCCATCGGCGGGTTGATTGCGCAGGATCAGCCCGCACCCGCACGGCCCGCCGTCTCAGCAGCTAACGATCCTGCAGCGGCGGGAGATCCTAAGCAGGCTTATGAGCGTGCCTATGGATTTTTGCTGCAGCAGGAGTACGGCGCGGCGCAAGCAGGCTTTATCGATTTTCTGAAGGTTTACCCGCGCGACTCGCTGGTGCCGAACGCGCTCTATTGGTTGGGCGAAACACATTACGTGCAGCGGAACTATGCCGACGCGGCGGAGGCTTTCGATCTGGTGAGTCAAGGCTATGGCAATAGCCCGAAGGCGCCCGACAGTATGTTGAAGCGCGGGATGGCGCTGGCGGCTTTGGGCAAGAAGCAAGACGCTTGTGGCGTGCTGGGGCAGATGCCCGGCAAATATCCAAGCGCGCCGCCGCATCTGAAGAGCAAGGCTGACAGCGAGCGCCAACGTATCGGGTGCCCCTGACGCTTGCGGTTGGCAGGGATCGGTATGACAGAGCCCTGGTGCCCCACTGATGACGACCTCGCTGAGATCTTCTCAGATCTTGAGGGATATCGTTGCGTCGTGCTGGCCGTGTCGGGTGGTTCGGACAGCATGGCGCTACTGCACCTTATGGCACGTTGGGTGTCCATGCAGGGTCCGGACGGTCCGAGGCTGTGCGTTGCAACGATTGATCATGGGTTGAGGCCGGGCGCGCTGGATGATGCGCGGATGGTCGTGTGCGAGGCGGAGCAATTAGGATTGCCGGCGACGGTGCTCTGTTGGATCGGGGCTAAGCCGGCGCAGGGCGTGCAGGAGCGCGCGCGGCAGGCCCGTTACGATCTTCTCGGACAGCATGCGATTGCGTGGGGTGGAGGGCCTTGTGCGGTGGTGACGGCGCACACTCAAAACGATCAGGCGGAGACGCTTTTGATGCGATTGGCGCGCGGCAGCGGGCCGGATGGATTGCAAGGGATGCGCCCGGTGCGGGCACTCGTTCCGTTCAGGGGGGTGGATCTTGTGCGGCCATTGCTCGGTGTGTCGCGGGCGCAGTTGCGGTCGTATCTGGCGGCTCGCGGTTGCCGCTGGGTGGAGGATCCCAGCAACGATGATCTTCGCTTCGAGCGGGTGCGGTTGCGCGCGGCGGCGGATACCTTGGAGGGACTTGGGTTGACGCCGCAGATGCTGGCCCTGGCCGCCAAGCGGCAGCGGCGCGTTGTGGAGGCGCTAGAGGCGGCGACCGATCACCTTGCTGCTGCGGCACTCGACCTGCACGGAGGGATATTTGCCGGCATCGATGCGGCGTTGTTCGAGGCCCAGCCGCTCGACACGCGCTTGCGGCTGCTGCAGCGGGTTTTGGGGATGTTTGGTGGACAGTCGCCGCCTGCGGAGTTGACGCAGGTGGAGCATCTGGCCGGGCTGTTGGCACGTGACGGGGCGGTGCGCACAACGCTGGGGGGATGCGAAGTGCGGGCGTGCCGGACTGAAATCCGCATTTATCGCGAGCGGGGTAGGGCCGTGCTGGCGCCGATCGAACTTGCGGCGGGGGAAGGCGTGACGTGGGATAATCGCTTTGTCATCCGCGTCGTGCAGGCGCCCTGTCCGATCAGCGTCCGCGCGTTCGATCCGGCTGCGATTGCGTTGGTGCGGCGCCATGTGGGCCCACGTCTCCGGCTTCCATCACGTGCAGCTGCAACCCTTCCGGCTCTCTGGTCGGGCGACTCGTTGATCGCGGTTGGAGGATTACCGGCGGAATTCGTGCCACACCCGACCGCCGGACGAGACACGAACATTGAAGCGCGCTTTGTTTTTTTGCCTGAGGTGTAGCGGCCGTAAGTATATCGAAGAAAGCAAGGATCGGATTGCGGCGCAGGCCGTAGAGTAAGACACGTGTAAGGTTTCTGGCATCATGCTTGCGAGCCTTGGCAAATGCGACCCCTCCCCCTATCTTAACTGTCGATGTGGGGGCCGGGATCGGTCACGGGACCCCCACCCAACGGCCAGCGGTTTTGAGCCGCGGCCCGATAGGAACCTCGATGAACCCCAATTTTCAAAAGCTTGCGATCTGGGTGGCCGTGCTCGTGCTGCTTGCTGCCCTCTTCAATCTTTTCAACAGCCCGGCGCAAAAGCGGGTTGGGAATGAGATCACGTATTCGGAATTCATCGCCGCGGTCGATAGTGGCCGAGTGACGGAAGTGACGATTGCGGGCAGCCGTATCTTTGGTTCGTTGACGGAGGGTGGACAGCAGTTCACCACCTACGCGCCGGACGATCGCATGCTTGTCGAGCGGCTTGAGAAGAAAGGCATCAAGTTCAAGGCGCGGCCGTCTGAGGAAGATGTGCCGTCGTTCATGAGCGTGCTGATCACGTGGTTCCCGATGCTGCTGCTGATCGGCGTGTGGATCTTCTTCATGCGTCAGATGCAGTCGGGTTCAGGAAGGGCCATGGGCTTTGGCAAGAGCCGGGCGAAGCTTCTGACCGAGCGCCAAGGCCGCGTAACGTTCGACGACGTGGCGGGCGTGGATGAGGCGAAGGCCGATCTGGAAGAGATCGTGGAGTTCCTGCGCGATCCGCAGAAGTTCCAGCGTCTTGGTGGGCGGATCCCGCGCGGCGCGCTGCTCGTTGGCCCGCCGGGTACGGGTAAGACGCTGATCGCGCGTGCGGTGGCGGGTGAAGCCAACGTGCCGTTCTTTACGATCTCGGGTTCGGATTTTGTGGAGATGTTCGTGGGCGTCGGTGCGAGCCGTGTCCGCGACATGTTCGAGCAGGCGAAGAAGAACGCACCTTGCATCATCTTCATCGACGAAATCGATGCGGTTGGCCGTCATCGCGGTGCCGGATTGGGTGGTGGCAATGATGAGCGCGAGCAGACGCTGAACCAGTTGCTCGTCGAAATGGACGGGTTCGAGGCAAACGAAGGCATTATCGTCGTTGCGGCCACGAACCGTCCCGATGTGCTTGATCCCGCACTTCTACGTCCGGGCCGGTTCGACCGTCAAATCACGGTTCCCAACCCCGACGTAATGGGGCGCGAGAAGATCCTGCGCGTTCATATGAAGAAAGTGCCGCTGGCGCCCGACGTGGACGCCAAGACGATTGCGCGCGGTTGCCCGGGCTTCTCAGGCGCGGACCTCGCCAATCTCGTCAATGAGGCCGCTCTGCTTGCCGCGCGCCGCAATAAGCGGCTCGTGACACAGCAGGAATTCGAAGACGCCAAGGATAAGGTGATGATGGGTGCGGAACGCCGCTCCATGGTTATGAGCGACGAGGAGAAGCGCAACACGGCTTACCACGAGGCGGGCCATGCCATCGTTGGGCTGTTGGTGCCTTACGATCCGTTGCACAAGGTGACGATCATCCCGCGCGGGCGTGCGCTCGGCGTGACGATGAACCTGCCGGAAGGCGACCGCTACAGCCGCACGAAGGCCTGGTGTGAAGCCCGCCTTGCCGTTTTGTTTGGTGGCCGCGAAGCCGAGATTATTCTCGGTGGACCGGACAACGTGACAAACGGGGCGACCGGCGACATCCAGATGGCGACGCAGCTTGCGCGTGCCATGACGACTGAGTGGGGCATGTCCGATACGCTCGGGCGCGTCCGCTACAACGGCAACGAGCAGGAGATTTTCCTCGGTCACTCGGTGACGCAGTCGAAGAATCTGTCCGACGACACGGCAAAGCTGATCGACCAGGAAATCCGCGGGCTCATCCTGACGGGTGAGCAGACGGCGCGGCAGCTTTTGAAGGACAACATCGACTCGTTGCACCGCGTGGCGAAGGGGCTCTTGGAATTCGAAACGCTCTCGGGCGAAGAGGTCAAGGCGTTGATGCGGGGCGAGACGATCGTGCGCCGCGACGACAACGATGGGTCGAAGGGCCCGGCAGGGTCGGCCGTGCCAACGGCGGGACGCTCCAAACCACGCGAAGAGCCGGATGCAGGTGGAATGGCGCCGCAGCCGGGCGTTTGAAAATCGTCGTCATCGGGGGCTTGATCCCCGGATGAAAAGGCAGGACACAGAAGCAGCCTCCGGAGCCATCCGGGGGCTGTTTCAGTTTCGAGGGATGCCGTGGCGCGCCGCTTCTATCTCCGTCCACTTGTCTCAGTCGCCTACGATCGCGGCCGGCTCGACCGCGACCGGTCGAGGGCGCAAGAGAAGCTTTGTGGCCGCAGCGATCTGGGGTTTGCCGATCTTGAGCTGATTGATGCAGAGGCTGCGCTGGACCAGCGCGTGCGGCTGCTCCCCGCCGACGGGATATACGGCTTTGCCAATGAGGATTGGTATCACCCGCCCTACAACGGCGAGGAGATGTGGCAGACGTTCGATCATCTCGTTGAGGCGCGGGCGGACTATGCGGGGTTGTCGATGGACCGGCCGCGGATCATGGGCATCGTGAACGTGACGCCCGACAGCTTTTCGGATGGCGGCACCTTTGCCAACGTGCAGGCGGCGATCGAGCATGGATTGCGGCTGGTGGACGAGGGTGCCGACATCCTCGATATCGGCGGGGAAAGCACGCGGCCGGGATCGGACGCGGTGGCGCTGGATGAGGAATTGCGGCGGGTGCTGCCGGTGCTCGAAGGTTTGCGGGCGCGGACACGCGCAAAGATTTCCGTCGATACGCGCAAGGCGGAGGTGATGCGGCGGGCGGCGGCCAGCGGGGCCGACATCCTCAATGACGTATCGGCGTTGACGCATGACCCGCAGTCGCTTGCGGCGGCGGCGGAGAGCGGTTTGCCGATCATGCTCATGCATGCGCAGGGCGATCCCAAGACGATGAACGATGATCCGCAATACCGGGATGTCGTGCTGGATGTGTTCGATTTTCTGAGCGACAGGATCGCAGCATGTGAGGCCGCGGGGATTGCGCGCGAGAAGATCGTTGCCGATCCTGGAATTGGATTTGGCAAACATCTGCATCACAACGTGGCGGTGTTGCAGTCCATGAGCCTCTATCATGGGCTGGGTGTGCCGGTCTTGCTGGGGGCATCGCGCAAGAAGCTGATCGGACAATTGTGCAACGTGGACGATCCGAAGAAGCGGGTGCCGGGATCGATTGCGGCGGCGTTGTCGTCGATTGCGCAGGGGGTGCAGATCATTCGCGTGCACGATGTGGCCGAGACCGTGCAAGCGGTGCGCGTCTGGCAGGCTGCGATGCGGGGCACGGAGAAGGGCCTCGTCTGAGGCGAGGGGGACAGGGTGACTGAGGTTTCGTTTCAGCTGACGCAGGCCGGATTGACCGCCTACCAATTCGCGGTTCGCGACCGGTTGCAGCACCGCAAGCGCGACGGGATCTTGCGACAGCCCGCCGTGATCTGGTTGGGCATGTGCTTTGCCGGTTTTCTCGTGACGCTGGCTGGCTTTCAGGCGATCGAG
>JALHQM010000048.1:13360-19311 GCA_022841965.1 Hyphomicrobium sp. | reverse complement strand
TTTTTTTCCGGTAGGCTCACTTTCGCGCGGCAGTCCATCACCCACTTGCCTCGATTGCTGACTTGTCCGGCACAATCACGCATGCTTGGCTTTCCGCTGCGTGCTGCTAAATGACAAGATTCCCACACTCACATGCTCAGTCGGTCAAGGCTGTTGAGCTTGCGTTCTCATCGTCAGAACGCGGTTGGAGCGCTCGTGTCCTGGGAGCTGGTGCTTTCTGGGGGGCGTTTCCGGAACGATCAGGTTCTGAGACCGTTCCCTGGGGTAGGTCCGACACCCGGTTTGGACGAGACCTTTCACACATCGACGTCGATCTATGCGTCACGCGATGTCGAATTTATTTTGGAGAGTGACATGCACAAGTTCGCGTTGAGCAGCATTGCTGCTGGAATACTCTTAGTAGCTCCTGTCATGGCTCAGACCGCACCGACGACGGGGAGTGACGGCAGAATTGTCGTTGCGCAGCGTGAGGGTGGCGGCGGCATGAAGGGCGGAGGCGGCGGTGGCGGGGGCGCCATGAAAGGCGGGGGCGGCGGCGGTGGAGCCTCGCAAGGAGGGGGCGGGGGGGGCGCGCCAGCTATGCGCGGTCCTTCTGGATCAAGATCTTTCGACGGGGCCGGACGGAGCGGCGGCGATGGCGCCGGACGGGGGCTGCGTGGACGTGGCGATGCTGATGGCGGGCGCGTTCTCCGCGGTAACCGCGGCGGACGCAACATTGATCGCGGACCGCAGCGTACGGATCCCGGTATCAAGCGGGGCAACCGCGGACCTGGCTACGGATATCGTGGCGGCAAGGGCCACAGCCGCGATTTCGTGCGCCGGCGCGGAACCCGCTATCTCTGGGGTCCAGGCTTGGCGTTCTACTCCTACGGCGGATCGTACTATGGCGATTGTGATTGGCTGGAACGCCGCGCGATCGCGACCGGCAGCGCGTATTGGTGGAATCGTTACAACAATTGCATCGACTGGTAACGATCGGCCGTTGCGACTGAGCTAGAGATCGATAGAGGCGTGGGCGCTGGCTCACGCCTCTTTTGTTTGACCTTTGTCAGCGCGCATCCATGAGGCCGCTATCGATGAGGCGGCGATGGAATGAGAGGATTTTGTTGGGATCCGCGCAGCTGTCATAGCGGCCTTGGCAATGGTCCAGGAGGCGGCGGCGCTCGCGGTAGGACTCCGATAGGGGCACGCCGGCGGCCTGGAGCATGACCGTGCTTAGGTAGGGCACATCGAGCACGTCGACGTCGGGTAAGCGCGGCATGTCGAAATTGATGCCCTCGACGCTGTAGTAGGTAAGAAAGCCCGGTGAGTCC
Organism: Hyphomicrobium sp.; assembly: GCA_022841965.1. Lineage (GTDB taxonomy): Bacteria > Pseudomonadota > Alphaproteobacteria > Rhizobiales > Hyphomicrobiaceae > JAGVSR01. The sequence continues at coordinate 17,998 of JALHQM010000048.1, read as the reverse complement.
TTCGTGATCGCGACGTCTTCTGCGAACCGGACGTTGCCGAAGCCCAGATAATGCCGTGTCGCAATCGGCTGATGATCGCCATACTGGACAAGGAGGATGGGTTCGCCTGGGAAACGGGTTTTCAGTTCGCGTTTGAAGCCTTCGAGGTCCATGCGGGCCATCGACAACCGGCGCAGGTATTCGTGCATTTCGGGATGCGTACCCGCTGCACCGCCCGGCACATCAAGTTCAGGTAGATAGGGTTTGAGATAGGGTCCGTGCGCGGCCATGGTAATGACGTAGGCGAAGAGCGGCTGATCACTCTTGCGCACGTGTTCGGACAACAGGTTCAAGGCCGTGCCGAAATAAAAGTGGTCGCGCTCGTTGCCCGTTTTGGCCCCCTGCGCCTTCCTGTCGAAAATCTCAGGCATGCCGGCCGCGGTGTAGAACTTGCCGTTGGAGACGAAGTTTCTGTCGAGCGGATAGACGACGGTGTTTCGATAGCCGCAGCGGGCGAGGGCCTGGGGCAACGTATCGTGCACGCGGCCGGCCATGAGCGACTGAACGAACGGACGCATACCGCCAAACGAATAGGTGGACACGCCAGCGAGGACGGAGAACTCGGTCAGCCAGGAAGCGCCGCCGTACGTTTCGACACGCATCTTGCGCAAGGTGCCGTCGCCTGAGCGGAACATGGTGTTCATGCGAGGATCGTATTGGAGGCCTGGAAAATACTCCGGGGGGACGACGGATTCCTGATGGATGAGGATGATGTGTGGCGGCTTTCTCGTTGCACCACAGCCAGCGGGTACGGAGAAGAGCGGACCGGGGGCAGCATTTGCAGCTTCAATCAACTGGCCGCGCCAGAGGGTTTCGATGGTTTCGGGGACGGAGGAGTAGAACGTCGAGACGACGAGATCTTCCCAGTATTGCTGCGTATGGCGGCGCTCGCCTTTCATGGTCGCGCTGAGCCCCGTCAATACCGCAAAGGCCAGCATCAGGGGGACCGCGACGGCGCGTCGGACGCGGGTCGCATCCATCAGGTAGGCTGCTGCCAGCATCGCCGCAAAGCCAAGCAGGGCAGCCAGAAGGAGGAGCAGTTCCGCGCGATAGGACTCCCAGAGGAAGGACAGGTTCGAGACGGATGAGAGGTAGAAAAAGAGATCATAGGCATGAACGGACATGTTCATGGCTTGATGTTTGGCGGCGGCCGCGTGGACAATAATGGTCACCAGTCCGGTGACAAAAACGGTGGCGACGAGGAGACGCCGCGTGAGGGCGAGGACAAGAAGCCCGGCAAAAAGGGTTGCCGTCCAGACGTAGATTAGGTGCCAGCTGGAGCCTTCGTAGCGGCGGAAGTAGGTGTCTAAGCCGATGGCCGCCAGGACCGCTAAGATCCCGACGGCTCGCCAACCCAACTGCCAGCGACCAGCGGCCGTTGAGGGAGCGCTGATGGCCCGTTGATTTGCAACGACGGTGCGATCGGTCATTTTGGCCGGTTTGAAAAGGAATAGGGGCAGCGCTGGGATTCTCCCGGCGCCGGACTGTCATGGAAGTGTCATATCTGAAGGTTGGAGGGCTGCGTAGTCCGGAAAGTTCCCGGCGTGGGTAGGATATTTTTTCGACCCGCGTGGGTTTTGCCGCAATTCGGCCGTCGGAAACGGTGTTTCGCCCGAGCTATCGCCGAGCTGCGGTCTCTAACATCAAGGCGGGGCATCTGTGGATGCCCCGCCTTGTCAGGCGATCATGCCGGCAATCATGCCCGCTCGTGTCAGTACCAGCGGCTGGATGAGCGACGACCGCTGTCCATCTTCCAGAGCGCGCCGATCACAATGCCGAGCACGCCGACCGCCGCCAAAGCTGCCAGCGGCTGTTCGCGAACGGTTCGGTCGACGGCCGTCATGACATGACGTCCCTGCTCAGCCGCGGTGCGGGCTGCATGCTCTGCGCCATCAAGGGCACGATCGAACTGGCGGCCCGCGGCGTCGCTGAGGTTCGATGCCCGCTCGGACACTTCGTTCGACCCGCCATATGTGGTGGTTACCATTCTGAACTCCCTTTCGGTGTTGTGAATTCTTTGCGCACCTATCAAACCCGCTGGTGGCACACCGGTTCCCGAGACCGCTCTGAAATGGACGTGCGGGCAGATCGATTAGCGTGTGCCGGTCCCATCAGTGTCCATCGAATCCACTTTCCCATCGCCGTCTCTATCGATCTGGCTTTCCGGACGCGGGCTGGGCGGAGCCAATCCGTCGCGAGCGGTGCCCGTACCAGAGCCGGCGCCGGGGACAGGGTTATACGGCCGTCCGGCCGTTCCTGGCGACAGGTTGTCCGGCCGAACCGCATTGGTTCCGCTGCTGCCGCCACTCGTACCCGGGCCTGCACCTGCGCCGCTGCCCGATGCGCCGCTGCTTCCAGACCCACTACCGCCAGCGCCAGCGAGCGCTGCGGACGAGATCGTGATCAGGACAACAGTGAGAACTGTTTTGACTTTCATCGTTGGTTTCCTCCTGTGCGTTGAAGGCCGGACAACGACGGCCGTGCAGGATCGTTCCGCTAAAACGGCGTAGTGATTTTGGGGAACCAGTACGGTGAGTTGGCGTTTGTCCCACCCGTGTCTATTCCTGAAGGATTTTCCACATGACAGATCAAACAGACCCTCAGCATGCGACGGCAAAATTGTGGAATTTCATGGAACGGTTTCAGGCAGCGATGTTCGTCACGCGAGCGCAGACCGGGGGACTAGCGTCGCGGCCGATGAGCCCGATTGTCAAAGCCGACGAGGGATTGATTTATATTCTGACCGAAACTGCTTCAGCGACTGTGCGATCGGTTAGGGCCGATCCGGTGGCCCTGCTGACGTTTACCGATGGCAAGTTATTCGTGTCGACAAGCGTCCGCGCCGAGGTGTCGGAGGATAGGGTGCTCATCGAGCGGCTGTGGAATCCTGGCGCGCAGGCTTTTTGGCCGGAAGGACCGTCAAGTCCGCGTTTGTGTGCATTGGTTCTGCGACCGCAGTTGGGGGAATATTGGGACGGCGACAATGCCGTGTCGACGGTCATCCAACTCGTCGTCGCAGCCGTGACTGGCCGTCAGCCCAATCCGGGCGAGCACGGCGAAGCTCAGCTTTAATAAAGCTTTGGTGAGGATGGCTCCTGCAATGACTTTGAAATCGATGCTGCTTATTTCCGCCAGTCTGTTGGCAGCTGTATCGTCGGGATGTGGGGACCAGACCGCGCTGCCCAAGGGTGCCGACAGCGGTCCTAATCCCTCGCTCCCGAGACCCGTGACATCGGCGGTGCCGACCGTGAACGTGGCGCCGGCCAAAGGGTGGCCAGATGGACAAATGCCGGCGGCTGTGACCGGTCTTTCCGTCTCGGCATTTGCCCGCGGTCTCAATCACCCGCGCTCGATCGTCGTCTTGCCGAACGGCGATGTGCTCGTTGCCGAGAGCAATGCGCCTCCGAAGGAGCAGAGCACGGGCATTCGCGGCTTTGTGATGAAGCTGGTGATGGCCCGTGCGGGCGCGGGCGTGCCCAGTCCAAACCGTGTGGTCCTCTTGCGTGATGCGGACGGGGACGGAACTGCTGAGGTCCGCACCACCTATATCGAAGGACTGATGTCGCCGTTCGGGCTCGCGCTTATCGGAGATCGGCTTTACGTCGCCAACGCGGACAGCGTTGTCGCATTTCCCTATAGCCCAGGCGCCGACAAAGTAACTGCTCCAGGGGAGAAGATCGTCGATCTGCCGGGCGGGCCGCTCAATCATCACTGGACCAAGAGTTTGATCGCGAGCGAAGATGGACGCTTTCTTTATGTGGGCGTCGGGTCAAACAGCAACGTCGGCGAGAATGGGTTGGAGATGGAGAAGGATCGCGCTGCGATCCTGGAAGTAGACATCGCAGCCAAGACGTATCGCCCGTTCGCGACCGGTTTACGCAATCCGGTCGGCATGGCCTGGGAACCCGATACAAAGTCGCTCTGGACCGTCGTCAATGAGCGCGATGAATTGGGCAGCGACTTAGTGCCGGACTATCTCACCAAGGTTGTCGCCGGCGGCTTCTACGGCTGGCCCTACAGCTATTTCGGAACGACTGTCGATGAGCGTGTCACGCCGCAGCGGCCGGATCTCGTCGCCAAGGCGATCGTGCCCGACTATGCGCTGGGCGCGCACACAGCGTCGCTCGGCGTTGTGTTTCAAAGTAGCCAAGGGTGGCCGCGCGAGTTCAGTAAAGGTGCGCTTGTTGCGCAGCATGGTTCTTGGAACCGCAAACCTCATTCAGGCTACAAGGTGGTCTTCGTACCCTTCAAGGCGGGCCGGCCGATCGGCGCGATGCGTGACGTGCTAACAGGTTTTCTTTCGGCCGATAGCGAGGCACTTGGCCGGCCCGTGAGCGTTGCTTTCGATCAGTCGGGGGCTCTTCTCGTGACCGACGATGTCGGGAATGCGGTTTGGAAAGTTGCACCGCAGTTCGCGCAAAGCCGGTTAGACGGGCGTTAGAGATCATTTCAGAATGGCGCTTAGGGCGGCACGGCGATCGGGTGTGCCGCCCTTTGCTGTCATGGCGTGTGGATTCTTTGCACGTGTGCGGTCGGTGAGCTTATTACGGTGCTGGGGTTGGCGTTTCTTGGGCTGACGGCGCGGGCGTTTCGGTCGTG
>JALHQM010000048.1:0-13260 GCA_022841965.1 Hyphomicrobium sp. | reverse complement strand
TGGGCCAGTTGATATGCGTGTCGAACCGGGTGATGACGCCGGATCAGACCGATACCAGTGGCGGACTTGCCGTGGCGCTCTTTGCGGCGCTCAATCAGCGTGGCGGAGTTTGGATGGGGTGGTCGGGTCGCGTGGGCGAAGTCCCCGAGACACAGGTGCGGCACGGAGCGTATACGTCCGTCACGCAAGATATGACGCAAGCAGAACATGACGGAGGATATCTGGGATATTCAAACTCTGTTCTGTGGCCGATTTTTCACAACCGGCTTGATCTGGCGCGCTTTGATCGCGAGTTTTTCAGCACGTATGTGTCGTTTAGTGAGCGACTTGCCGACGACATCGCGGCTCGCGTGGAACCCGATGACACGATCTGGGTGCATGATTATCATTTTTTGCTACTCGGGCAGCAACTGCGCGCCCGGGGCGTGCGCAATCCGATCGGCTTTTTCCTGCATATTCCAATGCCGCCGCCGGAGGCATTTCTAGCTATTCCGGAATATCGACTGTTGGGCGCTTCGCTCGCGGCGTATGACCTCGTTGGGTTGCAGACAACGTCCGATGTCGGAAATGCGATTGGGTGTTTAAAGCGGTCAAATGGCGCACAACTTCTGCCGAGTGGACGATTGAGCCTCGGTGGATTGCGGTTCGAGCTGAGCCGGGCTCCGGTGACCATCGATGCGATAGACTTTGCGCCGGTCGCTCCGGTCTTGCGCACCACGGGTGTGCGGCGGGTCCTCGGCGTCGACCGGCTGGACTATACCAAAGGCTTGCCACAGAAGTTCCGAGGGTTTGCGCGTCTGCTCGAGGCTTATCCGCAGTTTCGCAAGTCGACGGTGCTGGCTCAGATCGCAGCGCCGACGCGGAATAGCGTCGAAGTCTATGCCGACATTCGGCAAGAGCTGGAAGGTATTTCGGGCGCGGTGAATGGTGCCTATGGTGATGTCGATTGGGTTCCGATCCACTATGTGCGTCGCGCGGTGCCGCGCAAGCGGCTTGGGGCGCTCTATCGTTCGGCGGTTGTCGGGCTGGTCACGCCGCTGCGTGATGGGATGAACTTGACGGCAAAGGAATATGTCGCGTCGCAGTGCCCAGACGATCCGGGGGTGCTGGTCTTGTCGATGTTTGCGGGCGCGGCGGAGGACATGCCAGAGGCGTTACTCGTCAACCCGTACTGCGTCGACGATATCGCGGATGCGCTGGCGCGTGCTTTGACCATGCCTCTTGCCGAGCGTATCGAGCGGCATCGCGGACTGTTGGCGACAATTACGGTGCGAGACACACAGACGTGGGCTTCGGATTTTGTCGGTCATTTGGAACGGGCGGCGCGTCTCAACCGGGCCGGACCGTTCACGTCGGTGGCTTGAGGCGATGGGTGGATTTGCAACGACCGATGGAGACCGAAGTGACCTTCTGTTGCTCGATCTCGACGGGACCATTGCCGACATTTGCGCTGAGCCCGACGACGCGATGGTTGACGCGGACTGTAAGTGCACGCTGCAGGCATTGGTCCGTGGTGACCCGTTGGGTCTGGTTGTGGTCACCGGACGTTCGCTGGCAGACGCGGATCGGATGCTGCATCCCTTGGAATTGCCGACCATTGCCAGCCATGGCGCGGAAGTTCGTGTGCCTGGCTATATCGCCCCGGTGGACTTGATGCCGATTGGCGGGTTGAGGGGCGCCATCGAGGCGTTGGTGGCAAAATTCCCGGAGGTGCGTGTCGAGTGGAAGCCGTTCAGCGCGGCGATCCACGTCCGGAGCGCGCCGGAGCTTTTGCTGCCTGTGAGAGAGGCCGTCACAGCGTTCGCGCGGGTCAATCCGGCGTTTCGGGTGCAGAGTGGGCGGCTGGTGTTTGAAATCGTACCGGCTGGCGTTTCAAAGGCCGGCGCGGTGGGCGCCTTGCTGCAGTTGCCGGGTTACCGGTCGCGGCGGGCCGTTTACGTCGGTGACGATCACGCGGACGAGGCGGCGATGGATGTTGTTCAGGGGTTTGATGGAACGGCGTTGCGGGTTGAGGGCGAACACTTCGGGCAGGCTGATTCGCAATTCGACGGGGCACATGCTGTTCGGGCATGGCTCGCATCGCTGGCGGAGAGGTCGGCGGCGTTTGGGGAAGGGTGAAAAGAAAACGGGAGCCGCGTGGCTCCCGTTGTCGCAAATCGCCTGTTATTAGCGATTAGAAATTGTGCTTTACCGATCCGCGGATCTGGAGATCATCGGACTGATCCTGGGGATCGGGCGTGACGGGACGGGCTTCATTGGCCCCGTAAAGAAGCTCCAAGCCGAAATCCATTTTGGGCAGCACGCCAAGCTTGCCAAGACCCGGGATGCGGACCTCGGTGCCTTCGACGGGCTTCTTGGCCTCTTCGGGTGTCAGCTGCATTTCAGCGGGCTTCGCTCCCGTGCCGGCTTGCGGCGCGGCATCAGGCGACGACGGCTGCGCTTGCGGCGCTCCACCGACGGTCTGTTCTTGAAAGGCCAGGGCCGGAAGTGCTGCACCCAACAGCACGGCCGACAGGCCACATACATGTCTTAACTTCATGGTCCGTCAAAACCCCGCTGCGGACGACTCTTGAGTTGGACAATGACGTCCTCACCCGGCGAAAACAAGGATGGGACCGCGCTCCTTAATGGCGTCTGAAGGATTGTCCGGGGGGTGTTGTTTCTTCGTCATGTGGCGGGAGGGACACAATCTTGGTCAGTGCACGTAAAATATCGAATTCGGACAAGAAAAAGGGGCCGCCGAAGCAGCCCCCCTGAAGTCAACGGGATTGGGAGACGGTGGATTAGAACCTGATCATTCCGCCAGCGACGACGAGGTCGAGGTCTTCGAAACCGGGCGAAGCTACAGCTGCGCCACTTGTAGGGTTGGCGAGCGTGAAATCAGCTTCGACATGGCGGTAGTAGACGTAAAGAAGCATCGAAGCGGCGCTGATTTCCTGAACGATGCCACCACCATAAACTTCAAGTTCTGAGCCGAGAACCCGACCGCCGGTGGCGACACCATCGACCGACACGGCGCGATCTGTGGAACCGCCGTCAAGGTTGTAATACTGGCCGAAGATCGTCGTCTTACCGAGCGGGAAGAACTTCTGCTGTATGCCTGCCTCGATCGCGTAGAAGGTGCTTTCGCGGTCAGCCAGCCCACCGTAGTCCGAGGCACCACCATTATTGAACTCAGGCGCATCCGAGTTGCTCCAACCGGCCGAGAGGGTCGTGTATAGGCCGGTGTCTTCATGCATAATGCTGGCAGAGCCGCCAACTTGCTGGCACTCGAAATTGTCGTTGTCGTCCACCATGCGGCAGTTGGAGATCTGATAGTCATCGGTATCGGTCGGAGCGTTCTGGCTCGTTTCCTCGCCGTAAGCGATGCCAGCGACCAACTGGAAGCCGGCGAACTCACCCTTGTAGTTCAAACCAATATCCCAGTAGTCGTCGGCGCCCCAAGCTGCCGAGGCGGAGAAGCCCTCGAATGCCGGTGAGACGTACTTCACAATTTGTCCACGCTCAGTTTCACCCGGCTGGTCGCCGACGTCGCGGATGGCGCGGCGGAACTGAAGATTGGTTGTGCCGCCGGTCGGCGTGCGCACAAACAGACCGAGAGCGGAGTCTTCCATATCCGCGAGCTTGGCCACATCCTTGGTATTGGCAAGGTTGATTTCTGTGATGCCTTCGGCTGCGGGACCGGTGCGGCCAAGCCAAACGGTGCCAAGGCTCTTGCTCTCGACGAACCACGCCGAGTGGCGCACGTCGAGGCCAGCATCTGCAGCCGGATTAGGATCATCCTGCGTGAACCGCTTCGAGTTGGCGCTGCGCACGCCGATTTCGAGAAGATAGCCGGCCTTCACGCCGTCGGCGATCGCGGCCGAACCCTTGAAGCGGAAACGGGAGCGCGAGTTGTCGTTCGTGTAGACGCCAGAGTTTTGTTCGAAGCCGTCATCCCAGAAGATGAGGGTTTCATTGACGTGTCCCGAAATTTCAAGGCTGACCTTGCGGTTGCCCTTGCGAGCGGTCGTTGCTTCGAGTTCGGCGATGCGCTCTTCGAGATCGGCGCAGCAATCGCCGCCCAGATCTGCTGCGGAGGCGGGCGCCGTTCCCAGGCCCACCACGGTGAGCAGCGCGATGGCCGCTGTGCTCAGTTTCAGTCCGCTTGTCATACTCAGTCCCCCTAGAGGCTCGCTCCGCATCAGCGGAGCCTGCAAATTCGGCATTCCCAAACCCGATGGCTCAGCCCCCGCTGGAGCGCATCCGGTGAACGCGAAAGCAGATAGCCTCAAGGATTAACGGACGTAAACGGTTATGGAGCGTTTGACACTTTTGCGAATGGACTTTCGTGGCTTGAATGCCACTAAGTGCTTGGTTCGTAACAGTTGTGTGAAAGTTTTATGACACTGCTGACGCTCTCTCGGGTCAATTTTGTGCGGTTGTCGCAGGTGTTTGGAGTGGCTCCGGGAGACTCAGGACGTTGAGGGAGGACGAGAGGCAAACCCAGGCCTCTCTGGCCGGCGTAGGCCATCGCAGCTAGTGTGGTGCTCAATCTCGCAGTGGGTTCGTTCATGAGCAGAAATGCAGGACACGCGTCGGCACTCGTTATCGGCGGGGGACCGGCTGGATTGGCGGCCGCGCTGGCGCTGGCAGCCGCTGGCGTGCCCGTTACGCTGGCCGCTGGACCGCATCGGCCTGGCGGGCAGGATCGGGACCGCCGCACGGCAGCGCTGTTTGCAGGATCCGTCGAGCTGCTGCGCAACATTGGCGTTTGGGACGACCTTGAGGATCAGTGCGCGCCTCTGAAAGCCATCCAGCTCATCGATGACACGGGACGGCTTTTCAGGGCGCCGGAAGTGACCTTCCGAGCGGAAGAGGCCGGACTTGATGCGTTTGGCTACAATGTGCCCAACGATGCCCTGGTGACTGTTTTGGCTGCGCGGGCGGCGGGCACGCCGGGACTGACACTGCACCCCACGGCGGGCGTTCGGAATGTCAGGATCAGCGCTGGTTCCGTGATGGCGGATCTTGCCGAGGGAGATGTTCTCAGTGCACCGCTCGTGGTTGCCGCCGACGGACGCAACTCAATAGCGCGGGATGCGTCGGGTATCACGGTTGAGACGTGGAGCTATCCGCAGGCAGCGGTGGTGACATGGTTCACACACCAGCGCGCGCATGACGGAATTTCCACCGAGTTTCACCGGACTGTCGGGCCGTTCACGACCGTGCCGATGCCGGGCCGGACGTCGTCGCTGGTGTGGGTCGAGGAGCCCCGCGAGGCAGAGCGCATCATGGCGCTGTCGGAAGCGGAGTTTCGGCGCGCGATTGAAGGCAGACTTAAGGGACTGCTCGGTTCGGTCGGTGAGGCGGGTCCGCGTGCGATGTTTCCCTTGAGTGGGCTGACGCCGGATGTGTTCGGGCGCAACCGCGTGGCGCTGGTGGGGGAGTCGGGACACGTTATTCCGCCGATTGGCGCGCAGGGGTTGAACCTCGGGCTTCGCGATGCGGCGACGTTGGCCGATTGCGTGTCGGAGGCGATTGTTGAGGGGCGCGATCCGGGCGGCTCGGCGGTGTTGGATCGCTACTCCGCACTGCGGGCACCCGATGTGAACGGGCGAATCACGGCGGTGGACATTCTCAATCGCACGCTGCTGTCACCGTACTTGCCGGTTCATTTGCTCCGGGGGCTCGGGTTGCATGTGCTGAATTTGGCTGGCCCGTTGCGGCGCCGGATTGTTCGGGAGGGCGTGCAGCCCGCCGCTTATGTGCCGGTTCTGATGCGAAGTGGTGGATTAGACGTCGTTCGGGCGGGTCGTGGCGCCGCAGCAGTGGCCTCTCCGGCTTGACGTTCAGCGCACGCCCTCGCAAGACGCTCTCATGACCGCTGAAGTGTCGCTGTTGCGCGATATGCAATTCCGTCTCGAGTACGTCGCACTCCGGCTGATCACCGGACCTTTCCGCGTGCTTCCGCTCGATATCTCAGCACCGTTCTCGGGGTGGTGGTGGCGGCGGCTGGCGCCATTCCTCTCCCCGAAGCGGCACCGGAGGGCGCTGGAAAATCTGAAAATTGCCTTTCCGGAAAAGAGTGACGCTGAACGGCTGGCCATTTGCCTGGCTCACTGGGAAAACCTCGGCCGTGTCATGGTCGAGACGATCCAGATCGATAAGTTGATTGCCGATCCGGGCCGGATTGCGATTGCGCCCGACCGGGTCTTTCGACGGTACAAGGACAAGCTTGGTCCCGCCATCGGTGTATCGCTGCATATGGGGAACTGGGAGCTGGCGATCTGGCCGTTTGTAGTTGCAAACGCTAACCCCGCGGCCGTCTACCGCTCGGTGAACAACCCGTACGTGGACCGCTATCTGAGATATCTCCGGCGCGACCTCTATCCGGGCGGCCTCTTTGGGCGTGGGCGGGTCGAGGGCGACCACGGGGACAATCAGAAGACGGCGCGGATCCTCAACGATTTCGTGCGCAACGGCGGCCGGCTTGGGATTGTGTGTGATCTGTGGGATCGCACGGGGATCGCGGTTCCGTTTTTTGGCAAGCCGGCCCAGACGCAGGCCATCGGCGCGATGATCGCGCGGCGCGTGGGAAGCCGGATGTGGATGTCGTGCAGCCGGCGGGTCGATGGTCAGAGCCGGTTCGTTGTTGAGATCAAGGAATTGCGCGTGCCGCGCACGGGCAATCCGTCGGACGATATACGGACGATCGTGACCGAGATGCAGCGGCAGTTCGAGGCTTGGGTGCGGGAGACGCCTGAGCAGTGGATGTGGTCGAACCGGCGCTGGGAGTAGCGCTGCGGTTTAGGGTTTCGCTGCTGATTTTTTGGTTGGTGCTTTGGTAGGCTCCGGCGGGAACACGGTGGGTGCGGTTGTGTGTGCAGCGGGCAGCGCCTTCAAGCGTTCGAGGCTCGCGGCGCGGGCGGTGCTGTCGATCTCGCCCTTCTTTTCGGTATCGATGAGCGCGGTCATGACCGTATTCAAGTGCTTGTCGCTGAACGACACGAGGAGTAGATCCGCACCGGCATTTAACGCTTTCACGGCGGCGCCGCCGATACCCTCTTTGGCGCGGGTGACGGCCCCCATGGAAAAATCGTCGGTGATGAGGAGGCCTTCGTGGTCCCACTCGGTGCGGATGAGGCCATCTATCACCGGCCGGGAAAACGATGCGGGTGTGGTGCCATCGAGCTCACGCAGGCGGACGTGGGCCAGCATCGTGACGACATGCGGCCTGCTCATCAGGTCGCGGAACGGCACCCAGTCGGCCCCCTTCAATTCCAAAAGGGGTGTTTTGATATCGCCAGCGTTGCGGTGCGTATCGTTTGCGACGCGGCCTAACCCTGGAAAATGCTTGATGGTGCAGAAGACCCCTTCTTCTGCCAGCGTATCGCAATACCAGCCGGCGGCGTCGCTGACGGTTTTCGGGTCTGAGGACAGCGCGCGAAAGCGGAGCTTTGTTTCACCATCGCTGCGCCGTTTGGGATCGATCTTGAGATCGACAACGGGGGCGAAATTGAGGTTCACGCCGATGCGTTTTAATTCAGCGGCCTGCTTGCGCGCGTAGGCGACAACGGCGGGCTTGGGGTCGTCGCCCGGTTTCACTGAAGCCAGGATTTTAGCAAGGCTCGGTTGGCGGGCGAGCGGCGGCGTGAGGCGGGCAACGGCACCGCCTTCCTGGTCGGCTGCGATGATGAGCGGGGGAAGACCTTGGGCGGCGCGGATCGCTTGGAGTGCATCGATTTCGGCGCGGATGTCGGGCACCGTGCGACGGCGCACGTTATGGTCGGTGATGAAGATGCCGGCGATGGCCTTCTTTTCGACGAGGGCCTTCACGGTTGCTGGGATGTGATAGCCGATGACGATGTGGCGGCCGAGGCGTTCGAGGATGGCGGGATCGGTGGCCAGAACGTCGCTACGTGTCAGCACTTTCAGGGGAGGCGTGGGTGTGGTTGGGGCGGCTGCCTGTGGTTTCTTTCGGATCTTGCGCGATGGCTTGGCGTTGGCCTTGGCCATGAGTTCGGTGGCGGCGGCCTGCTGAAGGGAGGGATGATCAGCGGCGGCGGGGGCGCACATGAGGAGCAAAGCTCCCAAGGTTGCGGCAGCCACCAACACTCCGGGCATCCCAGGGCCCGGCAACCGATTACTGCGCGGGACTTTCTTAGCGACCGTCATCTGATCCGATCCTCAGGCGCGCACCGCACCGTCCGTATGCATCGTTCCGCGGCACCCTATCCGACTCGCGCGAACGATGGGGCGCCATTGCGGCGATTGACAGCGGGCGGGTCCGGCCTAATGTGCGCCGCAAAATCCCATCCCGATAGCTGATCAAACGTTTGCCAAAGGTAATTCATCCTCATGAGCGTTATCCGTACGCCCGCCAAGCACTTTGCGCCTCTCGCTATCGGTGCGCCTGAGCCCTACCGCTCGCTGCCGGTCCGAATCGAGCGGATGATCCACTTCATCCCGCCGCACAACGAGAAAATCCGCGCCAAGCTGAAGGACACCATCGGGCAGGTGGACGTGGTTTTAGGAAACCTCGAAGACGCCATTGCGGTTGGCGAGAAGGAGCAGGCGCGGGCTGGGTTTGTGTCGATGGCGAACGCGTTCGATTTCGGACAGACGGGATTGTGGACGCGCATCAACTGCCTCAATTCACCGTGGATGCTGGATGACGTCACCGACATCGTGGCGCACGCGGGCAACAAGGTCGATGTGATCATGCTGCCTAAGGTCGAAGGGCCGTGGGACATCCACTATCTTGATCAGCTCCTGGCGCAGCTTGAGGCCAAACACAAAGTGGCGCGGCCCATTCTCATTCACGCCATTCTCGAGACGGCGGAAGGCGTGAAGAATGTCGAGGCCATCGCCGCCGCATCGCCGCGGATGCATGGCATGAGCTTGGGGCCGGCTGATCTGGCGGCTTCGCGCGGCATGAAGACAACGAGGGTCGGTGGCGGACATCCGGATTACGGGGTGCTGGCCGATCCGTCGAAGGATGGTGGACCGCGCGCGCACTATCAGCAGGATCTTTGGCACTACACGGTTGGTAAGATGGTTGATGCTTGTTTGTCATATGGGTTGAAGCCGTTTTACGGACCTTTCGGTGATTTTGCGGATGGTGCTGCGTGCGAGGCGCAGTTCCGCAATGCATATCTACAGGGTTGCCTGGGGGCGTGGTCGCTGCATCCCTCGCAGATCGACATTGCTAAGCGCGTATTCTCGCCGGACCCAAAGGAAGTTGCTTTCGCGCGCAAGATACTCGAAGCGATGCCGGACGGGACGGGCGCGGTGATGATCGACGGCAAGATGCAGGATGATGCGACCTGGAAGCAGGCGAAGGTGATCGTGGATTTGGCGCGTCTCGTGGCGTCGAAGGACCCGGAGCGGTCGGCGGCCTACGGTTTTTAATGACGCGTAAAAAGTCCATGAACGATAAGGGGCGCCGTCCCTTGACACGCGCTGCGCGGGTGGGGCGTAATCCGGGCATGAGTGCAAAACGTCCACCGGCCACACCCAGCGCGGGTAAAGCGAAAACAGTGAAGCCGCGGGGTAAGCCAGCCGGCAAGGTTGCGGCGTTGAAGGCGTCCGCTGACGTCATGCCGTCGACGGTCGCCAAGCCAGATGCGCCGCGCGGCGCGAAAGCGGTGGCCAAGACCAGGTCAAAGCTGGGGGCAAAGGCTGGGGCCAAGGCCAAGGCGAAACTCGGGGTTTCGGAGTCGTTGCGGCCGGCTACTTCTCCCGATTTGGTCGCGAAGCGGAACGCTCTGAGCAGTGCTTCGGGAGCAGAAAAACCAAGGCCTCGCCTGAGGCGGCTCGGTTCTTCAAAGCGTGTTGGCTCCAAGCGAAGGGGAATGAGCGTGGGGTTGGCGCGCTTCGCCGTTGGTGACGTGGTGCGGCACAAGATTTATCCGTTCCGCGGTGTCGTGTTCGATATTGATCCGGTGTTCGCCAACACGGACGACTGGTGGCTATCGATCCCGGAGCCCATGCGGCCAAAGAAGAACCAGCCATTCTACCATCTGCTGGCCGAGAACGCTGAGACTGAATACATCGCCTATGTTTCGGAGCAAAACCTCTTGCCCGACACGACGGGCGTGCCTGTTCGTCATCCGCAGGTGGCGGACTATTTCGTCGAGGATGAAGAGGGGCGCTACCGGCCCGTTTTCATGACCATGCTGAACTGATGCGCACGGCTAGCAGGCGATTCGTTTTCGACGAGTCTTTCGACGCAACAAAAAACCGCCCGGTGTTTCCACCGGGCGGTTTTTTTATCGAGATGTCGCCGCCGCTTACTTCTTTTCGGCGGGCTTGGCGGCCGGAGCGGAGCCCGTAGTCGTCGGCGGGGCGCCAGGACCGTCGGTCGGGATCTTCTTGAGTTGCTCGGCCTTGAACTTTTCGATCGCGACCTTCTGGCGGTCGCGGATCTGAGCCATCAGCTGGCCGCGAGCCTTCTTGTATTCGGCGTTGTCGATGGGCTTGCCGGCGAATGCGTCGGTGAAGCCGTCGAGGGGGACCGGGAAGCCGATCGGTTGGGCTGCTGCGTTCATGGCAACGACCATCAG
Organism: Hyphomicrobium sp.; assembly: GCA_022841965.1. Lineage (GTDB taxonomy): Bacteria > Pseudomonadota > Alphaproteobacteria > Rhizobiales > Hyphomicrobiaceae > JAGVSR01. The sequence goes on along the minus strand of JALHQM010000048.1, from coordinate 2,713 downwards.
ACCACCACCGGCCTTCATCTGATCGAGGATGGCAGCGTCGGCTTCAATTTCAGCCGTGCAACCCGATGCGTGGCAGAGCGAATACTTCAGATCGACGGGTTTCAGTTCTTTGTCGTCGACCTTTTCGTTCTTGGCGATCTTGGCCCACTGGTCCTTCGTGTAGACGGCCGCGCGCAGGCCCGGAGGCAGCGCCATTCCGAGCGGCACCATGATCATGAGGTGCTGCTTGTTCTGCCCTTCGACTTCGCGGATGGCTGCGGAGACAAGCACCATGCCTGAGTTGCCATCGAGGCGCTCATGGTGGGTCAGACAGATGTCTTTTTCTTCCTTCACCTCTTTGCCGTCTTCGCCCTTCTTCACGAGGGGTGTCTTTTCGCACAGCTTGACCCAGGCGCTCTTGTTGGCGGCTGCGGCTGCTGGAGCAGCGCCGGCTGCAGGTGCGGCACCCGCGGCGGGCGCAGCGGCAGGCTTAGCGGGAGCGGCGGCGGGCGCATCCTGCGCGAGGGCGGGCGTGCCTGCGATGACCAGTGCAGCGGCGAGCGCGCTCCAGGCGGTGAGACCAAACATACGTGCGTGTGCCATGAAAAATTCGACCTTTCTCTCTGAGCCGGATCACCGGCTCCACCCCTCTAAGGCGCGCGTTGTTAAGGGTCGTTGGGACACTGGTTCGACCGACGTATCGTCGAGCCGGCACACCCTCCAGCGCCCTTGCGCCAGCCGTGGGGAGTAAGGCTCGGATTGCGGCAATCCCGTGACCGGGCAAGGGGCTGCAAAGTCATGCACAGCGGTATCAGGGGGCTCGTTGCAAACCGGCCACGGATCGGTCGGGTTTGAGTTTTAAATCGCACGGTGGCAATCCCGCTAACTCCATGCTCCCTTGTGCTAAAAGTCCGATTCAGCGACGCATCTGGCCCGGATCTCCCGCGTCCGGTCAAACACCTGGAGACCCCATGCCGCGCCCCTGGACGCGCCGTCTGACTTTTTCCCGCGCGCGCGTTGGCGGTCTCGCTGCCGCGCTGGCGGGTGCGATCTGCGGCTTGATTTCGGGCGGCGCTGCTGCCCTGGCGGGGGATATGGGGGCGCATGCGATTGCCATGCATGGGACGCCGAAGTATCCGGCGGGATTTGCGCATTTCGAATTTGCCGATCCGGCCGCGCCGAAGGGTGGGCGCGTGGTGCTCGGACAGACGGGGTCGTTTGATACTCTGAACCCACTCATCATTCGCGGTGAGCCGGCCGCGGGCATCCGCGAGTGGGTTTATGAGACGCTCATGGCGCGGGGCTTTGACGAACCGTTCACGATGTACGGTTTGATCGCCAAGACCGTTGAAGTGCCCGACGATCGCTCGTCGGTGACGTTTCATATCGATCCCGCCGCGCGGTTCTCTGACGGGAAGGCGGTGACGGCGGATGATGTGATTTTTTCGATGCAGACGCTGCGCGAACGCGGTCGGCCGAACCACCGCAACTCATATAAAAAGGTCGTGCGCACCGAGCGCGTTTCGGATCTCGCGGTCCGTTTTGTCTTCGATGACAGTGGCGACCGGGAAATGCCGCTTATTATGGCGTCGATGCCCGTACTGCCGAAGCATCTGCTGACCGCTGAAACATTCGAGCGCACCACGTTGGTGCCGCTCGTCGGCTCGGGGCCGTACATGATCGCGGCCGTCGATGCGGGACGCTCCATCACCTACAAGCGCAATCCCGAATACTGGGGGCGCGATCTGCCGGTGAACCGCGGCCGGTTCAATTTCGACGAGATCCGGTACGAGTATTTCCGCGACATGAGCGTGCAATTCGAGGCGTTCAAGTCGGGCGTGCTGAGCATTCGTAGTGAGGATGACCCGAAGCTGTGGTCATCGGGATACGACATCCCGGCCAAGCGGGATGGGCGCATGCTGATGCGGGAGGTGGAGACGGGGTTGCCGGCGGGGATGTCGGCACTGGCGTTCAACATCCGGCGACCGGTGTTTCAAGATCCGCGCGTGCGGCGGGGGCTTTTGCTGCTGTTCAATTTCGAGTGGGTGAACAAGACGCTCTATCATGGGCTCTATAAGCGCACCGAGAGCTTCTTCGAGCGGTCGTATCTGTCGTCGGTGGGCCAGGCTGCGGATGTGCGGGAGCGCGAACTGCTGGCTCCCTTCCCCGATGCCGTTCTGCCGGAGGTGATGGAGGGCCGCGCGCGGATGCCGGTCAGTGACGGCACCGGGCACAACCGGGAGAATGCGCGGGAGGCATTCCGGCTGTTCAGCGAGGCGGGATACATCATCGAGGGCGGGCGGCTGATCCATAAGGATACGCGGCAGCCGCTGGGATTTGAAATCCTTGCCGGCTCAAGTGTGCAGCAGCGGTTGATTGCGAGCTTCGTGTCCGATCTGGCCAAGCTTGGGATCGCGGCGCGGCTGCGCGTGGTCGACAGTTCGCAATATCAGTCGCGGCTCAAGGACTACGACTACGACATGATCCAGACCGCGTGGCCGTCGTCGCTGTCGCCGGGGAACGAGCAGGTGTTCCGCTGGGACAGCCGCAACGCTGACGTGCCGGGGTCCTTCAATTTCGTGGGCGTGAAGAACCCAGCGGTGGATGCGATGATCAAGCGCCTTCTGGAGGCCAAGGACGACCAGGATTTTGCCTCTGCGGTGCGGGCGCTGGACCGGGTGCTGTTGTCGGGCACCTATGTGATCCCGCTGTTTCATGCCTCGCGGCAGTGGGT
>JALHQM010000047.1 GCA_022841965.1 Hyphomicrobium sp. | reverse complement strand
ATCGGCACCAGTGAGCTCATAAGCGCGCCGCGTCACGCGGTTGAGTTCAGCTTCAAACGTGACGCGAATGGCCTCCAACTGCTGCGCATTGGCCTCGCGCGGTACAAAGATGGGCTCGCCATACACGTAGGCGATCTTCGAGAACGGCAAATTGATCGTCAGCCGGCTCCAAGTATCCAATGATCGGAACCGCGAACTCGAAACCGCCATTGGCACAATCGGCCGTCCACTCATCCGCGCCAACGTGATGATTCCGTCACCACAACGTCGCGCCGGTCCCGGCGGAACGTCCGCCGTCATTACGAAAGATTTGCCGTCCGCCAGACATTGAAGGGCCGCCCGCAACGCGCTCGCCCCACCGCGGTCCTTCTTGCGTCCGCCCGCCCCCGCCCCGCGCACGAGTTCGACGCCGAGGTGCTCCATCGTAGAGCCGATAAACTCAGCATCGCCGTGGCGCGCAACCATGGCCGCCACGGGCACATCGGGACGGTGCATCGACGCCATCATGAACTGGCCATGCCACAGCCCGACAATGCACGGATGATCCGAACGCAACCTTTCGATGACGCCCGCGGGCTCGGCAATAACCTCGGATGTGCGATAGACAAGCCGCACGAACCGCGCGAGTTGCCGGCCAGCCAATCGTGCAGCGCTCACCGTATCGGGAGGCGAATGTGCCATAAGAGATATGCGTCCCGGCCTTGGCCGTGGGAAGATCTTGATCCCACATGGCAATCGTCGTCTCAAGAGAGGGCCATTCGCAGGCGCGCCCTCATCTCCCCTTGTCTCAGGTTAGAGCACCGAATATCAACCCAAAATAGGGGCTGACGGTGAGTTATCGACCGCAGCGGCGCCGGCCTTTTCCACCACCGCTTTTCCCACGCTGAGCCGAGGGTTGCGCTGGCATTCGCCAATAGGTCTCATCAAGCCGGGATTGTCGACCCGAATATGCCATCCAACGGGATCAAGGGAATCAAGCGGGCGCTGCGCCGTAGCGCCACGAATGCACGCTCTCGGATAGCTGAGCGCGCACCAGAACCCCTGCGCCGTTTCGCGGCCCCCGTTGTCGGTTATGCCGATATGTTGCTTCTCGATCACCTATTCGTGCGCGTCTTGTTTCCCAATCGCCACAGGTTGTCCGCTCGCGCCTGGAGAGCCGCGCAGCCACTGCCGTATCAATTGAAGAAGGTCAAAGCCCTTGGAGTCCGCACTGTTATAAATTTACGCGGCAATGGCTCTCAACCAACCGCGCGCAATGAACGAGCCGCGTGCGTGCGCTTGGGTCTGACTTACGTCGACTATTGCATCCGTAGCCGCGACGCGCCGTCAAAAGCCGAACTGCATGGTCTGCGCGACCTCTTCGCGCGCATCGAACATCCCGTTCTCCTTCACTGCAAATCCGGCGCCGACCGTGTCGGGTTGGCGAGTGCCCTTTATCTCCATCTCGTCGACCACGTGCCGGTCAAAGAGGCCAAAAACCAGTTAAGTTTGCGCTTCGGCCACATTCGCCACGCTGACACCGGCGTGCTCGACGCCTTCTTCGACCGTTATCTCGCCCACGCCGCCAACGATCCCATCGATCTGTTCACCTGGATTGACACCCACTACGACCCCGACGAACTGAAACGCACGTTCCGCAGCCGCGGCTGGGCCAATCGCATTGTCGATGGGATCTTGAGCCGCGAATGAGGTCAGCCCGCCGGATGCGCCGGATCGAGCAGCCGGTGAAGATGGACCACAAAGTAGCGCATCAGCGCGTTGTCGACCGATTTCTGCGCCGCCGCCTTCCATGCCGCGTGAGCTTCGGCATAATTAGGGTAGATACCGACGACATCGAGATGTTCGAGATCGCGGAAGGTGACGCCCTCAAGCGATTCGAGTTCGCCGCCAAAAACAAGGTGCAGCAATTGCTGCGGCGGCTGGGCGGATTTGGACATGCGGGTTTGGTTCCGGGACTGCGAAGGGGTGCCGGGCGGTGAGCCGGGCGGCGAAGGCGAGCGCCCCGTTCGACCGGGGTAAGCCCACATCGCGCCTGCGGACCGGCGCCATGACGCTCCAAACGTGCCCCAGCCCGCTGCAAGGAATCAACAGCGCGAACCGCCGCGCCAGGACCTCCAACCGCAACGGGCGGGAGGACTGACCATCAATGAAAATATAGCTCGTGGCGCGCGCCCCAGCCGGCGAAGCCCCGACCCGCCCAATTCAGCCGTCCTATTTCTCGAAAATCGTGAGTTCGAGCATGATGGTGAGCGCAAACAGTAGCATCACCAAAATCCACAAAGCGACGCCTTCCAGACGAGGTTCTATCATGTCCTCTCCCCAGGAATCTTCACGCGCACCCTCCCTAAACTACACCGCCCGCTCGCAATGTCTAAGCAATTCGAACAGACTTCCCCGCCGGGGTGGGGACAGACTGGGCCGGATCGGACCCGCCGTCAGCCGCGCTTGGCTGCCCGTTTGATCTCGGCACGGCAATTGTCTAGCGTCTGTCATATTGAACTCGAGCAGGTTTCGCAGCGCCAAATGACACTCTCCCCCTACGATCAAAACCTGGACAAGAACCCGGCCAATCATCAGCCGCTGACACCACTCACCTTTCTGGAGCGCACGGCCGCGGTCTATCCCAATCACACCGCCGTCATTCACGGGTCGCTGCGCTATTCTTGGCGGGACTTCTACAACCGCAGCCGGCGTCTGGCGTCCGCGCTATCGCGCCTGCAGATCGGCCCGGGCGACACGGTCTCGGTCATGCTCTCCAACACGCCGCCCATGCTGGAGGCGCATTACGCGGTGCCGATGCTGGGCGCGGTCTTGCATTCCCTCAATACCCGCCTCGACGCGCCGATCCTCGCCTTCCAGTTGGATCACGCCGAAACTAAGATACTCATCACCGACCGCGAGTTTTCAACTGTCATGGCTGAAGCCCTCGCGCTCGCCAAAGTCCGTCCGATCATCATCGACTATCATGATCTGGAATTTCCTCAGGACGGCAAGCCGCTCTCGCAACTCGACTACGAGCAACTCCTTCAAAACTCCGATCCAAACTTCAAATGGCGCATGCCCGCAGACGAGTGGGAAGCAATCTCGCTAAACTACACGTCCGGCACCACGGGCAATCCAAAGGGCGTCGTCTACCACCATCGTGGCGCAGCCCTCATGTGCTACTCAAATACGATTGCCACCGGCATGGGTCGCCATCCCGTATACCTGTGGACGCTGCCCATGTTCCACTGCAACGGCTGGTGCTTCACGTGGTCGATGGCCATGGTTGCTGGCACGCATGTCTGCCTGCGTTGGGTGCGGGCAAAAGCCATATACGACGCCATAGTCGAACACAAAGTGACGAACATTTCCGGCGCACCGATTGTGATGTCGACGCTCCTCGCCGCGAAACCTGAGGAAAAGCGCACGATCACACATCGCGTGTCGTTCAACCACGCCGCAGCTCCCCCGCCGCAAGCCGTCCTCGACGCCATGATCGCCGCCGGCTTCGAACTGACCCACCTCTACGGTCTCACCGAAACCTACGGCCCCGCCACGATCAACGAATGGAACACCGAGTGGCACGCTCTTGCCGAAGAGCTGCAAGCCAAGAAGCGCATCCGCCAAGGCGTCCGCTACGTCGCCCTCGAAGACTTGACCGTCATGGACCCTGAAACCATGACGCGCGTCCCGGCCGATGGTGAGACGATGGGCGAGGTCATGTTTCGCGGCAACATCGTCATGAAAGGCTATCTCAAGAACGCCGATGCGACCGGCGAAGCATTTGCCGGCGGGTGGTTTCATTCGGGCGATCTCGGCGTTCTTCATCCCGATGGCTACATCCAGCTCAAGGACCGCTCCAAGGATGTCATCATTTCCGGCGGCGAGAACATCTCCTCGATTGAAGTTGAAGACGTGCTTTACAAACACCCCGCCGTCGCCGCCTGCGCGGTGGTCGCCAAGCCCGATGAAAAATGGGGCGAGACGCCCTGCGCGTTCATCGAGCTGAAAAGTGGAATGACCGCGACCAAGGACGAGATCGTGACGTGGTGCCTCGATCGCATGGCCCGCTACAAGGCCCCGCGCCATGTGGTGTTCACGGACTTGCCCAAAACCGCCACCGGCAAAATCCAGAAGTTCCGTCTCCGCGACCTCGCCAAGGACGCCTGACCGGCTCTCGATAAAAAATCTGCGACGGGTTTTCACGCCTGCCTCGTTCGAGTGAGTGACGCGGCGTGCTTGCGTCCCGCCCGGCACCTGCCCTCGGTGCCGCGCTCCCCGCAAAGGCTGGGTCAAGCGCGCCGCGTGCGAACATGGAGAACCCAATGACACGTAACGGAAAAATCTTAGCAGGCGCCGCAGTGATCTTGACCCTCGGCTCTGCCGCAGCCATCGCTCACCGCCACGGCGGCGGCCACCACAAGGGCCATCACGCCTGGGGTGGCCCCCACGGCATGATGGGCCTAGCTGGCCCCCTGTGCCGCGGCAATGCCTCTGAGAAAGCCGACCTGATGATGGTCCGCCTGCAGTACAAGGTGAACCCGACCGACGCCCAGAAGCCGGCCTTCGAGGAATTGAAGACGGCCGTGAAGAGCGCCGCTGAAAAGGTCGCCGCAGCCTGCCCGGCCAAGCCTGAACCGGCAGCCGACGGCACCAGGCCCGAACGGCCGGCGGCAAAGGAAATCACTGCCCGCCTCGCCGAAACAGAGGCCCAGCTCACAGCGGCACTCGAAGGCGTGAAGATGGTGCGTCCCGCCGCCGAGAAACTCTACGCGATCCTCGATGATGCGCAAAAGAAAGCCGTCTCAGAAATCGGCATGGGCAAGCGCGGCAAGTGGGGCAAGCACCATGAGCGCTGGGAGAAGCGCGGCCGTGATGGTGGTGGCCCCGACGGCGAACGTGGCGGTCCCGGCCGCGGACCCGCGCCCGATGACGGCACGCCCGAGCGCGAAGGCGATCTCTAATCGCTGATCTGCCGTGCTGACAAAAAACGAAGCCCGCCGGTATATCCGGCGGGCTCTCTGTTGTGAGCCATCTTCACAGCTGGCAGTCGCGACGGTTGGACGACGCAAACTAAAGTAACCGCCATGCGCAACGCGCGCGGCATACCGGCATCGCAAAAAACCAAAAGCCGACCCCTCTTCGGAGCCGGCTTCATCAAGCCTCAATGGCGAGAGGCGCTGGACAGTCTGTTGATCTCTTCTTTGATCTTCAGCTTCTGCTGCTTCATCCGCCGGATCACGACATCATCGGACCCGGGTCTGGACATCTCCTCTGAAATCCGGCGGTCGAGCTGCCGGTGCTTCTCTGCGAGTTCGTGGAGATGTGCGGACAACGCCATTTAATCCTCCTTCGATCGTTGAGACGTCAAATCATGCCAGAGAATGGGTGCGTTGTAAAAGGTGCACAGCGATCACCAATTCTCTTTCATCAAAATGTGATCGGGGCCGTTAATTTCAACCCTATTTGTTCGCATTTGCACCAATCCCTTCGACCGGAGAGAAGCCGCGGACCGCGTCGGTCCGGACGGCTAGAACGGCCGGGTCGTCCCGGTCCCAGCCGCTAAGCTGTTGCAGAATTGAGAAAGAAGCGTAAAACGCGGCGCGGGGGCAGCCGCGGACGTTCGGCACGGCCTGGGCAAGTGCGAAGAGGCACATGGTGCGACACAACGAAGGGGAGTTGCGGGAGGAACTCGTGCGCCTGCGGAACGAACACCGCACGCTCGACGAGGAAATTGTCGCCCTTGAAGCCATTGGTGGCCACGACCAGCTCAACATCCGCCGCTTGAAAAAGAAAAAGCTGACCGTCAAGGATCAGATCACGGCGATCGAAGACCAACTTCTGCCCGATATCATCGCCTGAGCCCTTTTCGTCGCGGCGCTCAAACTGAACCTCGAACAGCCGCAAAGCGTTAGCCTTATGGTGGCGGCCAAGGATGTTCGCCGCCCCGACGAGAACCCCGATGCGCCCTGTCGAAACCTGGCTCTACCCGGCGTCGCTTGGCCTCTATTGCGAGCCGGGAAATTTTTACATCGATCCACCCCGTCCCGTTGTCCGCGCGCTCATCACGCACGGCCATTCTGACCATGCCCGCTCCGGCCACACCCACGTTCTCGCAACGTCTGAAACCATCGACATCATGAAGGTGCGCTATGGCGCGAACTGTGCCGGTGATTTTCAGGCCGCCGATCTGGGGCACGCGCAGTCAATCAACGGCGTCACCGTGCGCTTCGTCCCCGCCGGACATATCTTGGGGTCCGCCCAAATCGTGCTCGAACACAATGGTCGCCGCGCCGTCGTCTCCGGCGACTACAAGCGCGCAGCCGATCCCACCTGCCGCCCGTTTGAAGTCGTCACCTGCGATGTCTTCGTCACCGAGGCGACCTTCGCCCTTCCCGTCTTCCGTCACGAACGCGCCGACAGCGAGGCCCGCCGCCTCATCCAATCGATCGCCCGCAATCCCGACCGCACCCACCTGCTCGGCGTCTACGGCCTTGGCAAATGCCAGCGCATGATCGCGCTTCTGCGCGCGGAAGGCTATGACGTGCCCATCTGGCTGCACGGCGCACTCGTCGGCTTGACGGCGCTGTATCAGAACCTCGGCATCGATCTCGGCGACTGCCGTCCCGCGAGCGCCGCCGCTGACGCAGAACTAAGGGGCGCGCTCGTGATGTGCCCACCCTCCGCCCTCATGGACCGCTGGTCGCGCCGCATGGGCGAGGACCCCGTGCGCGTCTTCGCCTCCGGCTGGATGCGTGTCCGTGGCCGGGCCCGCCAACGCGGCGTCGAACTCCCCCTGATTGTCTCCGATCACGCCGATTGGCCTGAACTCCTCGACACCATCGTCGAAACCGGCGCGGAAGATGTCTGGGTGACCCACGGCCGGGATGACGCGCTGGTCCATCAATTGAGCCTCATGGGCCGCCGTGCCCGCGCGCTGGCCCTCGTCGGCTACGAAGACGACGCGGAATAAGCCCCCATGCGCGCGTTCGCCGAAACCCTCGACAGTCTTTCCACCACGCCAAGCCGCAACGGCAAGCTGGCCTTGCTGACGGCATATCTGCGCGCCGCTCCCGACCCCGATCGCGGCTGGGCGCTCGCCGCCCTCACCGACGGCCTGCCGCTACGCATCGGCTTTCGCCGCATCCTCTCCGAATTGATGGCCGCGCGCACTGACCCGGTGCTCTTCAAGCTCTCGCGCGATTTCGTTGGCGACACCGCCGAAACCGTCGCATTGCTCTGGCCCGCGCCTGCCGATCCGGCGCCGCCGCCGCCGCGTCTTGGCGAAGTCGTCGACGAACTGCTGAACGCCAAACCGGCCGAACATGCCGCCATCATCGCGACCGTATTGGATCGCTGCACTGTGCGCGAGCGCTGGGCCTTCCTGAAACTCATCGGTGGCGCGCCGCGCGTCGGCGTCTCCGCGCGGCTTGCCAAAACCGCCGTCGCCGAAATCGGCGGCCAAGATGTCTCGGCCATCGAAGAAGTCTGGCATGCGCTAAAGCCGCCTTACACCGAACTCTTCGCCTGGATGGAAGGCCACGCCGAACGCCCCGACCCCGGCAACGTGCCCGTCTTCCGCCCACTCATGCTGGCGCACCCCGTCGAGGATGCCGACTGGCCGTCGCTCGCCCCACAAGACGTCGCCGCCGAATGGAAGTGGGACGGCATTCGCGTGCAGGTCGCAGCCTCGGCCGGCGACGTTCGCGTCTACTCCCGCACGGGCGATGACATTTCCCCCGCCTTCCCCGAAATACGCTCCGCCTTCGCAGGCGTCGATGTCGTGGCTGACGGCGAACTGCTCGTCGTGCGCGATGGCGCCGTCGCGCCTTTCAACGATCTCCAGCAGCGCCTCAACCGCAAATCCGTCACCTCCAAGATGCTGCGCGAAAGCCCGGCCCACTTGCGGCTCTATGATCTCCTGTTTGTGTCGGGCGAGGATATCCGCGCGCTCCCCTTCGGCCAACGCCGCGCGCACCTCGAAGCCTGGCACGCGCAGGTGCGCCCTCCGCTGACGGATCTGAGTGCACTCGTCCCGTTCGCAACCTTCGCCGAGCTCGAGGACCTTTGGCGCGGGGCGCGTGAAGCCGGCATTGAAGGCTTGATGCTCAAACGCCGCGCCAGCCCCTATCTCGCCGGCCGCCCCAAAGGCCATTGGTTCAAGTGGAAGCGGGCAGCCCTGACACTCGACTGCGTGCTCATGTACGCACAGCGCGGCTCCGGCAAACGCTCATCTCTTTATTCGGATCTGACCTTCGGCGTTTGGCGCACCAGCGCGGGCTCCAACGAACGCGAACTGGTCCCCGTCGGCAAAGCCTATTCCGGATTTACCGATGTGGAGTTACGCGACCTCGACCGCTTCATCCGCGCCAACACCACCGAAACCTTCGGCCCCGTCCGCGCGGTGGCCCCCAAGCTCGTCCTCGAAGTCGCCTTCGATGCGGTGCAGCCCTCCACACGGCACAAATCCGGCGTCGCCATGCGCTTTCCCCGCATCCACCGCATTCGCTGGGACAAGCCCGCCGACGAAGCCGATTCGCTTGATGCGATCATGGCTCTGATCGACAGGCCGGCAGCATAGTGTGGCGGCGCCGGAGGGGAGGGGGTTCCGGCGCCGCGCGACCCAAGCGCGTCTCGGGGGAGGGACTGAGCGCTCGGGTAACTTTTAGAGCGTAATGACGGTGCCGCCGCTGACCTCAATGGTCTGCCCCGTCACCCACCGTGCATCCGGACCGGCAAGAAACGCCACCACATCGGCGATCTCCGGAGCCTGTCCGATCTTTTTCAACGTCTGCATATTCAGCGTCTGCTGCGTGCCTTCAGCGCTCTTCACGAACCCGGTCATGTCCGTTTCGATCACGCCAGGTGCCACCGCGTTGACGGTGATGTTGCGCTCACCAAGAGACTTCGCCAGCGCCCGCGTAAGATTGTCGACCGGCGGCTTCGACATCGAATAGACCTCGACTCCGGGGAACGGCAGCCGCGACACCACCGACGACAACGAGATGATCCGCCCGCCGTCATTCAACCGCGGAATGGCCGCTTGCGTGACGAAGAACAGCGACTTCACGTTGACGTTGAAGACATAGTCGAACTGCTCTTCGGTCGTATCCGCGAACGCGACGAACGGCGCTACGCCCGCGTTGTTGACGAGAATGTCGAACGTGTTCTTTCCGCGCTTGGCGAGTTCCGCATCGACCTGCGCGAAAAGCTTCCCGGCAGCGCCCGAGTCCGTCAGTTCAGCCCCAACCGCGAACGCATCGCCACCTTTGGACGTGATGGCGGCCACCACTTCGTCGGCCGCCTGAGGGCTGCGTCCGTAATGGACACCGACCACGGCGCCGTCCGCTGCGAGCCGTTCCGCAATAGCCCGCCCAATACCCCGGCTGGCGCCCGTGACGAGCGCGATCTTTCCTGCAAGCGACTTGGACATAATGAACTCCCTGTGTGGATTGAGCCGCACCCTGCAGGGCGGGCGGCGGCAGCCTGCTGGCCCCGTCACCAGGGCAATATACACGGGCACTTCGTTAGTTCAAGATTATCGAACTATTGAATTATCAACTTTTCGTGCTCATATTCGACGCATGCAGCGCCCCTTCGTTCATCCCCCTATCGAAACCGTCACGCTGGAAGGCATTCTCTATGCCCTCGCCGACCCAGTGCGCCTGGAGATCATCCGCCGCATAGGTGCGGGAACCTGCGCCATGAACTGCTCCGCTGCGGCGCCCGAAAAAATGGCCAAATCCACCCAGTCACATCACTTCCAGATCCTGCGCGAAGCCGGCCTCATTCGCTCTGAGCGCCGTGGCGTGGAAGTGATCAACCAGTTGCGCTGTGATGAAATCGGTCAGAAGTTCCCAGGCCTCATCCCGGCAATTTTGAAAGCCGCCGACGAGCGCGACGCTTGCAGGTCCACCTAAAGCAGGGAGCCGCACCGCATGTTCGAGAGCTTCAAGCGCGGACGGGCGAACGTTGGCGATGCCGAAATCGCCTTCGTGATCGGAGGCAACGGTTCTCCCGTTCTTCTGCTGCACGGCTACCCGCAGACGCACGCCATGTGGGCCCGCATCGCGCCGTTCCTCGCCGAACGCTACACCGTCGTCGCCGCCGATCTCAGAGGCTATGGCGACAGCTCCAAACCGATCTGCACACCCGACCGCACGACATATTCCTTCCGCGCAATGGCCGCTGATCAGGTGGCCCTCATGCGCAGCCTCGGCTTCGAGCGCTTCCACGCCATCGGCCACGATCGCGGCGGCCGCGTCGCGCATCGCATGGCGCTCGATGAACCCGATCGCGTCCTCTCGCTCACCGTCCTCGACATCGTCCCGACCTACGCCATGGTCATGGACACAACCCACAAAGTCGCCGCCGCGTACTGGCACTGGTATTTCCTCGCCCAGCCTGAACCCTTCCCCGAAACACTCATCGGCCGCGACACCGACCACTTCTTTGAGTTCTGCATGGCCAGTTGGGGAAAAATGCCCATCGATGCCTTCGATGCAGCGCAATTGCAGGCCTATCGCACCGCATGGCGCAACCCGGCCATGATCCACGGCTCCTGTTCGGACTACCGCGCGGCGCTCACTGTAGATCTGTCCCACGACACCGGGGATATCAGCCGCAAGGTGACCTGCCCCGCGCTCGCCTTCTGGGGAACGGCTGGCCTCATGCACCAACTGTTCGATATGGAAGCCGAATGGGAACTGCGGCTCGCTAAACCGCAGTTTGCAACGCTCCCCGGCGGCCACTTCTTCCCGGAGCAATTCCCAGAAGAGACGGCCGCCCGCCTCCTGCAATTCCTTGACGGCGTAACTTAACCCAGCCGCCGCCGGAATTCGTCATAGCCATAGGAGCGCACAACCTCGTAGCGCCCATCTTCATGAAAAATGGACAGATCCGGCAACGGCGTGCCGTTGAAGGTCGTGTTCTTCACAAACGAATACTGCATCATATCGGTGAAGATCAGCCGATCGCCGACTTTCAAGGGCTGCGCGAACGAGTATTCGCCGATCACGTCACCGGTCATGCAGGTCTTACCACCCAGAACATAGCTATGCGCCAGCACGCCCGCCTTCTTTGCGCCAAGGATGATCGGTGTGTAAGGCACTTCCAGAACATCCGGCATATGCGTCGACGCCGACGTGTCGAGGATCGCAATGTCTTTTTCGTTGCGATGCAGATCGAGGACGGTGGCCACAAGCCAACCCGTATTGACGACAAGCCCCGCACCGGGCTCCAGAATGACCTCGACGCCGAACGCCTTTCTAAACTCCTGCAAAGCCGCAATCAACGGCTCAAGCGTGTAGCCCGGCCGGTTGATGAAATGCCCGCCGCCGAAGTTCACCGCCTTCACCTGCCGGATCTCGTCGGCGAAAGTTTCCGCCACGTGCTTGATCAAGCCGACAGAGCCTTCTTCCCGCGCCTCGCACAAAGCGTGTGCGTGGAGAATATCGACCTCGCCCCACGGGATACCGCCGCTCTCGGCTTTCGTCGTGCCAAAGCGCGAACCCGGCGCGCACGGGTCGTACAACGCGCCCCCCAACGTCGCCATCGAGAAGCCTGGATTGATCCGCACGCCGACATGCCGACCGGCAGCCTTCGCCGTCGCCATGTGTTGGGCTAACTGCCCCGGAGAGTTGAAATAGATGTGGTCGGCGATGGTCACGAGACGCTCCACCTCGCCCGGCCCGTATGCCGGTGCATAGACGTGCACCTCCTTGCCGAACTCTTCCCGCCCCATCCGCGCCTCGTACTCGCCCGAAGCCGTGGTGCCATCGAGCGTGTCGCGCATCAGCGGAAAGGCAGCTGGCATCGCCCACGCCTTGGTGGCGAGCAGCATCTTGATGCCGGTCTCGGCCTTGAGCCGCGCCGCCGTCTCCAGATTGCGCTTCAGGCTCGCCACATCGAGCACGTAGGCTGGCGTATGCAGGTCGGCAGGCAATCGGGGCGCAGTCATCAGCGACAAATCTCCGTAGCGTAGAGGCAGGACGCGCTATATGGCACCCGCACGCCGTTTGTTAAAGTGCCGATCGGGATTGCGACGGCCGTGCGACGGGTCAGCCCCGATCCGTGTCGACGTCGAGGTGGGAAAGCATGGTGGATAGCAGATACGGTGGGTCCGGCGATCGCATCTCGCGGCGGGCGTTGATGCAAGGCGCTTTCGCCGCCGCGGCCGCTGGCATGGTGGCTCCCAACAGCGTCAATGCCGCCACGGGAGCGGGCCTCAAAGCAGATCCCTTCCAGATGCTGGGCGCAGCCTCCGGCGATCCACACCCGAACGGCGTTGTGCTGTGGTGCCGCCTCGCGCTCGATCTCGAAGACGGCGCGCGCTGGGGCTTGTCCGACGACGCCTACCGCGTCGGCTGGGAAATCCGCGACCTCGAACGCAGCGGCCGGCCCATCGCAGCACAAGGCACGGCCATCGCGTCCGCCGACAAGGGCTACGCCGTCCACGTTGAAGCCGCCGGCTTGCAACCCTCCACCCGCTACGCCTACCGCTTCTCACTCGGCGACTATGCAACCGAGGGCTTGACGCGCACCGCCCCTGCCGCAGGGTCGATGCCGGAAAAGCTTCGCTTCGCGTTCTGCTCCTGCGCCGAATACGAATTCGCTTATCCGCACGCCTACGAATTGATGGCCCGCGACGAACCCGACTTTATCGTCCACCTCGGCGACTACATCTATGAAAAAACCTACGACGAGTTCTACCGTTTCGACGCCCCGCCTCCGCTGCGGCGTCCGGGCTGCGAGAACTTGTCCGAAGGCCAGAAGCGCGCCCGCTTCCTGAAGTTCGACCGCACCGCAAAACTAAAAACGCTGTCCCAGTTCCGCCGCCGCTACGCCGAGCATAAATCCGATCCGCGCCTGCAATACGCCCACCGCACCTGCCCCTTTATCGTCACGTGGGACGATCACGAGGTCGAGAACGATTACGCCGCCGACTTCTCCGAAGTCCGCGAGGCGGAAGACTTCATCGCCACCCGCATCGCAGCTTATCGCGCCTATTTTGAAAACATGCCTGTGCGCCTTTCGGTGCTGCCCGTCGTCGCCGAACGCCGCCAGCTGTATCGCGCCTTCGACTTCGGCAACCTCTTGCGCCTCAATATGCTGGACGAGCGCCAGTACCGCTCCGATCAGGCCTGCGCTAAAGGTCTGCGCGGCAACGCACGCACGTTCTCTCTTGGCGAATGCCCCGAGATCGAAGCCATGATTGGCGCCGACGGTACGGCCCGCGAGATGCTGGGCAAGCAGCAATCGCGCTGGCTCGAACGCCAGTTCGACACCTCGAAAGCCGTCTGGAATGTGCTCGCCCAAGGCGTGATGATGGCCGCCGTCGACAGCCGCGCCGACTGCAATTGGAAAGAGCCGCGCACCGAAACGATGATCTGGAACGACGGTTGGGGCGGCTACACCATCGCTCGCCAGCGCGTTGTCGATCTGATGGAAAAACACCGTGCCAAGAACCCCATCGTCCTCTCCGGCGACGTCCATGCGCATTTTGTGACGCGCGTCCTGAAAGACTGGAAGGACCAACAGTCCGTCTGCGTAGCCCCCGAGTTCACAACCACGGCGATTTCCTCGTTCCTGCGCAATCTCGAACCCTGGGCCGCACCTGGCGGCGGCAACGAACGCACCATCGTTGATCTCGATTGCCGCCATCACGGCTACGTGGTGTGCGATCTGACGACCGACACCTTCGATGTCACCGCTAAGCGCATCACGCCGAACGCCATCGGGCCTGACACCGCGTCGGTCAAATCCGAGACGAGTTACGCCTATCGCGTGACTGCGGGCGATCCCGAACCGCGCAAGATCTGATCCCTATCGCGCTAATTCGCGATCGTCACATCGAACACGCGCCGCGTGGTCTCGCCGGAGGCAAGCGTCGCCTCGACTGTGAAGCGATCGGTTCCCGACGCCCCCGCACGCGCCGTATAATAAACGCCCGTGCCGGTGACCGTTTGACCGGCGCATGTTCCGCCCGCCGATGCCGCAATGGACGTCTGTTGCCCGGGCCGGAAGGAAATCTCGCCCTGCGATGGCGACGTTGCCACCGTCACCACCGGTGCAGCCAGCGCTGCACACGCCGCATCCCACCCAGCAAAAACGAATACGCGAGCCGGCCGCCCCGGAACGACAGGCATGGTCCGCACGGCGGCATCAGGCGGTGCCGATCCCGGTTGGGACGCCATGTTCGAAGGGTCCGCGCTGGAGCAGGCCGCCAGCGCGAGAACAACCGGCGCGGTCATGACACGGATGACTTTCAGGGGCATCAATTTTTCTGCACGTTTGATGGGTGGCAAGGAACCGATGCGGCGTCGCGAACATTGCCATGAAGATCGCGTCTGCACTACGATCATTGCTCGGTCGCATCGAGGATGAGCTATGTCAACAGGGCCGCTACATGATCCTGCCTCGCCCGTCACCTCGCGGTCGAGTAAGACGCAGATACCCAGGCTGATCCGCTTCCTCGGGCTACATCTCGCGACAGGGGTCGCGATCGGTGTGATCGTCGCCTCGCTGATGATCTGGAGCAATCTCTCCGGTCTGAAAGATCTCATCGTGGAAGCCCACGAGCCATTCATCGCCATCTTCCTTTTGTACGCCTTCAACGCACTCACATTTGGCAGCGTTTCGATGGGAATCGGCATCATGACGTTGCCCTACGACAGCGTCTGCGACATGCGCGATCCGCACGATTCCGACGATCAAGGTCCGCTCCGCTAGTCGGTTCGCGGCTGCGCGAGCATCAGCCGGTACGGCAACATCGTCGAGCGAGAAAAACCAAAGCTCTCATAAAACGCCTGTCCTGCCGTGTTGTCGTGATCCGTCAAAAGCGTGATCCGCTGCGCGCCATCGGCGCGGGCCTGCTCGATTAGACCCGCAAGCAAAAGTTTGCCGATCCCGGCACCGCGCTGCGCCGCTGTCACGATCACATCTTCAAGCATCCCCACCTTGGCACCCAAATACGTCGAGATGCCAATGTGCAAAACACCCATCCCCACAACGTCGCCGTCCACCTCGGCCACCATGATCCGTACGGTCTCGCCCCGATCCAACAGCAGGTCGAGACCGCGCAATTGGGCCGTGCGATCGGGAGAAAATTCCCGCTCCTGCGCGAAGAGTTCGCCCAACAGATCGGCGAGCACCGGCAGATCGGCGCGCGTGGCAAGGCGAGTGAATGGCATGGCAAATAACTCCCGGCCGGACTTGCCGCAGCGCGGCCATAAATGTTACATAGTTACAACTAACCGGAGCCTCCGGTCCAACCGCTGCCCGAGAGCAGCCCCCTGGGAGTGAAACATGAAGCACGTTCTCGCAACCGCGATTGTCGCCGGCACGGCATTTGGGCTGGCCATGGCGCCAGCCGTTGCCGCGTCGCTGGTTTCGGCCAAGAAGCTCGAGATCAACGTCGATGAGACGAAGACGGAAGCGGAGCGCACGGCGCTTTGGGCAAAGATCGGCGGTTGGTGCGCGATCTCCGAATGGCACCCCGCCATCGCCAAGTGCGAAACCTCGAAGGAGGGTGACACCGAATTCCGAACGCTCACTCTCAAGGACGGCGGCGTCATCAAAGAGAAGCTGCTGGAAACGGGGACCACGAGCTACAAATACGAGATTATGGAAAGCCCGCTGCCGGTGAAGAACTACACCGCGATGTTCTCTGTCACGCCCGACGATGACGATCTCGACGAAATCAACGTGCTCTGGTCGGCGACGTACGACTCCAACGGCGCCGACGATAAGGAAGCCCGCAAAGTGATCGACGGCATCTTCAAAGATGGCATCGCCAGCATCAAAGCCAAGCACGGCAGCGCTGACGCACCTGAAGAGAAAAAGTAAACGCGACTGACGTCGAACCTATGCGCCGCAAAAAGACGGGCCGGAGGATGAAAATCCTCCGGCCCGAATACTTTGATCAAATCGAAGCCGGCTTAGAAGCCGAACCCGAAATAAACGCCGCCGCGACGGTAGTGACGACCGCCATAGTACGGGTACCCACCATAGTAATTGTTGTAACCATAGTAGGGACGATAATAGTACGGCCGGTAGCCATAATTCCGGTGACGCCAGCGACGGTGGCCCCAGTGACGATGACGCCAATGGCGGCGATGCCAACGGCGGTGACGGACTTCTTCCGTCGCCTTGGCGTCGACCTTGGCGCCTTGTGTCGCAACGCCAGCGCCGGCGAGCGGTGCCGCATTGGACGGTGCCGTGATCGCGAATGCGCCCAGAATGGCCGCAGCCGCGAGGGCCAGTTTGATTTTCATGCCCATCTCCTCGATTTGCAGGAACACACACTTTCCCCGTGTGATCTTGAACTAGAATTCCACGCAGAAGGTTGCAAGTTAAAACCCTGCCGTGGCAAATTTAGGTGATTGTCCACAATACGGATCAATCGCACTGCGAGGATAACGGCATGCTGCACAACCTCGTAATTGCGATCACCGGCGCCACGTCCGGCATCGGCGCCGCCATCGCCGAGACCTGCGCCGCGCGCGGGGCGAAAGTGGTTATCACCGGACGCGATCAAGCGCGCGGCCGCAGCATCAGGGACGCCATCATCGCCACCGGCGGCGCAGCAGTGTTCTGCCAAGGCAATGTCACCGAGGACGGCGCAGCGGAAAACACCATCGCCGCCGCAATTCAACACTTCGGCCGTCTCGACGCCTTGGTCAACAACGCCGGTATCCTGATCCCCGGCACCGCGCCCGCCTGCAGCGATGCCGACTGGGACCGTGTGATGGCGACCAACGCAACGGCGGTTTTCCGCTTCTCGCGCTCAGCCGTTCGCCAGATGCAACGCCAGGGCACTGGCGGCGCCATCGTTAATATTGCGTCCGACTGGGGCCTCGTGGGCGCTGAAGCCGCGGTCGCCTATGCCGCCAGCAAAGGCGCGGTCGTACAGCTTACCCGCTCCATGGCCCTCGATCATGCGCGCGAGGGCATTCGCGTCAACGCCGTCTGCCCAGGTGATACCGACACCGCCATGCTAGCCCAGGATGCGCCCCCCGGGGATAGACCACGCCACCTCGCCGAACTGGCCGCAGCCCTTCCCCTCGGCCGGGTCGCGACCCCGCGTGACGTCGCCGCCGCCGTGGCCTTTCTTCTGTCGCCGGATGCAGCCCTGATCACCGGCGTCTGCCTGCCCGTCGATGCCGGCAACACCGCACGCTGATCCCAAACCCGCAAAAATCTGACCGGCAACAGACGGTTGCCCCGATTTCCCGGGAATTGGACCTTTGCGGGATTTGACGGCTATCAAACACACTCTAGGATAAGGTCGTCTTGGATGTCGCTCCGCGTTCAAACTGTGGCGCTCCACACCTCCACGTCCTCATGAGGAGCCCGAAGCATGGCATCGATGAAGAGCCCCTCGGCAAACACGTGGCCGGACGTTCGTACCGTCACACTGGACGATCTCAACGAAGCCGTCGTCGCCGGGATCTCCGACTTCCGCGCTCACCCCAGTTACGGCATCGCCATTGGCTTGGCGCTGGCAGCGACGGGTTGGCTGCTGTTCTTCATCCTCGCCGAAATGCACCTGCCCTTCCTGATCTGGCCCCTCGCCATGGGCTTTGCCCTTGTCGCCCCCTTCGCTGCGAGTGCCTTCTATGCCGTCAGCGACTTGCGCGAACGCGGTCAACCCGTGACGCGCGCCGCCGTCTGGGCCGGCCTCAGCCGCGAACAGCACCGCCGCGACCTCGGCTGGATGGCGCTGCTCACGTTTCTGGCCCTCATCTTCTGGCTCGAAATCGCCGCTGTGATGACCTTCGCCTTTGGCGGCATCAACACATTCGATACCGACTACCTGTCCAAGTTGCTCGATAGCCCCTCCGGCTGGTTCTTTCTCTTGATGGGCAATCTCGCCGGCGCCGCCATCGGCTTCGCGGTCTTCGCCATCACCGTCATATCGTTCCCGATGCTCTATCACCGCGACACCGACTTCATTACCGCCATGGTGACAAGCGTCCGCCTCGTCGAAAAGAACCCCATCACGATGCTCGCCTGGGCGGTATTCATCGGCTTCATTGTCGTCCTCTCGGTGCTAACGGCGTTCTTGGCGCTTCTCGTGCTTCTCCCGATCATCGGCCACTCGACGTGGCACCTCTATCGCATGGCCGTCGAACCGGTTCGCGCGTCGCCGCCCCCCGAAACGCAAGCCGCGCGCGGAGTCGCCATGATCTCAGGCCGCCTCGCCGAAAGCTGATCGCGCGATCCCCGCCCAGTCGTTCAGCAGTGCCGATACGCAGCAAAACACGTCACTCCAGGTCCTTCACAACTGCCCCGGTCGCTCTCCCGCGAACCGGGGCTTGTCTTGTCCGCTTCAGCCGTCTCAACCCGCCGGGCCGATGATCGCCGCACCAAAGTCCGCTATGCTGCCTCACTCATCGATTTTGGGAACACACCTATGCGCACGTCCCTCATCGCCCTCACGGTCCTCGCCGCGGCGACACTTGCAGCCAACGCTGCCGATCCGCTGACCTCGCTCGCCGGCTCCGAATGGGGCATCCCAAATGCCGGCGACGCCCACATTCAGTTCCGCGACAAAGAGGTCTCCGGCTTTTCCGGCTGCAACCGCTTCTTCGGTTCCTATTCGTTTGTGAGCGGCGCGCTGATCTTCGGCCCCCTCGTCACCACCCGCATGGCTTGCCCACCCGATAAGATGGAAGCCGAACGCAAAGTGCTCAGCCTACTCGAAGCCGTGAAAGCCGCCGAGGCGACGCACACAACGCTCATCCTGAAGGACGCTGGCGGCACCGTGCTCGCAACCCTCCCCCGCCGCGACTGGGACTAGCCCCACACAAGCCTGCGCAGTGTGGGCCAACAAAAAAGCACCCCACACAAGCCTGCATCCCGCACAAGCCTGCGCAGTGTGGGAAAGCAAAGCAGTGTGGGAAGACAAAGCAGTGTGGGCCAACAAAAAAGCACCCCACACAAGCCTGCATCCCACACAAGCCTGCGCCCCAAACGAGAGCGTCTCAACGCTCATCCCCGCCGCCGCTTGCGCGCGCGCGTCTTGGCCGCCCCGGTGTCGGGCGCGGCTGTCGCCGGTGGCCACGGTGTGATGCCAAGCCGCCCCGCGAGGACGGCCACCTCGGCCCGCAGCTCGTTGATCGCACGCATCGCCGCGCTCTGCGGCTTGCGCCGAATGGTACCCAGATACTGCCGCTGGGTCTGGCGCGCGAAATTGACGTCGATCTTTTCCTGCTGAAGCACCGTTCGCTCCGCCCGCCGCCGGACACCCTCGCGCACACGGTCCGTGCGCGCATCCTCGTCATCAAAGTCGGGGTGTTGTGCGTGTGATCTACAAGTCGAATCCGGCACAATCGGTGGCCGCGTCGTGGTCGTCATTCTCGTCTCCGTTTCACGGGCTTCGCTGATAAGCGAAGGGGTGCGGGGCAGCGTCCACGCCGCCGTTGAAGTGGTGGTGAAGTGAAGCGGCAATGGTGCCGCCCCGCGCAGGTTTTCTGGCCTACCTTGAACGTTTGAGCGGTTTCTCCGCACGACGAGTTTCACGTCGCGGTCCAAGCGAGCCCCTGAGAGAGGAGCAGCGAACCCCCGTCCCGACACTGCACCCCGCCCCACGTCACAAGACGCCTCTTAAGCAACGCCCCCTTCA
>JALHQM010000046.1:2926-19869 GCA_022841965.1 Hyphomicrobium sp. | reverse complement strand
GGTTGGTTGCGGGGGCAGGATTTGAACCTACGACCTTCAGGTTATGAGCCTGACGAGCTACCGGGCTGCTCCACCCCGCGTCACCGACGGAGCCGAGACGAGACGTGATCTTTGTGGGATCAGGATCGTCTGGGATAACGGCGTGGCCCCGATCGCCACTGCCGATGCAAAAGCCGCCCGGGTGGGCGGCGCGCTGGGGTCCGTATAGCACGTTTTTTGCCTCTGTGAAGGCCGGTCTGCACGGCGCGGCGCCGTGGGGGCGCGACAGTTGAGCCCGGTCTAAATTTTCTGGCGATGACCATGGGGCGGGCGCCGGGCAGACGCGGCTTTTCGGCGCTGCTGGCCTGCGCTAGAACTGCCCGGACCCGCCGAACCATCGGCGTAGTTCTCCGTATTCCTCATTGGTCGTGTCCTTCTCGACGGCCAGAGCATCTTGGGACCTTGCAGATAATGGCGAAAGACGTCGCGGGCGCACCCGCCGGGGTTCGGCCTCAGCCGGCCGCGCAGCGCTTAGAGGAGGCTTTTGTTCTCCTCGACAACAGTTCGGGTCGGGGTCCGCCTTCGCAACTCTATACGTCGCCCAAAGAGATCATTGTCGCGGAGACGTCGGACGAGGTGACGGGTGCATTTGCCCGTCTCGAGAGTGCGCGTGCGGCTGGTCTTTACGCTGCGGGTTTCTTCTCGTTCGAGCTTGGCTACGTGCTGGAGCCAAAGCTTTTGCCTCTGATGCCGGCTGAGCGGAAGGTGCCGTTGTTGTGGTTCGGACTCTATGATGCGCCGAAGCTTTTAACGGAGGCGGAGGTCGATCATTGGCTGTCCACGCACACGAAAAGCGGGAGCTATCAGTTCAGCAACGTTTCGCGGGCGTGGACCAAGGAGGAGTACGTCGCGCGGTTTGAGAAGGTCCAGGAGAAGATACGGGCCGGGGATATCTATCAGCTCAATTTGACGTTCAAGGCGCGGTTCCGGCTGTCGGGGTCGCCGCTGACATTCTATCGAGATTTGCGGCAGCGGCAGCGCGTTGCGTATGGCGGGATCGTCGACACGGGCGAGGTGACGGTGCTGACGGCCAGCCCGGAGCTCTTCGTGGAGATGAAGGGGCGGATGATTGAGACGCGGCCGATGAAAGGCACGTCGCCGCGTGGGGGAACGCCGGAAGCCGATGCGCAGGCGCGGCATGTGCTGTCCACCGACGCGAAGCAGCGGGCGGAAAATTTGATGATTGTCGATTTGATGCGCAACGATATCGGCCGCATGTCTGAGATCGGCAGCGTTCACGTTACGGATCTTTTCACGGTCGAGACGTACCGGACCTTGCACCAGATGACGTCGGGTGTGCGGGCGACGCTTCTCGACGGCATCACGCTGCTCGACCTGTGGCGCGCGATTTTCCCGCCGGGTTCGGTGATCGGGGCGCCGAAGATCCGCGCGCAGGAATTGATCGCGGAATATGAAACTGAGCCGCGCGGCGTTTACTGCGGGGCGATCGGATCGATCTCGCCGGACGGGCAAGCGCTGTTCAACGTGGCGATCCGCTCGCCAATTATTTTCCGCGATGGATCGGGGGAGATGGGGATCGGGTCGGGCGTTGTGTACGACAGCGTTGGGGCGAAGGAATACGACGAATGTCTTCTGAAGCTGAAGTTTCTGACCGATCCGCCGAAGACGTTCGAGCTCATTGAGACATTGCTGTGGGAGCAAGAGACGGGTTTCTGGTTGATCGACCGGCACTTCGAGCGGTTGGCTGCTTCGGCGAGGTATTTTTCATTCAAGTTTGATGAAGCGGCGGCGCGGACGGCGCTGGAGCGGGAGGCGGCGTCGGCAGGGCGCGAGCAGGTGCGACTGCGCGTGCGACTGTTGCTGGCGGAGGATGGGCGGGTGACGGTGACTTCGGCGCCGATGCCGGCACCGGGGCCTGATGTCGTCATGCGCTATGTGGTTTCGCCGACGCGGCTCGACAGTTCGGATGCGTTCCTGTTTCACAAGACGACGCGGCGCGAACTCTACGATCAGGAATGGAAACACTACTCAGACACGGTGGGTGCGGACGAGGTGGTCTATCTCAACGAACGCGGTGAGTTGGCTGAGGGAAGCCGGACCAATATTTTCGTCGACAGAGGGGATGGTGTGCTGGTCACCCCGCCGCTTCCGGCTGGATTGCTGCCCGGCGTGCTCAGGGCGGAGCTGCTGGCAACCGGACGGGCGATCGAGGGGATCTTGTTGGTCGACGATTTGGGAACGGCCAACGCTGTCTATCTGGGCAATTCAGTGCGCGGGTTGATGAGGGCGGCGCCGCTGGCTTGAGGCCGGGCACTCGCGCTAGTTGGGCTGAGCCGGCGACGTGACGACCGGAGGTGCCGCGGCAATTTCCGTCTCATCCTTAGACGCCAGAAACACAACGATCGCGGCAAGCGTGATCGCGCTGGCAAGAAGGATCTCGCGCGTGAATTTGCGAACGCGCTCGATTGAGTTGGGTGTGAGTGTCGACTGCTTCATGCCGCCATTAGTGGCGCGGACTTTTCCGGCCAACCAGCGTGCTGTCTGTCGCGCGACAGTAGCGCACACATGTCCTTGATAGGACGCAAAGAATTATGTTGCGCCGCAGCATTGTTGCGCATTGCGATGGACAGCTTCGGCGGTGGGTGGCTCGTGTTTAGAGGCCGCGCATTGTGCAGCCGAGGATGAGGACGAACTGCGCCAACAGCAGCGCCCAGAATCCGTTGTCGCCCGAGAGGCCGGGGACCTCTGCTTTGAAAAAGATTGTGAACAGTACTGCCACGGTCAGGATCACTGAGATCATGAACGTCAGGATGCCTGGTGCCTTCAAGCCCATTTTCGTCTCCCCCTGCGGCCGGACTTTTAGCGCCTTTGCCATTGTCGCCCCTACGGCCGGTGATCTTGCTGCGGTGCTTATAGCAGCACAGTCGCGGGGCTGACACGGGCGTTAGAACAACACTGTGGACGAAAACGACAGATGACGGCTTGGTTGCGCGCGTGACTAAGGGACGTGCTCAGGTCTTGACGGGCTGTGGTGTTGAGGAGGGGCCATTCTTCCCGATTTCATTGCTGGACCCTGGTCCAAGTTGGCGGGGGCGGGGACCGCGGACGAGGCGTCGTAGGATCAAAATAAGAACAAGGGCTGCGAGCCCGGTGAGGACAACTAAAATGGGGTGCCGGTGCCATAGGATCTCGGGGTGAATCTGGCGCTCCCAGGCGAGGCGAACATCGTTCTGGAGTGCTTCGGGCGTGTCGCCGCCGGTGGTGCGCAGGAGGATTTCGAGGGCGGCGCCTTGGTCGCGGCTGGCGAGAACGGCGTCGCGGGCCCGGGGACTTGTCAGGGCTTTGAGTGAGGCTGGTTCGGCGGCGACGCGGTCGAGGAGGCGCTGGCGGGTTTCGGAGGTCAGCCCGGTCAGGTAGCCGGCAAAAACGACAAGCTCTCCTTCGTTGAGGCTGCGCGCTGCCGTGGTCAGGACTTTCTGGTCGAGGTCGAAGAGGAGGTCGCGGGTGACGGGGGTGACGACGGCCAAACGCTTGACGGCGACGGGATCGTCGAGCGCGACGAGGCGTTCGAGTGATTGGGTGGTGAAGTCGCTGGGGTTGGCGCGCTGAAAGAGTTCGAACTCGAGCACCTTATCAATCCGGGTTCCCGCGACCGCGCTCCAGGCGAGCGCCTGTTCAAGGGAGCGGGTCTGGCGGGCGATCTCCATGGCCGGTTCGGGGAGTTTGTTGACCGCGAGGTCGAGCGTTCCGTCTGTCAGACGGCGGAGAACGCCCGACTCACCTTCGACCGGCATGAGGAGGGCGGTCACCTCATCGACGCGGGGCAGCGCTTCGGGCCGGACGCGGTCGAGGAAGGCGCGAAAACCGGGTTGCTTCTCGGCCAGATCGAGGACGATGGCGTGGGCAGCGCGGTATTCTTTCCAGATGTCGACGATCTTGTCGGAGGTATGGCGGGCGATCTCAATGACGTGCTCGCCGATCTGGCTGGAGATGCCGGCGGCGAGTTCGACTTGCACGCTCTTTTTGCTTTCGTCGGATTTCAGTTCGGTCGCGATGATCGGCAGGACGCCATAGCGCAGGTCCCAGACATCTTTCGCAATGAGGACGAGGCCGACGCCGCCGGCGACGACGGACACGAGCCGTGACAGAACGCTGCCAACAAGCCGGGTGCCCAGCCGGCCTGCCATATTCCCGAGCTGGCGGCGCATGACGAGAATAGCCGCGCCCGTGATGCCACCGGCGGTCTGGTTCAGTACGCCGCCAGCGGTGACGTCGCCACGGGCGGTCTCGGAGCCGACTTCGAATTCCTTGCCCGCTGTGCCGGTGACAACGCCGGCAACGGTGGAGCCATAGCGGGGACCGAGGAACGCCTTCATGCATTCGATGGCGGGGCCGGCGGCATCTGATGTGGCGAGTTCAATGCGGCCCGCGATGCTGCGGCCGACGCCGGTGGCGAGATCTTCGATGGCGGTCTTCATACCATCGGATCGGTAGACGCGTTCTGTGAGTGCGATCGTGAGTTCTTTGGCCTTGTTCTCGCTGCCCAGCGATTGCAGGAGGCTGCCCCAGCTTTGTTCGTCTTTGACGGTTTCAAAGGCCTTGTCGACTTCCCGATCCAAGACCGTGCCAACACCGAGGCGGCGCCATTCGTCAGCGACGGCGGCGGTATAGTCGATCTCGGAGGTGCCGCGGGTGAGGGTTGCGGTGGTGATCTCGAGGACGGCTTTGCGGAAGTCGTCTTCGCTTGTCGTTTGACAGGCCGCGTAGTTGCCAGCAGGGGATAGCGGAGCGGCGAACGCCGGGGCAACGAGGCCTGCGACCAGCGAAATGATCGCCAAAGCTGCGACCGCATTGCGTCGTTTGATCAACGCCACTGCACTCCTCAAGCGCGCCCGTCGCGGGCCTTTCGTTGTTGCTTAAGTATAGCGTCTGTTGCGGCGGCTGATAGGCCAACTTGATTGCGACGCGAGAAACACTTGGTCGCGCCGGAGCTGCACCGCGGCAGAGATCGCCAGGGTGGGGTCAGTGGCGCGCTAGGCAAATGTTTAGCTTTCTGCGGAATGGTGCGGGGGGCGATGGGAAGAGGCCGGACCTTAACCCTGGCTGCGTTGCGATGGGCGGCATGTGCTCTGGTCGCTGTATCTTTCGGCCCTTCATAACACTTAGAAGGGGGCCAAAACGGCATGAGTGGGATAGGCAAGTCTATTCGTTATTGCCTATCTAGGCCTTTTTCCGTTGCACCACGAAGAGTTCGCTACGGGTGGTTGGGCGGGGGTGCTGGACACGATTTAGCCCCAGTGTGCCGCGATATCGGCCCCGCGCGGGGCTACCGGCGAATGTCTAGCATCTTGAGTAAGCGCCTGTTTTGGCCTGTTTTTTGCGGACGATCACGTGGTGAGCGGATGTCGGACGGCCATTGCGGCACACTGACCTATCGTCAGAAGCCCCAAGCCAAGCGACAACCATCTCTTGGAATTGCTGCGGCGCAGCAAATTAAGGTCCGGACCGGCGCCCGCTGGTACGGAGGAATCAGAAACGAACCGATCGGCGGTCCTCTTGGGATCTGCTCCGGTGAGCGTCGAGTAGCGGCACTTTATCAGGATGTGCTTGGCTTTGACGCCGCGATCGGTTTAATTCGCCTTGTGCGGAGTGCGAGCAGTCGTGGCTAACCAAATGAAAACAAAAGAAAAGTTTACCGGCTTCCGGGGCAGTCTGGTCATCCCTGGTGGTCCAGTAGGGGTTTTGCTGGTGCATTCGTTGGGTGGCAGCCCCATTGAATTGCGGTTCGTCGCTCAGGGCTTGGCCCGTCAAGGCTACACCGTTTACTGCCCACTTCTACCCGGTCTTGGCGGCGGCACGGATGTTTCGGGCCTGTCGACGTGGAAAGATTGGTACCGGGCGATCGAGACGGCGCATGACGAGTTGAAGGCTCGTTGCGACACGATCATCGTCGGTGGTCTTTCGGCTGGCGCCATGGTGGCGCTGCGGCTTGCCCGCGAGCGTCCCGAAGACGTTCATGGTGTGATGCTCTTTGCGCCGACGATCTGGCCGAATGGTTGGGCGATCCCGAAGACCTTCTATTTCTTCAAGCTCGTTCACACGAAGTGGTTTGCGCGCTTACTGCATTTCCGGCAGCGGGCTCCGTACGGCATCAAGGATGAGCGCATCCGCAACTTCGTTATCGAGAGCTTCAAGAGCGACGAGCGTCCGATCGAAGATCTCTTCGGGCGCGGCGGCGGACTGGTGTTCGAGTTCAAGCAGCTGGCCAAGGACGTGCGCCGCGGGCTGTCGCGCATCAAGCAGGATGTGGCGATCTTCCATCCGCGCGAGGACGATCAGAGCGGTCTGTGGAATGCACTCACGCTGCAGAAAAATCTCGGCGGCATGGTGGAATGCACCGTGCTCGACGATTGCTATCACATGGTGACACTGGACCGGCAGCGGTCGGTCGTTGTCGACCGGGCTGTCGATTTCGCCGTGCGGCTGACGCAGAAGCTGCAAGACAAAGCGGCGGTGCGCGAACTCATCAAGGGCAAGGGCGTGGGCGAGTAAGCTCGCTAGGCAGTGCCATTGTTAAAATGAACAACGCCGCAGCGGTCTCCGTTGCGGCGTTTTCAGTTCTTAATCGACGCTGTTTTGACTACTGGGCGGCCCAGGGCAATGCTTCAGCCTTGGGGGCGGCTTTGGCGGAGCCCGCATCAGCGGCCGTGCAGCGCGGCAAGTCGGCGGGCGCGCGGGTCCACGTGAAGCTCTTGGACAAGAGCTTGATGCCCTTATACCCCGTCACCTTCAGCTGGTCCGGGCCTTGTAGGCTGAGGGCGACGTTGTAAGACGAGCCGGTTTTGGGATCATAGATCCAGCCTTGGTCCCATGTGCCGTCGCTCAACTTCTGAGCGTCGCCCACGACCTGCAGTCCGCAGATCGGCGTCGTGCGGCGGGCAGGATTGGGATTGTAGCGATCGACGAGTGGATTGCCCTCAGCGTTGACCAGTTCTTTGAGCCACGCGATCCGTCCACACAGCTTCTGTCCGCAGGGCAAGAGTTCGACCGCGCCGCGGCCGGTGTCGTCATACCAGAGGCCGGCCTCGGCGGGTTGTGCCGTGGCGGTGAGAGGGGTGGCGAGCGTGACGCCAACGGCCAGCCCGATAAGGCGCAGGCGCGATGGGATCGCTTTCAGTGATTGCGTCTTGGTGCCGCGTAACAAGGCATTCATCCTGAATTACTGAGCCTGGGGACTAGAATTAACGTGAGATCATGGCGTGGGAAAGCGGCAAAATCAGGAACTTAACCGGTGTCTTATGACTTTGACCGTTTTAACCTGGCTGATCGGTCGCAACGTCTGAACACTTTTTGGCCAAAGCGCTTTGCACTTAACCTCGCTCGTCATTGGTAGTACAAAACGAGCCTTAAGTTCGTGCGCGAGTTGCTTGAACGCGGCCCTCACCGGACGCTGTTCGTGGCTCACTGTATTTCCGCAGACAAGACTGCAATCCGGGCCACCCGCGATGGTGTGTCCATACTCCGCCAGCCGGTGGACCTCAACCTGGAACCGCATCTGCGATGATCCTGACATTGGCGTTTCGCAATCTGTTTCACGATCGCATTCGGCTTGCGGTAACGCTCGTCGGAATTCTGTTTTCGATTGTGCTCGTTGCCGTGCAGCTTGGCCTGTATCTCGGTTCGAGCCGTATGATCACCAATATGATCGAGAAGACGAACAGCGATCTGTGGATCACGACCTTTGGGGCCAAGAGCTTCGAGGAGGGCGGACTACTCCTGACGCCGGGACAGCGGCATCAGGCTCTGGCAACGCCGGGCGTGAAGGCTGTGATCCCAATGGTGTCGGCCTTCGCCGAGTGGCGAAAGCCTGGTGGTGGCTCGACGCGCGTGGCGGTTGTGGGCATCGATGCGGAGGACGGCGGGCTGCAACCGTGGAACCTCATCGAGGGAACGTGGGATGACATTCGCGCGCCGGACGCCATTGCTGTTGATCGCTCTTATCTGAAGGACCTCGGAATCGAGGGCATCGGAAGCACGGCGCAGATCGCGATCGGGCGCGTCCGGGTCCGGGCGCTGACGGAGGGTATCCGCTCGTTCACGCAGTCGCCATATGTGTTCACGCCGTTGCAGCGGGCGCGCAACCTTTTGAACATGGATGGGGAGAAGGGCGACAAGAGCACGTTTTTCCTCGTGCAGCTGGAGCCGGGTGCGAACCTGGAAACCGTGCGTTTGGCGTTGCAGGAGCGTTTGGAAGGGACGGATGTTCTGACCAAGGCGCAGTTCCGCGATCGGAGCCTCGGACAATGGCTGTTTAAGACGGGGGCTGGTATTGCGCTGATCGGCGGCGCCTTGCTCGGGATCCTTGTCGGTACTGTGATCGTGGCGCAGACGCTCTATTCGAGCACCAAAGACCATATCAATGAATTCGCGACGCTGCGTGCATTGGGCTCGTCGGGTTCCTATATCCATAAGGTGATCCTGGCGCAGGCGGGTCTCAGTGCGGTCATCGGCTATACTCTCGGGATGATCATCGCGCTGTTGATCTTGTACCTCAGCCGGAATTCGCCGTTGCCGCTCGTGATGACGCCGGGACTGGCGTTCTCGCTGTTTGCGTTGACGCTTTTTATGTGCGCGATCTCGGCGGTGTCGGCGATCATGAAAGTTACGAAGATCGATCCAGCGACGGTGTTCAGCAGATGACGAACGAAACTCCCGTTCTCGAAGCCAACGACATTGTCAAAGAGCTTGGCAAGGGCGCCGGCAAGGTGATGGCCTTGAAGGGGGTCAGTCTCAAGCTGGTGCCGGGCGAACTGACGCTGCTCATGGGACCCTCGGGCTCGGGCAAGACGACGTTGCTGTCGATCCTTGGTTGTATCCTGTCGCCGACTTCCGGGGATATCCGGCTGGCTGGGCAGTCGACCTTGGGGTTGGGGCCGGAGCAGTTGGCGGCGCTGCGGCGACAGCACATCGGTTTTATCTTCCAGAGCTACAACCTGTTTCCGACATTGAATGCGGTCGAAAACGTGCGTATCGCGCTCGATGTTCTGGGGCAGAAGGGCTATCCGGCTGCTGCGCGGGCCGAAGAGGTTTTGCGCGAAGTGGGACTTGGGCACCGCCTGCAGAACTTTCCAAATAATCTCTCGGGTGGTGAGCAGCAGCGCGTGGCCGTGGCACGGGCGATCGCAGCGTCACCGTCCATCGTGCTCGCCGACGAACCGACGGCGGCACTCGACAGCGAGAATGGACATGCGGTGATGGCGCTGCTGGCGCGTATCGCGAAGGAACAGAATCGCAGCGTGCTGGCCGTGACCCACGACCCGCGCACGCTGGGCTATGCGGACCGGGTGGTGCGCATCGAAGATGGAAAGATCGTCGGCGAAGAGCGCCGGCCGGAGGGCGTCAACTCGCCCGAGATCACCGATTTGACGAAGAAGAGGCGTAAGGCAAATGCTTAAAGTCGATCCGACCGTGCAGACCCTGTCAGCGGCGGGCATCATTGCGATTGCTCTCAGTGTTTTGATCAATGGGACGCTGACGTCGCACAGCCAGGACAAGCCGCCGCTGCAGTTGGCGGCGGAAACGGGAACGTCGGCCAAGGGGACTTGGGCCGCATCGGCCACCGGTCGCGTGGAGCCGAAGGACGGCGAAGTGCGGATCGTGTCTCAGGCCGCGGGCGAAATCGTGGAAGTCGCCGCCAAGACCGGCGACAAGGTTCAGGCCGGAGATCTCATCGTGCGCCTCACCGACAGCGATGCGCAGGCCAAGCTTACGGCGGCGTTGGCGGAGGAGGCCGTGCGGGTGCTCGAACGTGACGAGGAAGTCGCAAAGGGGCCGGCACTTGATCGACGCAACGCAGAAGACGTCCTGTTCAAGGCTGAGCGAGCGGTTTACGCCGCGCAGGTGGCCCTCGACGATGTGGCCCGTAGGGCCCGGGGTGGTTCGGCGACGGCAGAAGATGTCACGAGCGCGCGGACCAAGCTCGCCGAGGCGGAGGCTAAGTTCGCTGAGGAACGGACGGCTTTTGCGAAAGTCGCCGAGCGGGACGACATGCCGTTGCCGACGCGCTTGGAGTCGTCTCTGACGCTCGCGCGTTCGGATGTGACCCAGGTTTTGAACGCGATCGACCGGACGCGACTGCGCGCGCCCGCGGATGGCACTATTCTCAATGTCTGGGCTAAGCTGGGCGAAGTCGCGGTGACGTCTCCAGATGCGCCGTTGGCGCTCTTTGGTGACCTTGGATCGCTGCGGGTGCGCACGGAAGTGGAAGAGCGCGATGTGACGAAGGTCCGCGTCGGGCAAAAGGCTGTGGTGAAGGCCGATGCCTTTGGCAGTCAGGAATTCACCGGCATCGTGACCTCGATCGCTCCGGCGCTGGGAGCGCAGCGGATCACGTCGCGCGGACCGCGGCGGCCGAACGACGTGGAAGTGCTGGAGGTGATGGTGGTTCTGGATGGTCAGCCGCCGCTGCTGACGGGGATGCGCGTCGATGTGTTCTTCAAGGCTGACGAAGCGTCGTAAGATTTCTGAGCGAAGTGGTATGAGAAAAGCGCGGGATTGCTCCCGCGCTTTTTTATTTGGATGAGGCCGGTGGCGGTAGCTTAGGCGGCTGTGCTTCGGGCCGTCGCGTCGACTTGGCCGGCGAGGTCTGGGTCGATCCCGAGGGCAGCGGCGAGCTCTGCTAGGAAGCCCTTCTCGGCGGCCGTGTCGGCGTCGATGGCCACGCGGGCAGCGGTGTAGACCTGAAGTGCTTCCTCGGCGGACGAGACTGCGCGGGCCAGAGACGCTGCTGTTGCCGGGTTGCGGATCTGCTGTTCGAGGAACGCCTTGGCTTGCGGGCTGGCGGCGGCCCCCCCGGCGGATTCCAGAATGTGCGCATACTCTTTGTCATCAATCCGGCCATCGGCGCCGGCAGCGGCGATCATCGCTTGGATGATGTGCATGGCGGCTTCGTTGGAGATTGCATCAGGTTCGAAGCCAGAGCCGTCCGGGGCCGCCTGCGTGGCGGCGTTCTGGGGACCGGTGATCAATGGACGGCCGGCTTGATGGTTCTGGTAGGCTTTGTAAGCAAGGCCGCCAATGAGCGCCAAGGCACCGAGCTTGACTGCGCTTGTGGCGACGCCGCGGCCGGTTTTTGTGCCAAGCAGGATTGCGCCGAGGCCGCCAAGAGCGGCGCCGGCGCCGAGCTGGTTGTTGGCGATGAGATCTTTTACCTGCGCAATCATGTCTTCGGCAGTACGGCCACCTGTGGCGTTTGTGACGGCATCGCGTGCGCCGGTGGCGTCGCCGATGCGGGTGGCGCCTTCCTTCACGCCTTGGGTGGCTTGGCCAAAGGCTTTGGTCAGGGTGTCGACGAGTTCAGCGCCGGATGGGCCACCAAACTTAGCCGCCTGTTCTTTTACCTGTGCCAGGATTTGATCGGCGCTACCGCCGCCGGCTCCGCCGGTGAGGTTACGCAGCAGATCTGTTAGTCCGCCACCTTCGCCGGGTGCGGAGGGCGCGGCAGCGGACCGTTGCGCGTTGCCAGCTAGCTGCTCAAGAAGGGCCTTGGCGTCAAACATGGAATATTCCTTTTTTATCAAACGAGACAACGCTGAGCCGCATATAGGCATGAGATGTCATCTCAGCAATGCAACAGGGGAATAACGGTTATTCCGCAGCGATGCGTCCGCCGGATGACGGGCTCTGCTGGGGCGTCGCATCGACGGCGCGGGGGGGTAGGCGGGGGGCCTCTGTCGTGTCCTCGCCATCTTCATCGGCTGCGTTGGGATGGAAGATGAAGGACATCACCCATGTGACGCCGCGCGATAGGTCGTCCATGACGGTGAAGAATGACGGCACGAACACGAGCGACAGGATTGTCGAGACGATCAATCCGCCGATGACGGCAATGGCCATGGGTGCGCGGAATTCGCCGCCGTCGCCGAGGGCGTAGGCGCTGGGTAGCATTCCGGCGGCCATGGCGATCGTCGTCATGACAATGGGACGTGCGCGCTTGCGTCCGGCCTCGAGCAGGGCGGTGGTGCGGTCGGTGCCACGGGCGATTTCCTCAACGGCGAAGTCCACGAGCATGATGGCGTTCTTGGTCACGATGCCCATCAGCATGAGGAGGCCGATGTAGACCGGCATGCTGACTGGATTGTTGGTGGCCAGAAGCGCGATGACAACGCCGCCGAAGGAGAGTGGCAGGGACAGGAGGATGGTGATTGGCTGGAAGACGCTGCCAAACAGGAGGATCAAGAGGCCAAGCACGATCATGAGGCCTGTGCCCATGGCGGTGATGAAGCCATTGGCAACTTCGTCCTGGATTTCCGCGTCGCCTGTTGCCAAGACGCGAACGCCTTCGGGAAGGCCGACCTTTTCTACTTCTGCAACGAAGGCTTCGCGGGCGCTGCCGAGCGCGAAACCCTTGACCAGATCGGCGCCGATTTCGGCGCGGCGTTCGCGGTCGTAGCGATCGATGGCGCTGGGGCCGCGGCCGAAGGAGATGTCGGCGACCGCGGACAGCGGGATTGATCTGCCTGCGGCATTGGTGAGGCGCAAGTTGGCGATGCGTTGCAAGTTCTCGCGCGCGCTCTCCTCGACTTGGACGCGGATCGGGATCAAGCGGTCGCCGGATGTATATTTGGCGAGGTTGGCGTCGACGTCTCCGATAGTTGCGACGCGAACGGTTTCCGCGATCTGGTCGGGTGTGATGCCGAGGACGGAGGCCTTGTCGAGGTCGGGAACAATTCGGATCTCGGGACGGTCGAGGGCGGATTTCGAGGCGACGTTGAAGAAGCCTGGGAGGTTGCGAATAGCTGTTTCAACCTTTGACACGCCCTCCTTGAGCGCCTCTCCATCGCGGGAGAGGAGCGAGAAGGAGAGTTCGCGTTCGCCGCGTTCGTTGACGAACCAGGCGCGGACATCGGGCACGTCAGCGATTGCAGCGGACAGGATCGCTTTTAATTCCTTCTGCGGCTTGTCGCGTTCGGTTTTGGGGACAAGACGCACGTTGATCGAGGCGCGGCGCAGTTCCAGTGTTCCGGTCGGCGAGGTGCCTCCGAGGGCGAAGACGCTCGCGACTTCCGGGATCGCCTGCAGGCGCTGTGTGACCTCGTCGATCATGATACGCGTGTCGTCAAGGCGGGCGCCGGGGGGCAGTTCAGCGGAGATGACGACGCGCGAGGTATCTTCATCGGGGATGAAGGCGGTCGGTAGCAGCGCAGTCGCGTAGATAGAGCCGACGAAAACGCCCATGCCGACGATCAACGTGAGGTACCGCCAGCGCAGGGTCATGGCGAGGAAGCGCACATAGGCGCGCATCGTGCGGCTGTTTTCGGTGTCGTGGGGCGCGACAGGCCGCATCAGATATGCGGCCATCATCGGTGTGATTAATCGCGCGACGAGCAGCGAGAAGAGCACCGCGACGGCGACCGTGAGCCCAAATTGCTGGAAGTACTGACCCGCCACGCCGCCCATAAACGACACGGGCACGAAGATGGCCACGATGGTCAGGGTGATGGCGATGACGGCGAGGCCGATTTCGTCGGCGGCTTCCATGGCGGCGCGGTAGGGAGATTTGCCCATGCGCATGTGGCGCACGATGTTTTCGATCTCGACGATGGCGTCGTCGACGAGAATACCGGTGACCAGGGTGATGGCGAGCAGCGAGACGAGGTTCAGCGAGAAGCCCATGAGGCTCATCGCCCAGAAGGCCGGGATGGCCGAGAGGGGCAGGGCGATGGCCGTGATCAGTGTGGCGCGCCAATTGCGCAGGAACAGGAACACCGTCAGGACGGCCAAAAGCGCGCCTTCGATCAGGGTCGTCAGAGCGGCCTCGTAGTTGCCGCGCGTGTACGCGACGGCGTCGTCGATCTTGGAAAGGGAGACTTCGGGATAGCGCTTGTCGAGTTCCGCCAAGCGCTTTTCGACCGCCTCTGCAACGGACAGTTCGCTGGCTCCTTTGGAGCGGAAAATCGAGAACGATACGACCGGCTGGCCATCGAGGCGCGCGAAGGAGCGGGGTTCTTCGGCGTCATCGATGACACGGCCGAGGTCGGACAGACGCAGGTAGCGGCCGCCGGGAATGGCGATCTTGGTTTCGGACAGCTCAGCGACTGACTTGGCGCCGGCAAGAATTCGGATCGCCTGTTCCTGATTGCCGACTTCCCCGCGACCGGAGCCGATGTCGACATTGGTGGCGCGGATCTGACGGTTGATATCGGCAGCGGTGACGCCATACGCCAGCAAGCGCTCGGGGTCGAGCAGGACGCGGATCTCGCGTTTGACGCCGCCGTAGCGTTCGACGCGGCCCACACCCTTGACGACGAGGAGTTCGCGCTTGATCACGTCGTCGACGTGCCAAGAGAGCTGTTCGAGC
The DNA here is from genome assembly GCA_022841965.1 of Hyphomicrobium sp. Taxonomy (GTDB): domain Bacteria; phylum Pseudomonadota; class Alphaproteobacteria; order Rhizobiales; family Hyphomicrobiaceae; genus JAGVSR01. The sequence goes on along the minus strand of JALHQM010000046.1, from coordinate 5,510 downwards.
GTCATGCCGGGCGAGACGGCGGCGTAGGCGAGAATGGCTTGGCCTTCGACATCGATCCGCTGGATGGTGGGCTCGTCGATTGTGCGTGGCAATTCGGGCCGTATCTTCTCGATGGCATCCTTGACGTCGTTCAAGGCGCGGTCGGTATCGATCTCGAGCCGGAATTCGATGGCTGTCGTTGAGGCGCCATCGCTCAGCATCGAAATGACATGCTTGGCGCCCGTGATGTTGGCGACGGCATCTTCGACGAGTTTTGCGACCTGGGTTTCCAACTCCGCCGGGGTTGCGCCCGACTGGGTGACGGTGACCTGGACGAGCGGAATGTCGATGTTGGGGAAGCGGGTGACCGGCAGCGACTTGAAGCTCATGATGCCGAGAAAGAGCAGCACCACGAACAGCAGGATCGCAGGGAGCGGCTTGCGGATCGAGTAGGCCGAGAAATTGATGCGCGAGACGTCACTCATCGGGCGTCACTCACGGTGCGGGTGTCGGTGTCGATGGGGCGTACGATATCGCCGTCTTTGAGGAAGGTGCCGGCGCGGGCAATGACGCGGTCGCCTTCGGTGACCCCGGAGAGGACTTCGACAAGGCCACCCGAGGTGAGGCCGGTTTTGATTTGGCGCTCGCGGACGATGTTGCCGTCGAGGACAAGGGCGGTCGACGTGCCGCCGGATGTGCTGACCGCTGACACGGGAACGGCGAGGCCGCGCTGGCGGGCGGTTTCGATTTGGCCGCTGGCGAATGTGCCGATGCGGAGTTTCTTGTCGGCGCCGATGAAGATGCGGACACGGCCGAGGCGGGTCGTGTTGTTGATTTCAGGGGAGACGAGACGCACGGCACCGGTGGTGCTGCTTCCGTCGGCGACGGTGATGGTCGCGTTCTGTCCGGCTTTCAGCTTGCGCACCTGGGATTCGCCGACCTCGGCGTCGAGTTCGATTTCGCCATTTTGAACAATGCGGAACATCGGTTCGCCAGCGGCCAATCCTAGAGCGGTGGCGATGGCGCCGATGTTGGCGGTGCGGCGGCTGATGAGGCCGTCGACGGGCGCGCGGACTTCGGAGCGCGTGCGGCGCCAGTCGAGTTCGCGGCGGGCGGCCTCCAACTGGACCTTCTCGGCTTCGGCGGCTTGCAAACCTCCCTTCGCAGCATTCAGCAGTGCTTCGAGCGAGCGTTTGGTGGCGGTTCGTGTGTCGAGGGCGGACTCGGACAGATAACCTTGCTTGGTGAGAGGCTTGGCGCGATCGAGTTGCGCATTAGCGTCCGTCAAGCGAGCTTGCACCTCAACGATCTGGCTCTGAGCTTGCGCGATGGCGGCGGTGCTGCGGGCGATGTTGGCGGCGTTTTGTGCCAGCTGCGTTTCGAGCGTGACGGTTTCGAGGACGGCGAGGACATCGCCTTTCTTCACCTCGTCGCCTTGGTCGGCGCGCAACTCTAGAATGCGCAGACCTTCAACCTCGGGGGCGACGAGCACGTCTTCGCGCGGCACCAGGGAGCCGGTGACCAGAACGGTTTCGACAAAGTCCGCAGAGGCGACGCGGCTGACTGTGACGGACGGGGGTGCAACTGTGGCGACCTTATCCGTTTTCGTTTGGCGGTGCGCGACGAGATCGACGACAGGCTTGTAAATGCCCGTTGCCCAAACGATCGCTGCAACGGCTGCGGCGAGAGCATACTTGATGATATTCGTGCGGGTCACTCTGCGGCCTCCCCCAGCGGTTTGGTGGGACGGCGGCTTGCGACGTCTTCGACTGGGTTCAACAGCTGGCGTATGACCTCCACGACGTCGGGGATGGTTTTGGCCATATCGAATTTGCGATCGACGGCTGAGCGCCAGAACAGGCCGTCGCCGATGACCATGAAGACACGGGCCAGTGCTGCGGCGCTGTGAGCGGGGCGGATGCGGCCGTCGTCGATCATGCGTTGGAAGAGCGTTTCGAAGCTTGAGCCGACGAACTCATCGACCGAGCGATGGATCTCGCCGACGGTGGTGTTGCGCGTCGACTCGAGGCCAATCTCCAGACAGATCTGGCGGCAGTGGGGTTCATCTTCGACGAAGTAGGCGTTGCCGATCGCTTCAAGTGCCACGAAGAAGTCCGTGGCTTGAGCCAGCTGCGCGAAGCGGGCCTGAAATTCTTGGCGATTGCGTTCGGCAATTCCGGCGATCAGGTCTTCTTTTGAGCTGAAATAGACGTAGAGGGCGCCGGGCGAGACACTGGCTTCGCGGCAGATGTCCTGCATGCTGGTCGCGTGGAAGCCGGAGCGCGCGAAGCAGAGTTCGGCCGCGTCAAGGATGTGTTCGCGGCGCGCGCGCTGGGTATCGGGTTTCAGTTTCGGCATCGGTACTTCGTCTTTCGGCAGTCAGCGGGCGGAGGGTATCGACTTGAGTAAAACGAACGCTCATTTTTTTTGGATCATCGGGCAAGATCGTGACGGCGTCAAGGCGAACGTTCATTCGTTTTGTAACGCAGCGTGTTTTGATATACAACCTATGGGGAGGGTGGAGTGTGGAGGCAGTCGGGAGGGGGGAGTGGGCAGAAGGCAGAATGCAGGAGGCAGGGGGGAGTGGGCAGAAGGCAGAATGCAG